>CAJXEC010000097.1 GCA_913052165.1 uncultured Rhodospirillaceae bacterium
GACAACAGGAAATGCAAAAAGCCTTACATGCCTATACCATGGTTGGAGTTTCGGGACAGATGGTGGTTGTCTTGGAGTGTCAATGCCCGAGGGCTGTGCAGAGGGTTTTAACAAAAAAAACTTTGGTTTATCAGTCGCACCTAGATTGGGCGCTTACCGAGGCTTTATCTTCGCAAGCCTCGCAGAAAATGGGCCAACTTTTGATGATTTTTTGGGTCCGATGACCGCCAATATTGACGACCTCGTTGATAGAGCACCTGATGGAGAAATTTCTCTAGATGCCGGCCTCCATCGCTATATCTTTCGCGGGAATTGGAAGCTCCAAGTGGAGAATGTCTTGGACTCGTATCATGTTCCATTTTCCCATGCATCAACAGTTAATAAAAAAGGTGAACAGTTCTCCAGGCGTGAGGGTGACAAAGGCGGTGCGCAGGTCGTGGATCAAAAAAAGCAGAAAACAGCGGAAGCATGGCGCGGTCGGCGCTCCTATGTCGTTGAATTTGGTCACGGTTGGACCAGCAATACAGAATTAAAAGATAAGGATAGATCTAGTCCCGCCTGGAACGCATATAAAGAAGCACTATCCAGTAAAGTTGGTAAAAATAGGATGGAGGAAATTCTTAAACCTGAATTTCATAATACCCTTATTTATCCTAACACTTCTATCATGGGCCTTAATATCCATGTCCGTGTTATCAAACCAATTTCGGTAGATCTAACGGAAGTAAACGTCTATCCGGTTAGATTAAAGGGCGCTCCCGAGGAAATGAATTTTGGCAATATCAGACTTTTAAATGTAACCCATTCCGCGTCCTCCTTCGTTCAAACCGATGACCTGGAGGCTTTCCAACGGACCCAAAAAGGACTCCAAGGAAAGAAAAATAACTGGATTGATATTTCCCGTGGTCTCGGTGAAGAGCAGGCGGATCCGCACTATAACGCCACCTCAGAGTCGGCAATGCATGAAATGGCGGTAAGAGCCCAATATTCTGCTTGGCTAAATTATATGACCATGGATCGCTGACATGGATGGTACGATTTTTGATACACCAGATTCTCCTAGCCTAGGAGGCATTTCCTCTATCGATAGGAACCCTTTTGAATTATTTCTTTACTACGAGGCTCGTTTACTTGACCTAAGAAAATTCTGGGACTGGAAGGCTTTATTCACAGAAGACGGAGCGTATTGGGTACCAGCGTCTCCAAAACAAAAAGATCCGTTCAGTGCCGCCTCACTTTTTTATGATGATGCTCAACTCATGACCACAAGGTTTGAAAGGCTTGAGCACCCAAGAATACACGTCCAGTCGCCTCAGTCGCGAACGGCACATATGATCTCTAATGTGGTGGTGGAAGAAGGTGATGAGAAGAAAGGGGAGTTCCTCATCAGTAGCTCCATGACAATGACAGAATATCGACAGGATAACCAACGTGTTTTTGCTGGATATCAATATCACCGTCTAAAAAAAAATAATGACTCCTTTTTAATAAGACTTAAAAAAGTGAACCTTATTAATTGCGACTCCGCTTTTGAAGCTATGGCGTTACCAATTTAATTTAGACACGTTTTAAAAATAAAAAACGCAACCAATTAAACTCTAAATTGTTGGCAAGTAAACTTACGAAGATTCTTTACGTTTCCCTCCTCGTTCAATATGTAGCCTGGCCATAAATGACATGAAAGGGTGAACACCTAACTCGACGAATTTGGTGTCTGAGAGTTCTATTAATGCTTTTTTTTCAATCTTTTTTAAATCAAGTTCTTTGACGTAAGCATTCGGATCAGCCGCGTAAAGATCACGTTCACCGGTGTCATTCGCCAACCGATGCAATATTTTCGTCAGTTCAAGCCTTTCTGACGAAATCGCCGGATAGTGAGGAGTAAACTCTACTTTCGTCGGTTTAGACCACCAAGCAAGGGTTGCATAATTATGATGCCAACTTGGATCCAAAGATAACTTATCGGGTTTTCTTTCTCCTAATAGGCCAGCACCGACACCCCAACATCGGAGTTCTATATTCCCAGTTTCATCAAGGCGCTTCTCATCAAGGGCTAGTAAATAACGCAAATTTCCATCAGAAATTTCTCCTAAAACTTTTTTATCAAATTCCAGATCTGGTTCAGCATATCGCTCAGTGCCAGGAAAATGAGACATCCCACCACTAACCATGACGATGACTCGCAACCCTAGTGCACGGAGTCCCCGACGTATGGCTTCTCCCAGCGCATAACACCGTTCCATCCTTGGTTGAGGTGGTACATAGGCATTAACGAAAAGAGGCAGGATCGGAATATCTCCAACGCCCATGAATTCCATCGGTATTCCAAGAGAATACTCAACCTCCGCTGTGGTTGTGTGAGAAACATCAAAACCTTCAGTGTAAAGATACCTGATTAATTCAGTAGCCTCTTTGCTTGCTATTTGATACTCGAATTGCTTTCCTGCGAAAGAGCCTGTTGCTTGTTTACCTCGATGAATGGCGAATGGTGGCACACAGTGCAGGGCAAACTGGTTAGCATGATCATTTGAGACCGTAACGATTAAGTCCGGTTTAAGCGCCGATAGCCTCTCACCATTTGCAACGGCTAACTTTTTAACTCTGTTTACTATCTGCTTATTTTCTGTTTTTGGAAGGGTAAAAAATTGAGGTGCATGAGCCATAAAAACGCCACCAAGCACCGTCATATCATCGTTTTTTCGCACCAGAGGGTCCCCTAATAATCAGCTCGATGCAGAATTTTATCATTAAGCCCTGTCAAATATCTCTCTCCTTCTTCGGTTAATGTTAAACCGAACGGAAACATAGATCTCGCAAGTCCTTTTCGCTCCAAAGCTTTCCAAACAGATTGGTTGCGAAGTCCCGTCGCATCCTTTGCAAGAATGAGCGCGTCGCCACATTGGAAATGATTACCATGTGTGTTAGGCATATTTGTCAAGAGAACTTCGTTTTTCTCATTCCGACTAGATGTTTCTGGCGCTTTTGCGAGCTGCTGAAAAATCGTCAGTGTTTTTAACTGTAACTTATTCAATTTAAGCGGATTAGTTTTTGTTGGCATTGTGCACGATCCACTGAAAATTAAATATCGAAATCTTATGAATAATCATTCAATTAAAATTTATCATATGTGTCGTAAAGAGGAATGGGAACAGGCACTCAAAAAAGGGAAATATAGCGGTTCTTTCCAAGACAGAAAGGATGGCTTCATCCACTTTTCTTCGAAACAACAAATTGTAGCTAGTGCTGCTAAACATCGCGCGGGTCAATCCGATATTTTGCTTCTTACAGTTCTCCAATGCCCTCTTGGAACCGCTTTAAAGTGGGAAAAGTCCAGAGGAGGGGCCTTGTTTCCACACTTGTATGGAGATCTTCCAATTTCTTTAGTGAGTGATATTACACCTCTGCCATTGGGAAAGGATGGGAAACATATATTCCCTGAGACATTTTAAAAGGCATGTCCCGGGTTACTCGCTTTGCACCCAGTCCGACAGGTTATCTCCACCTAGGGCACGCATACTCTGCTATTTTCGCTCAAAAACTCGCAAAAAATGCGAGTGATCAATTTCTTTTGAGAATTGAGGATATCGATCCTACCCGATGCCGCAAAGAATTCGAGCAAGGTATTTTTGCGGATCTGAAATGGTTAGGTTTAGACTGGCTTGAGCCAGTAAGAAAGCAATCGGAACATTTAGATGATTACTCACTTGCACTTGCAAAACTTGATGAGGAAAACCTTATATACCCTTGCTTCTGCACCAGGGCGAAAATCACGGAAGAAATTGAAAGGGCGGGAATAGCACCCAGCAGTTACGGAGAAGCTGTTTACCCTGGAATCTGCAAAAAACTGACTGCCGCGGAAAGAGAAGAACTCATAGAGAAGGGACAAGTTCCTGCACTAAGACTGGATATGGCAGCGGCTTTTAGGCGTACAGGGGTTATAGAATGGAAGGATCATGAAAAGGGTAAAGTAAGATCTGATCCCAGGGTACATGGTGATATTGTTCTTGCTCGCAAAGACATCAAAACAAGCTACCACTTATCAGCCACGATTGATGACCATCTACAAGGCATCACCTTGGTAACTCGTGGCGAAGATCTCGCAGGAGTTACAGATATACACCGTTTACTTCAAGAAATTTTAAATTTGAATGAACCGGAATACCGTCATCATAAAATCTTAAAGGATAAACGCGGGAAAAAACTCTCCAAAAGAAGCAGCTCGACTTCAATTCAATCACTTCGGGGGGCTGGATATACACAAACAGAAATTATAAACATGATAAAATCGATGCTTTGAAAGACCATAAACTTCCTTGATGATTTTGAGTTGTTGGAGAGAACCTCCCCAATGAAAGAAATATATCCGATATTCTTATTCAAGAAATGCTCTAAAAATCATCACAAATCCAAGTAGGAGGAGACCCGCAAGCACCCATTTTCTGAAAACATTTAGCGACATTGCATTTCTAATAGTTCTTCCGGCGACCATCCCGAGGATAGCTGTAACTGTCGCAATTATCCCTGGAAAAATGATCGATCCTGGTAATTGCCCACGCGCATTAAGTCCGATCGCAAGGGCGCCCGAGGAAATCAGCACGGTTAGTCCTAAAGCCTGAATAAGGGCGTCTTTTTCCGCAGTTTCATCTCTTGCCTCAGTTGGGTCGGAATCATTTTCTGAGGAGGGAGATTGGCCTTTAGAAAAATCAAGTGACTGCAAATAGGGGACGACAGGGACCACAAATATTGCCGTCGCTCCGGAGATGATACCTGTTATAAATCCAATAACCGGATTCCATTTTTTTTCTTTTTCAACGGGCACCGTAAACCTAAGACCAGTGAGGCCCGAAATAGCAAAAAGGGCTAGTACACCTCCGAGAAGCGCGGTCACGATGGCTGTATTTACTCCACTAATCAAAATTGCGCCGACAAAAGACCCAAAGATTAGCGTAACCAAAAGGGACCAGAGCCGGTAAACAATTAGTTTCAACGCAGTCCCAAAAAACGACTGCCATATGTTTGTTAAGATCACAGGAATTATTAAAATAGCCGCCGCCTGTTCCACAGGGAGCCAAACTGCCATCAATCCGATGCTGACTGTCGGCAAACCCAACCCGATGCCTCCCTTCACAATCCCTGCCACAAAATAAATTGCGGCAATCACAAGAACCTCCCATAAAAGGTATTCGTCCATCGAATTAACCTGAGTCAATTATTACCGTGCTGAATCTAGCACGTAACCGAATGCGGGCCTTTTTATTGGAGCCCTCTGAATTTTAAATTACCGAACCCCTAAGCAACAAAATACGGCAAGTCGTCCTTGTCAGAACATCCCAAGGTAACAATCCGTTCCGTAATTTTGACTGCTCTTTGGTATTTAATTTCACACTCACTATGAGGAAGCTCTGATAATGCGGGAGCAACCAAACAAACCCCATAGTTAGCGACCAGTGTGCCAACTTGTTTACGGGTATCCAACCCGTCCGCGAGCCAACTAAGCTCAAACTCTAGCTGCTTTTCAACGGTGCGATCATTATCAATCAACTCCCGTCTGATTTCCGCTTCTGTCTTTAAAGTCGTCTCCCAATACTCTGTTTCAGAACCTGCAGAATCTGTTGTCGACTTATCAAAAGCCATACAGAATACGAGATATGCCTTCTCATTCCCGTTTGCTTTTCGCCAGGCGCTATTTCCAAGACTCTCCCATACGCGAACATTCAACTCTTGATAAATCTCAGGAACACGAGTGAAAAAGATACGGTGCAGTTTGTTATCATTAATGGAAAGGTCTAACCTTTGTTCTTTATAGACATCAATCGCTGCATATGTGCCGCAGATTGGGCACGCATCACCCTCATGCTCTCCTTTTTTGTAAATGTGTGAGCAGGGTCTACCTTTCCCAATTTCATTTTTGCACAGCAGGTATGTCTCTGGTTCTTCTTCGTCATCCTGCTGTTGCCCGATCCAATTAAACCTATTTTGAAATTGTACAAAGGAACGTGGAGGGCTCCACAAGAGCCATTTTAGGTTCTCGACCGGGCCAAAAGTTGTCCAATTAGAGCTAACATCTATCACGACGCATTCTTTTTTCCCTGCAGAGGATCGCAAGCCCCTTCCAACTGATTGGCCCCACAAAACCTTCGACAAAGTCGGCCGCATGTGGACAATGATATTACAGTCTGGATTATCCCAACCCTCAGTGAGCACCCCAACAGAGACCAAGGCTTCTATTGCTCCAGTATCATGATCCGTTAAAATTTGTCTTCTTTTCTTTAAGGGTGTCCCCGCCGTTATAATATCCGCATTGATACCTATCTCCTGCAATCGCCTAACCGTGACTTCAGCGACGACAATATCTGGACAAAACCATGCAGAGATAGGCCGTCCATTAGTTCGATCGCGTTCTTCTAGATAAGACCTTGTTGCATAGTCCAACATAGAAGACTTTATAATTTCATCAGTCAGCCGCGCTACGGGGTATTCTCCCGAACTAACATCGATATCATCAAGATTTAGATCATGAACAAAATGCGGCCTATACCTTGGTTTTACGAGTATTCCCTCGTTAATAAGGTCGTTGATATCCGCGCAATCTATAATAGCATCAAAAGCTAGATTAAGTTGATCTCTTTGATCGCCAGTTCTCCGTTCAGGTGACGCCGTCAAACCAAGAAAATGAGCCCCTTCTTTTGAGTCGTCGCGAAACTTATCGATGATTCTTTTATACCCTTTTCCATTTGGAGAAACTCTGTGCGCTTCATCCACAATAATTAGGTCTGCTTTCGTGATGGCATCAGCGACAACTTCTCGAGCCCGCATACTCGTCGACAGCAGAATATCGTAATCCGTAAACGCTTTTCCTTTGTCGGAAACTGCCAGCGTTCTAACTCTTCTTCCTTCGCTCAAAGCGCCTTCAAGTTGATCGAGAAGCACAAGTCGATGACATAGCACTAGTACTTTTTTGTTCTCATAAAACCGGTCGATTATCTCTCTGGCGAGAACAGTTTTTCCTGCGCCAGTCGGAGCCTTAAGTATGAAGCGCTTGTAACTTGCAAGAATTGTTGGAAAATCATCGACGATTTTTTTCTGCCAACGCCTTAATTCCATTTACCCATCTTCTCTTATTATCAAAACGCCATCGTTTATCCTGTTTTTTTAATCAACGCAAAGCTGCAATAATTAGATAATTGAAAAAGGTGAAATGAGTTAAATTCCGACAACCAAATAAATTCGCTATTTATAAAAAAGAAGCAGTTAAACTTTGTACTAATAACTCCTTTTTTAATCTTTTCCGGGCGGTCTAAGGACAAGTTAAAGGGTATATTATTGGAGATTACAGATGCTAGATGATAAAATTGCCTTTGTTACAGGTGGTGCTCAGGGAATAGGAAAGCACGCCTGTCTAACTCTAGCCAAAGCTGGGGCGAAAATCGCCGTCGTCGATATAAATACTGAAAATACACTTTCGACTGCCTCAGAATTAGAGAAAATAACTGATGTCATTCCAATCACCGCAGACGTGAGAAATGAACAAGAGGTCAAAGCGGCGATCCAGCAAAGCTCCAATAAATTTGGGGGATTGGACATATTAATCAACAATGCTGGGATTGTCCCTCATTTCCGTTGGGGCTTACCTCGGTGGCCCAATATCGAGAATATGCCCGAGGATTTTTGGGACAATGTTATCAGAACTAACCTCTATGGCACTTATCTAACCACAAAGCACGCGATCCCGCTCATGAAATTAAAACAAAGTGGGCACGTCATTAATTTGTTTGGAGGAGGGGGCCCAAATCCGCCGGGTGCCTTGGCCTATATGGTAACAAAAAATGGCATACGCACTTTCAGTCGGTATATAGCTGAAGAGGTTCGCGCCGATAATATTTGCGTTGTTACTTTCTCACCACGCTACGCTATTGCCACTGAAGACGCTTCGGATGAGGCAAAGCGAAGAATGCCAGCTCCAGACGTTCTGGAGCAAGCTTTTGTGCTCGTCTCAGAACTTGGAATGGAGTACAGCGGCAAATGCGTTGCTTATGAGGATCGGACAATCGTGCTTGAAAACCCTATGGAAGGCTAGCAACCAATTCATTTTGAACACACGCCTAACAAAATGATCACCAAACAATATTAGTAGTCTCATCAAGAGACAAAACTAAAGCAAACAAGTCTTACCGCTTCTTCAAGTTTAATAAGATAGCCTAACGGGTCATGAAAGTACTCCCGACCGGAAAAAGTTTTTCTACTAAAATAATTGAACTTTCATTCCTTAACCATTGATTTTAAATAATTCCTTTGACACTCAGATCAGCTCCAAGGCAATCAAAGCTACAATCAAATAACGTACTGTCTTAGCAACACCTACAATGATTAAAAAGCTAAAAAACGGTTCTCGTAAAACTCCTGCGGCCACAGTGATCGGATCTCCAACCACCGGCACCCAGCTGAGAAGCAGGCTCCAGCGCCCGTATTTTCGATACCAATCTGATACGCGATCTAATTGTTTGGGACTCGCGGGAAACCACTTATTATTTTTAAAGTGACCTATACCGCATCCGAGGCACCAATTAATGGCAGCCCCTAGGGTGTTTCCTATGCTCGCGACGGCGATTAAAACGATTGTATTATAATTGCTTGAGACCAATAATCCCACCAGCCCAAGTTCAGACTGAGCCGGCAATATGGTCGCAGCGAGAAACGCGGCAAGGAATAAACTAGCGTATATCCAAAACTCTGCCATTCGCTATAAATTCTATAATTACTTGTTTCTGCCCTTCATCAAAATAAGGTAATCGGGCTGAACGAATACAAAAAAATATCAACAGTAAATAATAAGCAAAAACATGAACAACCTAGACCTCCAATCAATTCAAGCTTTTTTAGCAATTTTGGCTATTGCAATTATCGTTATATTTTGTTTCTGGAAACCAGGTTTACCTTACCAACTTGCGGTCAAATTAGGCTTTCAAACTCCGACAGCAATTCTCATTTTTCTTATTTTATACTGGTTATCAATGCCCCTTATCCTCTATAGCTTGATGGCTCTGCTCTGGAGACAAGCTTAACGGATAGGACTTAAAGTTCTCCGCCACCACAAAACACTTTAAGCTCGGTTTTAATGGGTTGATTATGGCGGACGGGGTGGGATTCGAACCCACG
>CAJXEC010000098.1 GCA_913052165.1 uncultured Rhodospirillaceae bacterium
TCGACCCCTCCGATTGTCCTATGCTGGTGAGGTCTTGAGGGTCAGAGGAACGCAACTGCAACCAAGCCGGCAACTAACTCAGGTGGGTGCGGAACTTATTGGTTCAGCTGCACCAGAGGCTGATGCAGAAGTCATATTGATGGCCTTGAATGCAATCATGCGTATTGGGCTAAGGAACCTAAGCGTTGATCTCACTGTTCCTAGGCTAGTGCCCCATCTTCTAGATCTTTTTGAGATTGAAGGTCGGCAGCGAATCGATCTTAGAGATTGTTTGGATCGGAAAGACAAGTTGGCTGTAGCACAGCTATCCGGAAAAGCGGCAGCAGCTATGGAGGTCTTGCTCGATGCTACCGGGCCAGCTTCTCGGGCGCTGGCATTACTGGGAGATGCGGCGCTTCCTGGCCATGCGGCTCTCGAAGTGGAAAGGGTTGCTAAAATAGTCGATCTTCTGGAAACAAGTTCACCTGGAATTCAACTAACCTTGGATCCAGTTGAATACAGGGGGTTTGAGTATCATACCGGGGTAGGCTTCACTATTTTTTCTCATGCCTCCTCAGCGGAGTTAGCCAGTGGCGGACGGTACAGGATAAGAAATAGCGCTGGTAAAGAGGGAGAACGTGCTACGGGAGTGACTCTTTACCTTGAGGCTATTATTGGGGCTCAGCCAAAGCCAAAAAATGAACGGATGGTTTTTGTTCCTGCAGAGACCCCTTACGAAAAGATATTCAGTTTGCAGGATGAGGGATGGACAACTGTACTTGAACTCGGGTTGGAAAGGGATCGGAAGGAATTGGCAGTTAAATTAGGTTGTAATTACATTTTAGACGCGGAAACGCCTCGTTTATTGAAGAATGTGGGGTGATATATGACAGACGTAGTTGTAGTGGGCTCTCAATGGGGTGATGAAGGCAAAGGAAAGATCGTTGATTGGTTGTCCAGCCGCGCTGACGTTGTTGTAAGGTTTCAAGGAGGGCATAACGCTGGTCATACTCTTGTTATCGATGGCATCACCTATAAGCTCAGCCTTCTTCCCTCTGGAGTGGTGCGCGAGGACAAGCTGTCGGTCATAGGTAACGGTGTCGTAATAGACCCCTGGGCTCTTTTCAAGGAGATTGACATTTTGGGCAGTAAAGGAGTTAACGTTACCCCCGACCGTCTCAAAATTGCTCAAAATGCAGCGCTTATCCTACCATTGCATGGAAATCTTGATAGAGCTCGTGAGGAGGCGAGGGGAACCGCAAAGATCGGAACCACTGGGCGTGGTATCGGCCCCGCGTACGAGGATAAGGTCGCGAGGAGAGCAATACGTATTTGCGATCTCGCTAATCGGCAGGGACTCCCTGATAAGATTGAGGTTCTTCTGGGCCATCATAATATCCTCCGCAAAGGACTAGGGGCCGAGCTTATAGAACCAAAAGCGGTATATGAAAGTTTGATAGAAATCTCAGATCGACTTCTTAGTTTCTCCGATAACATTTGGTTGACTTTGGATGCAGCTCGGCAGGCCGGGAAAAGAATTTTGTACGAAGGCGCCCAGGGCGCGATGTTAGACGTAGACCATGGAACATACCCGTTTGTAACCTCATCAAATACTCATGCAGCCCAAGCGGCCATAGGTTCCGGTTCCCCAGGACGATCAATAGGTTATGTGCTGGGAATCACGAAAGCATATACCACTCGGGTAGGTCGTGGACCATTTCCTACAGAACAAGACAACGAAATCGGAAAAGTCTTGGGAGATCGTGGTCATGAATTTGGAACCGTGACCGGGCGGCAAAGAAGGTGTGGTTGGTTTGACGCGGTAATGGTTAGGCAGGCAGTTAAAGTGGGCGGTATAGATGGGATTGCCCTTACTAAGTTAGATGTTTTGGATGGTTTGCCGAGTCTAAACATCTGCAAAGGTTACCAAATACGAGGAGAAAAATTGGGATATTTACCTGCCGAGGCTGGCGCTCAGGCTCTGGTGAAACCAGAATACGAATTAATGGATGGGTGGACTGAAAGTACCGAAGGAGTGAACGACTGGAGAAAATTACCCACCAACGCAGTCAAATATATCCATCGGTTGGAGGAACTCATTGACGCTCCCATTTCCTTGGTCTCAACAAGCCCTGAGCGCGAGGACACCATTTTGTTGAAAGATCCTTTCTCATAAGGAGTTCGGAATCACTCCAGGCACTAGTCAAAAACACAGTTTTGATTACTAAAATATAACTATGACCTAAGTTTTTCGGTCTTCAAATTTGTTGCGAGGATATGGCTAAGTCTCGAGACGCTGCCTTTATAGCCCTTTGAACCTTTTCGAAGGCGCGGACCTCAATCTGCCGTACTCGCTCTCGTGAGATGCCGTATTCAGTGCTTAGCTCCTCCAAAGTTTGAGGTGCTTCGCTCAATCTTCGTTCAACAAATATATGCCTCTCTCGTTCGTTTAGAGAGTCGAGTGCACCCATAAGCATTTTTTGACGTGCCGCATATTCTTGACGATCACCGAGACTAGTTTCCTGGCTAACTGTGTCATCGATCAGCCAATCTTGCCATTCTCCATCTCCCTCAGCCTTGAGTGGGGCATTCAGAGAGTGGTCCGGCGCGGCTAGTCGCCGGTTCATAGAAATCACTTCCTCTTCCCCCACATTAAGAGCCTGAGCAATTTTACTAACATTTTGAGGGGCGAGGTCGCCTTCCTCCACGGCCTGGATCTGACCTTTCAGTTTGCGTAAATTAAAAAAAAGTTTTTTTTGCGCCGCGGTCGTGCCAATTTTTACCAGAGACCAGCTGTGCAATATATATTCTTGAATAGAAGCTTTTATCCACCACATTGCGTAAGTGGCTAGCCGAAAACCCTTATCTGGATCAAAGCGCTTCACAGCTTGCATTAAGCCCACATTTCCCTCTGAAATAAGATCGCCTAGCGGTAGCCCGTACCCGCGGTAGCCCATTGCGATTTTAGCCACGAGCCGTAAATGGCTGGTAACCATTTTGTGGGCGGCCTCAATATCCCCGTCGTCAGCCCAGCGCTTAGCGGCCCGGAACTCTTCCTCTTGGCTCAACAAGGGGAACTTCCTTATCTCCTGCAAATAACGTGTAAGATTGCTGGTTGGGTCAATTTGATGCAACACTGGCAATTTGGCTGACATGTTTATCTCCTGACTTTGGCCAACTCCCACTGGATTCGAGGCCGAATTGGGATCGATTGTTTCAAGAACATTTTGTCGTGATACATATAATAATGATTCAGCTAAATTCAATGATTGTTTGCCGTCGTTAACGCTTTTATTAGGGAACCCAAGTCATGTGGCAAACGAGATTGAAATATTAAAAGCTCCAATGTTCTTGGATGAATAAAACCTAATGAACGAGCGTGTAAGGCCTGCCTGGGAAAACGCCTTATTTCCATTAGTGTATCATTTTCTAGGGTCATTCGTCTCGCCTGCGTGAGTTTCCCACCATATATCGGATCACCTAACAGTGGGTGTCCCATTGATAACATATGAACACGTATCTGATGGGTGCGGCCGGTAGAAAGCTCACAATCTATTAGGGCAGCTGCATCACCAAATCTTTTCTGCACCTTGTAACGGGTTATAGCTTGCTTGCCACCTGATTTGAGGATGGTCATCTTTTTTCTATCTCTTCCGCCTCTGCCTATATTCGCGTTTATGAACCCTTCCTTTGGCCGCGGTACTCCCCAGACAATAGCCGAGTAGTTTCTTTTTATTGAGTGCTCTTCAAACTGTTTTGCAAGTGAGTTATGAGATTGGTCGTTTTTTGCAACGACCAGGAGCCCGCTTGTGTCTTTATCGATTCGATGAACAATTCCGGGTCTTCGAACACCTCCAATCCCGGACAGTGAATTTCCGCAATGTGCAAGCAAAGCGTTAACCAGCGTGCCATTTATATGTCCTGGCGCTGGGTGAACGACCAGCCCAGCCGGTTTATCAACGACGATGACATCTTTATCTTCGTAGACCACGGCCAGAGGAATATCTTCCGGCTCCGGAACCGGAGATTCCGGCTCCGGAGTCGAAATTATAAAAATTTCATTTGATTTGACCCTGTAAGACGGCTCGTTTATTTTTTTTCCGTTGCGGTATACTTGCCCGGACTCGATAAGAGATTTAACTCGGGATCGCGAGAGGTAATCTGAGGCCTTGGATATGAAGCGGTCCAGCCGTTCGCCTTTATCACGGGGATACACTCTGATTGTTGTGCAAGTCGATGAGGCATTTAGATGTTTAGACATCGGTTGATAGTGGGTTAAATTATGAAAATTCTCAAGATAACAGTCTTAGTCATGGGAATTCTCATAGTTGGTCTCACCTTAGTTGTAGTTGTGACGATTGCTAATCGATGGGATGAAACCAAGCCTTTAGCAAAGCGAGTGGTTCCACCATTGTTTTCCGAGCCGTATAAGTCAAATATTAGGCTGCCAGTTGGGTCAAAGATTATCTCCACAGACGTAGGTGACGGGCAATTGTTCATCAGGGTAGAAAAGCTTGATGGCAACCAATTCATCGTTGTTGTCGATGCAATAACGGGAATCAAAACTGGAACTTTAAACTTATTTTGAGTGACTAATTCGATATTTCCTGGATTTGGCTGGTTTGCAAGTATTTTGGTATTCAATCTAACGAATTACTGCGTTTCTTTGGTATCATAGCGCTGGTGGTGGGCGGAATAAGCCTGATAACGCCGCCAGTTGGCCGCGACGTCTGTATCATAAATACACTAGCTCACGGTGTGCCTGTGATCGAAACTTCCGAGACTGTTGTACAGTTAAATTTTTAAACACTGTTCACTTTTGTTACCCAATTTGCTGGCAACTGGTTAGGAACAGTTTCAATTCTTGCTCGTCCGCCTATTTGGTTGCTAATATCTCTGATAGAGATGATCTCGTAGCGGAGACTAAATGATGGATACGCCTGCTGGCCTCGCCATAAAACCGTTATCGCCACTATGTGGGGCGGAAATTGTGGGAGTTGACTTAAGCCAAGAGTTACCCCAGCAAACAATTGGAGCCATCCAAAGGGCTTGGAATCAATATGTGGTGCTTATCTTTAGGGGCCAAGAGCTATCGGAGGAAGCTCAGTTGAGATTTGCTTCTTATTTCGGTGAGCTCGGGAAAAGAAAAAAACCCCCAGATGAACTTAAAAAACGGGTTACAGGGACAGAACAATTCACACCTGAAGTTATGTTAGTCAGCAACAAAAGGGTTGATGGCGAGCCTGTCGGAGCTTTTGGTGATGGAGAAATGTGGTTTCATATAGATTCAGGTTATGCGGAATCTCCTTACGCATATACATTTCTTTATGGGGTGGAGCTGCCCTCATGGGGTGGTAATACGCGTTTTGCTAACACCGTGGCGGCCTACGAAGAGCTTCCGCAAAAGGTAAAAGATAAGCTCAAAGGCAAAAAGGCGCTGCATATCCATGAATACGAGCGCCGCCAACGCGTCCCACTCCGGGATGACATCAGTGGATCCCCGCACTGGTTCCATCCAGTTTTGATCGAGCATCCCAAAAGCGGGCGCACAGCACTTTTTGTAGATCGTCTCATGACGAGAAGAATAGAGGGCGTATCTCTAGAAGAAAGTGAAGAACTATTGGCATTTCTGTATGATCACGTTGAACAAGAAAGGTTTGTTTTTGAACATGAATGGTCTTTGGGAGACGTGGTTATGTGGGATAATCTGGCGACAATTCACGGACGAACATATTTCCCAGAAACCGAGACGAGGTTGCTACGGCGATGCACTGTTGAGGGAAGTCCACTGAAAATGGCAGGGTGAAAATGAACAATTGGCAACAATCTAGTATTGTACGTCAGCCGGCTGAGCTTGGAAAAATCATTGTCGATCCGGCGGAGTGGTACCCGAATCAGATGGATGGTCAAGATTTTTGGATTTGGGAGATGACCGAAGAGGAGCTCTCAGAGACTAAAGAGGCGATAGCTGTTGCTGAGATCAAAAACAGAGATTTATTGGATATTGAAAAAAATAATTTTTCTCTTCCGACTCTTGGTAATGGGCTTTCAAAAATTAGTAAAGAATTGACCAATGGTCGCGGATTTGTTCTGCTTCGGGGGTTAGATGCGGACCAATTAACAAGGAAACAATACGCAACCGCTTTTTGGGGTATTGGTCGCCATATTGGTGATCCGTTATGTCAGAACGCGAAAGGCCACATGCTAGGTCACGTAAAGGATTTGAACGCTGACTACCGAAAAGTTCGCGGATATATGACAAATGCCCACATGGCGTTCCATTGCGATCAAGCAGATTTAATAGCACTTGGGTGTGTTCATAATGCAAAGTCAGGTGGGCATCACATGGTTTGCTCCTCTGTCTCGTTGTATAACGAGATGCTTCGCCGCGAACCAGATGCGGTTCGGATATTGGGTCAACTATTTTACCGTTCCCGACAGGGTGAAATTCCCCCCGGCGAGACTGACCCTTGGGTGCGCCAGCCAGTATTTGGGTTTCAGGATGGTTATTTCGCGGCTCGGGGCGTATCTGCCGCTATCGAAAAGGCGCAAGGCTTGCCCGGCGTCCCGGTATTAACGCCCGCCGAGCGTGATGCGCTCCAATTATTTAAGGATATGGCCCCTGAACTCGCCATAGAAATACCATTTCAGCATGGAGATATTTTGTTTTTGTGTAACCATGTTACCCTCCACTCTCGAACTGAGTTTGAGGATTGGCCAGAACAAGAAAGAAAACGATATCTTATCAGACTGTGGCTAACTACTCGAGGCGCTCGGCCAGTACCTGAAGAAATCAGTCGTTGGTCAAACGGGGTCTACACGGAAGAGACGAAATTTTACGCACCTCTTGAGGCCGCATAACCTGTTACTTTCGCCTTTATCTAAAATTGGCAAATTGGGCTTTTCTTACACAGAACCGAAGTGATCTGAACATGACGGGAAGATTAAAAAAAACCGATCGACAGCCTAGTTCTTGAGCTTTTTTATCTTTTTGTCGGCAATCTGACATTTTCCCTAGGAAAGCGAAATGTTAGCTTGTCCCTGCTTGTCTTTGCTAATGGAGGGTTTTTATGGAGGGGGATGAAAAAAGAGTCCTGTTCAAGGGAGGACTTGTTTATCAACACGACGGTGATGTTCATCACCCTCGCCTCGCCGACATAATGGTGGCCGGTAATAAAATTTTAAAGATAGGATCTGATCTTCCCGAGGGGGGGGCGGAGGTCATTGATGTCAGGGATCACCTCATAGTTCCTGGCATGATCAATGCCCACTATCATTCCCACGATACCTTGTGTAGAGGCTTATTTGAAGAGATGCCTCTTGAGTACTGGCTCCTTTACACGCTGCCGATGGGAGCTAATCGGACCAAGGAGGAGGTTCGATTAAGAACCCTTGTGGGCGCGTTAGAGTCTATGCGCTGCGGGATAACTACGGTTCAGGATATGCTGGGATTAATACCACTGACTGAAGAATACTTAGACGTGGTTGTGGACGCGTATCATGAAATTGGCGAGCGGGTAATATTCTCGCCAATGGTGTTCGATATTCCAGCGATTGGGATGATCAGATCGCGTGACGAGTTGCCGGATAACATCCAGAAGATGCTGGGAACAGAGGCGCTAGATGCCAAATCTCAACTCGATTTTCTTGACCACCAAATGAAGCGAAGACCTGCAAGCGGTTTACTGAATTGGGCAATTGGACCCTTTGCACCTCAGCGTTGCACTCCGAACTTGATTGAAGGTTGCGCAGATTTAGCTGATGCTCATGATCTTGGAGTCTACATACATACCTATGAAACTAGGGCTCAGATATTAATGGCGCGGGAGAAATACGGGGCTTATGACGGCTCTTTTATTCGCTATATGCAAGCCCATGGATTGTTGAATCATAGATTGAATATCGCGCATTCAGTATGGTTAAGTCGAGAGGAGATGGATTTGATGGCCGCAGCGGACGCTGGGGCAGTTTTGTGTCACAACAGTAATATGAAGCTCAAAAGCGGTGTTTCCCCGATTCTTGATATGAGAGCAGCAGGAATGAGGGTGGGCTTAGGGTGCGATAATTGTTCCGGATCTGATGTTCAAAACATGTTCCAAGCCATGAAATCGTATTGCATGCTTGCTGCAATCAGCGACCCATTACCTGGCGATAATTTAAGTCACGAAGCTCTCAAAAACGCTACGTTAGGAGGAGCGAGGACAGCTTTGTTACATGAGGAGTTGGGAGCTCTAAAAGAAGGTTACAAAGCCGATTTCATGACAATCGATATGAAGGATGTTGCTTGGTTGCCGTTTAACAGTGCCGCCAGGCAATTAGTTTATACGGAAACAGGCCGTTCTATAGATAACGTTGTTATTGATGGGCGGTTGGTGATACGAGATAAAGAATGTACCACCATTAACGAAGAAGATTTAAGATCTGAAGTAGAAGATTTAATGACCAGTTTTATACCAGAATTTGAGAACGTCAGGGCATCACGAGAAGAAGCTCTGCCACACATGCTTAAAGCGCATAATAACGTGTGGAGCACCCACATTGGACTGAGGCGATTTATTGCCCGAACAAATTATGGCGATGGTGATCTTTAATCCCGTTTAAAAAGGAGATCTGAGCATGGGGGGTGAAATAAAAATCAGACACACATGTCTGAGAGTAAGAGACCTGGAGAAATCATTAGATTTCTATACCTCTTTGCTGGGCATGGAACTAATGCGTCGCCGCAAGTCACCAGAACGTGGTGAAACCGTCGCATATGTAGGGTATGGAGAAGAGTCAAAGAACCACGCATTAGAGTTGGTGCAAGAACACGAGCCCCCAATCCAATACGCGCATGGTAATACGTACGGTCACATCGCCCTTCTAGTTCCGGATGTTGGAGTTATGGCAGATAAGTTGAAAAATGCCGGCGTAGAATTTGTCCTGGACCCGCATTACGTTAAAGCGGGTAATCCAAATAAGATTGCCTTTTTTAAAGATCCTGATGGCTATGAAGTTGAACTCACCGAACGAAAATAGAAACCGAGTTTCAACTTTTTAACCACCCAAATTAATAGTCTACTGCCTCTTCGTCGCCTGGTTCAGATACCGTATCCCTTCTTAACAAGCGGGTCTCTTCTTTTGGAAAATCTGTTCGTGCGTGAT
>CAJXEC010000099.1 GCA_913052165.1 uncultured Rhodospirillaceae bacterium
TAGTCCTGGTTTGGATAAGCGAGGCTTTCTTCAAACCCTAGAGCAAAGGATAAATCATGCGCAAGAGGGATTGGACCCAGCCGGATAGTTTACTAAGTCGGCAAAGAACATTCTTGATAACAATTTCCTCTAAAACCTACAAAAAGGCATAGAGCCCATGGTTTCTCCGAATAACAGAAATTTTGTTTGAGAAACAGGTTGATATTTTTTATCTAGAAAACATTTGTGATGAGCGTCCCTAGTCTTTAGCACTTAACACTAGTTTGTTTCATGATTGAATTGTCAAAATGGTTCCGAAATTACCCTCATAACATCCTAATTTTTCTTAGAAGGGCACAGGATCACAACTTCTAGTAGAGAGGTCAACTTCATTGAAAAATAACCATTCGTGTTCAAAAATTTTTGTGATGCTGTCCTTTAAAGCTACGGCCGGCACGGATGTCACGTATTGGATAAATGAGAAGACCTTCGGGAGTATCGCGCTTAAGTAATCGACACTCCGTGTAAGGGCCTTGTTTTATTGGTGCGCAATTAGGATAGCTTCACAGAATACGAGAAGACACGCTCCGATATGCTGGTCCAGCCTGGATACAAAACATTTTTGAGAGGAGCCTAAACCCCCAGGGTCCCAAATGCTCGCATAGGTCGTGCCATTGGGATCAACGAAATGGTCGTAAACCCCACTGGCTGCGTCAGCCAAATCATCACGCTAGACGGTAAGCAACCCTCGGCCAGACTGGGAAAAAATTCTCGCTTATTTTCTCATCCCTAAAAAATACCCCTTGGTTGTGCTTCAATTCAACATTCCCATATGAGAAAGTATTTTTTGACTTCCAATTGTTCAGCCATCACCTTTGCCACCTGACGCCGTCTGCTGATAGCTGAACCAACCCTTAGCTCTCAATCTACAAGCATCACAACTACCGCAACCGTAACCCCATTCGTGACGTGATTCCCTATTTCCCAAATAGCAGGTGTGACTCACTTCCAGAATTAAGTCTATCAGCGGTCTACCTCCCAACTCATGAGCTAATTTCCATACTTTTGCCTTCGTAAGGTCCATAAGTGGAGAATGAATTTCATAGTCTTCCTCGATACCACATTTGATAGCTGCCGACATCGCAGCCAGAGTCTCGCGTTTGCAATCTGGATAACCGGAAAAGTCGACCTCTCCTGCACCGATAACCAAATGTCGAAGCCGCCTATCGTAGCCATATGAGGCGGCTGTATTTAGAAACAATAAATTACGCCCTGGAACAAAGCTCAAGGGTAATTTTTTTTCCAAAATCTCTGATTCTCTATTGCCCGTTAGTGTGCTTTTTATGATTTCACTCAAAAAAGACATGTCGACAAGTCGATCTGGTCCCAATTTTTTTGCCCAGTTAGGAAATTTTTTCCTAATAAATTTTAGGAAGTCTTCCCGAACAGATAACTCTACAGCATGGGTCTGGCCGTAATTAAACCCGATTGTCTCTACATAACCAAAGTTATTGAGGGCCCACGCTAGACATGTGGCAGAGTCCTGCCCTCCCGAAAATAACACCATAGAACGCGAATTATTGTTTGCATTCATTGCTCCCCTGACCTAAAGCTCAGCCTGTATCATGTTCCGCAATGTTCCTATTCCCCCTATACTTACCTCCAGGATATTTCCAGGGACCAGATAGCCGGGGGGATCATGTTCAATAGCAGACCCACCTGGAGAACCGGTACAGATGCAATCTCCAGGGGCAAGTGGTGTAAAACGGCTGATGTAGGAAATCACAAAGGGAAGATCAAAAATCATCATGTCTGTGCCACCATTCTGGCGGGTTTCTCCATTTACTTGGGTATGAATCTTAAGCGCAGATGGATCTGGAACCTCCTCCGCAGTTACGATCCATGGTCCCATCGAACCGGACCTCCATTGATTTTTAACCGGGCAATTTTGAGTTCCTCGCCCAATCCAATTTCTTACACTACCTTCATTCGCTATAGTGTAGCCCCCAACAAATGATAATGCATCTTCCTCACGCACATGACGCGCGTGTTTTCCTATTACAGCTACCAGTTCACCCTCGTAATCAAGTTGATCACCATCGTCCTTTCCGCGAACAATCGATTCTTGGTGGGCACTGAAACTATCAACAAAACGAGGGAAGATGCTTGGCCAGTCAGGGCGTCCCTCCTCTAAGACCTCGTGATAAGCTCGATAATTGCGTCCCACACAGAAAATCTTATGGGGATCCGGGATAGGAAGCATGTAGCTTACATCATCAAGACCGAATTCGGGGTGGTTTCCCTGGTTCAAAAGTCGCTCCAATTCATTTAATGCAAGCTTATTACCTAATACATCCTTCAAACCACTTTGGACCTGCCCATCGACTTCTATATCCGTTAGGTCAAAAATTTTATCATCAACGATCGCACCGAAGCGCCGACGATTGTCTCTTAAAAAGCTCATAAGCTTCATTTTTATCCCCTTAAAACCCTCGCAATAAATTCTAATCATCTAAACTTGTTTAGCCCTGTCAAGCAAAGTAACAAGTAAACATCCGCCATTCCCCCCTTTTCTAGAAGTGTCACTGCTCTTGCCAATTATTCTAGATTGGTTCCCTAAATCCCCTCAGTTTAAGCAATTCTAGTTGCGGCTCGATTGACGTCGATGAGAGGACTGTACAGTTGATAGTCACAATTAACAGGTTAAGTCAGTTTAGAGAAAATACACTGATCAGTATGTATTTTCACCAGTCGACATGGATAAAAATTTTTTTCTGGGATCCCGCGTACCGAGAAATTTGCTAAATTTTCGTCCCGACTCCTAGTCAGTATCAATAAGGCGATCCCTTTGCAGGTTCCTCCCAGATCGGGTTTCCACGATACAAAATAGAGTTGATGCAGAATATCGATGCCAACCGAACAAACGTCCGAAGCATCGATCTTCTACCCCAAATCCTGCCCCCCATAAGTGAGCCGTAGGGAGAGAAACAGGGGGTTTCTTTTGATGGAGCTGAAATTTTTGTTATTGAAAAAGCCTTTTTCAATTCTCAACCACGCGCAGCTAATGCTACGCCGACCACCGTTGTAACAAAACCCAGCAAGGCGATTGCAGACATTGTCTCTCCAAAAATAGCCCATCCCATAATCGCTGTGGTAGGAGGACTCAGATAAATCATAGAAGTCACTTTCACAGCTGCGCCCCTTTGCACAAGAACAAAATAAAGCGCAATGGCGACCACTGAAAGTGCAACAGAAGACCACAAGAGGGCAAACCAGAATTCTTTTTCCCAAACCACCTCCCTTGTTTCAAATAAGAAAGCTAGAGGTAATATCAAAGAAAATGAGGCGATATTTTGAACCAAAACAGCAGAACGCGTATCCACTGCCCCACAATATTTTTTTTGATAGAGCGTCCCAATTGTGATCCCCACCAACCCAATAATACAAAATAATACCCCTAAGCCCTGTGTTCCCGCAATATTCACTTTTTCTGAGACGACTAGGCTGAGCCCAACAAAACCTAATAACAACCCGACCCATCCTATCTTAGTCACATTTTCACCCAGAATCACGCCAGACAGGATCCCCGTCAAAATTGGCTGCATACCGACGATCAAAGCGACCACACCTGTATCAACACCCAACCAAATGCCGTACCATACGCCTATCAAGTAAGTTGCCTGAACAAGCAGGCCCGCAAATGCAACATGCCCGAGCTCCCTGGAGGTTTTTGGCCACTCTGCTCTCCAGATAAAGCAGATTGTTGTCAAGAGCACTATTGCGACTAAAAATCGTAAACATAAGAAGGTGAATGGTTCAGCAAATGGGAAACCGTATTTGGCGGAAATGAATCCGCTTGCCCAAAAAAAAACAAATAAAGCTGATGCTGCCGCTGTCATACTGGGCGACATTTTATTTTTTTGAAAATAAGACATAAACAAACTAAGGTTTGAAAAAGGTGACCTTATATGTTTGGGAAATTAATAACCATCCATTTTAACATGCCCAGATGCGATTAAAATTTCGACTATCGTGGATTATTTCACTTATTTTAGCGGTCCTCCTGCTTACGTTCTTATCATGGTGGACAGGCGCTCTTTACCTTAGTCATTTGGAAAACCAATGGATAGACGGCAAGCGTAATGACGGGTGGAAAATTGAGTTCTCGGAAAGAACGAAAACGGGTTATCCTCTCAGGTGGAGGTCCACTTACAGCGAAATTACGATAAAACCCCCTTTTGACAAAAAAAAATCATTACATTGGTCCAGCAATTATGTCTTTTTCGATTGGTCCCCCCTAAACCCAAGAGATCTCTCGGTGGTAGCTGGCGGAAAAACCTCAATAAAGGCATTTAATCAAAGTCTAGAAAAGCTTGCCGAACTAAGTTTTGATGGGCTAACTATTGATATCTCGACAGCAGAACATGACCGTAAACGATACACATTTTACGCCAGGAGAATTGAAACCCTGGGAGCAAATCTGAGCTCAGTCATCTTTCACAATCCAAAACTTAAACTCACTTTGTCCCCGAAAGAATATAAGAATGGTATTCCAAAATTTACCCGGCTGAATGTTTCGGCAGAAGAAATTGAGCTACCGAAACAGTCAAAAAATTCAGCCAACTTTGCGATAAAGCGGCTTCTTCTAAGAGGAGATATTTATGGAGATTATAGGACCGAACTAAGACCGAGAGAGGCACTATCAGAGTGGAGACAGTCGAAAGGCGCTATTGAAATCAGCGAACTCAAGGCAGAATGGGGCGGAATAAGCTTTAGATCAGTAGGCACATATTCTGTTGACAATGAATTGCGGTTGCTCGCATCTCTAAAAATAGAGGCTTCGGGCTTCAGAAAACTATTTAAATCTCTGGCCAAAATAGGTGTACTGGAGGATACCGATTTTTTTCTCTTAAAAATGGTACTAAGCAGTCTCGGAGCAAAAAATAGCGGAAATAATAATGATAAGGTCTCTATCCCAGTTACAGCCCGGGATGGCTGGCTTGCGGTTGGGCCAATTAGACTTCTTAAACTGCGCCCTATTTTGAATTGACTAATAACTATCCTTCGGTGAAGGGGGAATATGTTGGCCCGCCTCGATAACCGATCTTCGGATTTCTCTCGTTCGCGTAAATAACGCCTCCATTTTTTTGCCATCGGCATCTCTTATACATCTCTGCAGGACAGAGATATCCTCAGTTAAACGACCCAACATTTCCAAGACTGCTTCTTGATTATTTAAAAAAATATCTCGCCACATAATTGGGTCTGATGCTGCTATACGCGTAAAATCTCGGAACCCCGATGCAGCAAACTTCACCACTTCACCTTTCAGCTGGTCCTCCAAATCGTTGGCGGTTCCCACGATGGTGTAGGCAATGAGATGTGGAACATGGGATGTAATAGCTAACACCTTATCGTGATGAATAGCATCCATTATCTCAATGCGTGCTCCCGCTTGCCGCCACAAAGAAGCTACCTTTTTAATAGCTGCGGGCTCGGTTTCCGGCTCAGGGGTCAAAACCACCCAACGGTTCTCAAAAAGGGTGTCAAAGCCAGCCGCCGGACCCGAGTTTTCGGTACCAGCAATAGGGTGCCCTGGCACAAAATGAACAAATTCTGGAAGGTAAGGCCTAATCGAACTGATAACGTGCTGCTTTACCGAGCCCACATCGGTGACAATTGTATCGGGATATAAATTAGCGGATATTTTTTTAATTAGATCTTGATACGCTCCAACTGGAGTACAAAGCAAAACAAGATCTGCGCCTGACACTGCTACCTTTGGTTCATCTGTCACAGAGTCCGCAATACCTAGTTTAAGAGCCGTCTCACGAGTTTCACCTGAACGCGCACAAGCGATGATGTGGTCTACTAGGCCATCACGCTTCATTACGCGCGCGAGAGAGGAACCAATTAATCCCATTCCAAGGAAGGCCGCGCGTTTAAACTTTACCGATCCACTACCGGTCATTAGGTTTTCCAAACGGAGACGAACTCAGACAAAGCTTCTTCAACGGCACGATTTTCATATTCCTTGCCAATAGTAATCCTCAAACACTGGGGCAACCCATAGCCGCTAGTCTCGCGCGGAATAATCCCTTTGGATGCAAGAAATTTATTCGCGTCATCGGCTGTGCTGCCGGGGCTCTCCGGAAATCGAACTAAAAGAAAATTTCCTACACTCGGATGCACGTGTAATCCTAGCGAACTCAATTTATCTTGCAACCAAGGAAGCCAGGTATCATTGTGTGTCAAAGAGGCATTGATATGCTCGTGATCGTTCACCGCCTCTATTGCGGCCGCTTGGGCGGCCGAAGTTATATTAAAGGGAGCCCGCAACCTATTGAGAACACCAGCAATTTCTTCTGGACAAAATGCCCAACCTACCCGCAATGATGCGAGCCCATAGATTTTTGAGAAGGTCCTGGTCATTACTGTATTTTGGCTGTCAGTGACCAAATCAATTCCATCTGTGTAATCCGACTTTCTGACATATTCAGAATAGGCTCCATCAATCACTAACAGAATTTTTTCAGGTAAACCGTTCCGGAGCCTTTTTAGCTCCTTCCTGGGGATGTAGGAACCTGTGGGGTTGTTCGGATTTGCGATAAAAACAATCCGAGTTCTATCAGTTACTGCCCCTAAAACTGCATCCACATCGAATACTAATTCTTTCTCTGGCGCAGTAACAGGCGTCGCTCCCACTGCATGCGCCACGATCGGATAAATGTTAAATCCATGTTTGCTGTATAGGATTTCGTCTCCAGGTCCGGCGTAGGCTCGGGCTAGATTATAAAAAAGTTCATCTGATCCTGCCCCGCAAACTAACCTAGCGGGATCAACACCGTACACATCACCGATAGCTCCTCTCAGGCCGGCAACCTCGCCATCGGGGTAGAGATGTAAATCGTTTGATGCCTTAATGAAAGCATCTACCGCCCTCTGACTTGGTCCGAGAGCGCTCTCATTGGACGATAATTTTATAATATTCTGCAAACCGGGCAGATTTGATTTGCCAGGGGTATACGGTTTGATCTCCATAATTCCTGGCCGAGGCATAAGACTTTTCATCATTTTTCCAAAATTCCTAAGGGCGCACTCCCGATACATTTGCAACCGGTCAATCCAATAAACTCCTCCGATTTGGGCTCAAAAAACTCTGAACCTTCCAAATAAAATCCTTTGATTTTCAGCAAGGAAAAATAGGCGCTATATCCGCCGATTGTCGGTCCTGCAATCGAAACACAATCCATCACCAATTCTCCAAAAATTTTCTCTGCTTCTACATCTTCAAATGACCGATCGTGTTCAATCACAAAATATGTGCTGTCCGCTCCAGTTTCCTCAGGCGGCACCTTTCCAATAATCAGAGCCTCAGGAGATGAAAAATTACTTCCTGAGAAGGCACTGCCACATATGCGAAGCTCGTGCTCCAATTTAAAATAAAAGTGCTGCCACCATGGCCTTAGCTCATTCTGTATAGGCTTTGGCAAAAGCCCTACTGAGCACTCCCCATTTCTCACTGCACTAATGACTTCGTCAGGACTGGCATACTTGGACATTTGAGTCATTACACCGAAATTATCCTTTACTAGGGCCTCACCTCCTCCGGCCTCGGAATCACAAAAAGCGCACCTAAAATCTTGTTGCATGGCCACTGATGCAGCCATTATTTCTCGCCAAATCCGGATCAGCGCCGCCAACGGAAAATTCCCTTTATGGAGAAGAGCCAACCTTCTTAATACCTGTGCCTCCCGGCCCGGACGATAGGCCACGGTGTTGGTCGCTAATTTTGCTGCTCTAACATCATCAACGATTTCCGCTCTCCGCATCAATAATTCTAGGATCTTTGAGTCGACTTCGTCGATTTCCTCTCGGACCTCGGAAAGATCAATTTTATCCTTCGCCATATAATTTGACCGATTAGACTAAAAAGCTCAAAAATAACACGGTATCAATTAAAAGGTTTGGCATCGAAAAGCAAAGAAATCATTGATATTTTATTTTGTAGAGCCTAGCTATCTGGCCTAAGGAAATAGAAATACTTTGTGGTTTGTGAAAATGGCATCTAAATCGTTATCTATATCAAAGTTTACAAGCGGTGACTTGCCGGGCCACGTGATCGAACTCGGTCTGGATGAGCCGTTAAAGTTGATAAGCGGCAAACAGCTAAGTCCCTTTACTGTTGCATTTCAGACTTATGGCAAACTTAATCCTCAAAAGTCTAACGCTGTTTTGGTATGTCATGCACTAACGGGGGACCAGTATGTTGCGAACCCCCACCCACTCACTGGAAAGCCAGGCTGGTGGGATCTTCTAGTGGGACCAGGGAAGGTTGTGGATACGAATAAGCTTTTTGTGATATGCGCTAATATTCTCGGTGGTTGCTTAGGTAGTACCGGACCTGTATCGATCAACCCAGACACAGGAGCTCCATGGGGTCTAGATTTTCCTGTGATAACCATCAGCGATATGGTGAATGCACAAATTCGCCTTTTAAATCACCTTGGCATTAGTCGACTATTTTTGGTGATCGGTGGTTCGATGGGTGGCATGCAGGTACTGGACCTTGCCTCGCGATACAAGGAACGTGTATTTGCAGCCGTGCCAATAGCGACGGCCCCCCGTCATTCGGCACAAAACATTGCTTTCAATGTTGTTAGACCTAATGTCGCTACTCTACTTCCTGATGGAACAGACATACAAGCTAGAATGAGATCATTTAGTAGTAACAGTCCAGATGGAAGTCTAGGTGCATTTGTGGATCAGGGATTTGAACCAGTATCACTTAACAGTAATAACGAACTAACTGTACCGAGATTAATTGCATCTAAAACAAATGAATTAGATAAGTTAATCGACTTCCCAGGCAGAAAATCATTTACATTACAGTGTTTCTTATCAACTCAAGACTCTAAGGTAAGTCCCATGATTGACTTGGATAGAGTTAACATGATTACTATTATGGATAGAATCAACTCTAAGGTTTCGGATTATGCTACAGATTCTAGAGTTAATTCTCTTGATAGTGACCCAAGTGCAGCAATATATCTTTCTAAGGTAGTAAATCTTGAGAAGGCTGCGGATGGTCTAAAAGTTATGTTTGATGCTTACA
>CAJXEC010000100.1 GCA_913052165.1 uncultured Rhodospirillaceae bacterium
CTGAAGATGGCTGGAATAACTGAGCCCAGATCTCAACAGTCTTTACAGATTCGGGCTCCGAGATAGCCTGGAAAAAATTTAACGGGTTACCGGTAGCGATGCGTATCGACGAACCAGATAATCCGTTCTCCAAACGAACAGATTGATGATCAAGAAATAGAGCCAAAGACCCCCCCCATTTTGAATTGACCCGCCCCTGCAAGAGGTCGCATAGCCAAAAAATCGCCGTATGAGGCTGAAACGACTATTTTCATTATTAGAAGTTAAGCATACTACGTCTGACCCGCAGTAATTTTTGCAAGCCCCGTTGGCGATAAAATCTCTATCCAGTAACCATCGGGATCCTTAATGAAAGCAAGGCCTTTCATGTTTCCGTCATTTGGGCGCTTTACGTACTCAACACCCAGTTCGTCAAATCTTTCGCATGCTTTGTAAACGTCTGGAACCGAAATACCAATATGGCCGAACCCTCTCGGTTCGGAATTCCCATCGTGATAAACCGGCCCTGTCTCTAATTCGGTACCATAGTTGTGAGTTAGCTCTAAAAGCGCTGGTTGTTTAAAAACCCATTTGGCCTTGGACTCTATTTGTTCAGGGACATCCTCTTTTGAATATCCTAGAAAATATAGGGCGAATTCCATCTCGGGGAAATCAAAATTTCCCAATAACCTCATACCCAAAACATCCTTGTAAAAAGGGAGGCTTACAGCAGGGTCTTTGATTCTTAGCATAGTTTGGTTTAGCACATATCCTTCAGTTTCTGTCATGTGGCACTCCTTTTCTAATTTAACTACTCGGGGAAGTTCAATGGCAAAAGCGCGTCCAAGAGGTTTTCGGGCCGAGAAATTCCTACGATATAAACAATTTTTTGCTCCACACGCCCCTCGGCATGCAATGCGCCGGCTGGTATTTCAAGCTTGTCACCTGCAGAAACTTCTATTCGCGAACCGTTGGAATCCAAAATATAACTGTTCCCTTCCATGATATATCCGCAGTTATCTACGTCATGCCAGTGCAAAGGCAGCTCTTCCATTCTCTCAGAGACATAAACGGTGGGCCATAGATCTAGTTTCTTTATATCATCAAGAACTTCTTCTTTACTAGAATGAAATCCATGTATGACTTTCACTGGGCCTGGTTTTAGAGGCACTTTGATCTCTTTTATTTTTATTCTTTACACGGTAATACACTTTACTGCTTTAGTCGAATTTCAGAATTCCTAATCAAATCCCGATTAAATGAATAATTGAAATCGGCTGTTCAACGCTTATGATGTGAAGATTCGAATTTTTTAAAGCTATAAAGTAGTAAAACAAATGAGTTCAATATCAAAGTATAATCAACTAGCAGTAGAGACCTCTAAAAGGGTTCATGCTGAGCGACAACTTAGCAACGAAAAACCCTTCAAGCTTGAAAGATCGGTAGAGGAAAAGTTTCCTAGGGACTATCGCCCGGGTTTTGGGGTAGCGATGGAGTATGAGAAAATGGGAAATCAGTCAGTCTCGCCTGGGACGCAAAGACTCGCAAAGCACCTCAACCTAGAACTTGAGCACTTGGGTATAACTCTAGGAACTATTGTTGGTGGTTTTGACCTAAAAAAACCATTGGATGATCCTCTTATCAGTTGTCTAAAGCAGATTTTTTTAGAGAGGAAAGTCATCTTTTTCAGAAATCAGGAAGTTAATCAAGATCAGTTAGCTAGATTCGCAAAATACTTTGGTGAGCTTGACGCATTTCCTTTTGGGAAAGGAAATGAAAAAAATCCGTTCGTACTGGAAATTGTCCATGGAGAAAATTCTCCTGGGTCCGAAAATGGCTGGCACACGGATGTTACATGGATGGAAAACCCGTCTCTAGGCTCAGTTGCACAATGCATCGAATTACCCCCCTATGGGGGCGACACACTTTTTTCTGACAGTCACGCCTGTTATCTAGGCATGCCAGAGCGTCTAAAAAATGAGGTTAGAGATGTCTGGGGCACAAACGATTACCGGTTATTTCTGAAAGCCAGCTCTTACAGTAGTCTCTCAGAGAAGCTAATTCACGATATCAAATCTACATTCAAATTTGGGGTGGACCACCCAATCTTGCGGACACACCCTGAAACCAAAAAAACTAGTCTCTACCTTAATGGGAGCTTTCTGAGATCCGGCTCACTCTACAACAAAAAGACCGGCAGACCATTAGGGGAGGAGAAGTCAACAGCCATTGTAAAAGAGCTCTTACGACAACACGATCAACCCGAGTATTCCTGTCGTTTTAGATGGGAGAAAGGGTCGATAGCTTTTTGGGATAACAGAGCCGTTCAACACTTTGCTGCAAGCGACTATTTCCCGCATCGGCGCGTATTAAGAAGAGTAACCATCAGCGGTGACAAGCCTTATTTCGATCCGGACAGTGATCGGGCTTATATTTCGCAAACCTCCCGCTAAAAAACAGTTTTGACCTGCGTACGGATTTGCGAGAAACTTTCAAGAAAAAAAGGTCACAGATTATGCTCTACCCCATATTTCAGTACGCGTATTTCGTTAATGATGTTGAAGAGGCTGCTCACAAATGGCATCGCCTTTACGGAGCAGGGCCATTTGTTTTAGTGCCTCATCACAAAACCGAAAAATTCCAGTACCGGGGAACCAAACAAGAAGCGGACGTCAGCTATGGCTTTGGATACTTGGGAGATAACCAAATTCAATTTATCCAGCAGCATGACGAGACTCCCTCAATTTATAGAGATATGTATCAAAAAGGGGAAGAGGGATTCCACCACGCGGGTTGCTTAGTCAATGACTTTGCAGCTGCTCGAGAAAGAATGCTGAATCTTGGATTCGCTAACGCATGTGAATTATGGGCTGATGACGTTAACGCCGCATACTTCGATACAAGAGAAGTTAATGGCGGCTTCACAGAAATCCATGGTGATCCCTTACACATACTTGCGACTTTTGCTGGTTGGAAAAGAGCTCACGAAAATATGAAGCCTGGCGACAGTCCCATTATGGCAAGGGAGAATCCGTTTGCCGACGGCAGAGATCCAGACTACCTGTAAATAGCGAAGTCCTCTGGGTATTTATTCAGTTATGGGGTTGGTTCAAGATTTTTAAGATCTGCACGACCTAAAATTAAGTAAAACGTGGGTAAAACAAAGAGGGTAAAAAGGGTACCCACGGCCATGCCCGCGGATATAGTCAAACCAATAGCGAATCGGGAATTAGCACCGGCACCAAAAGCCATAAGAAGCGGAACAACGCCAAGAACCGTCGCAAAGGTAGTCATGAGGATAGGCCTCAGCCTCAAGACCGCTGCCTCAAGCACCGCCTCCATGCGATTGACTCCTTCTTGTGTCTTTTTGTTCGCAAAATCAACGATCAGAATGCCGTGCTTACTAATCAGACCTATCAGAGTTAGCAATCCGATCTGAGTGTAAATGTTGATAGTGGAAAGCCCAACAGCTATCGGGACTATTGCTCCAAAAACCGATAGAGGAACACTAATTAATACGATTAGAGGGTCCCTAAAGCTGTTGAAAAGCGCTGACAATACCAGGTAAATAAAGACTAGAGACGCGAAAAATAGTCCTAAAAATGCGCTAGTCTCTTGGACAAACCTCCGTGATTCACCCTCATACCCAATCCGAAAACCCTGAGGAGCGACTTTTGATAAGCCTTTCTCTAAAAATTCAAGCGCATCTCCCAGACTATATGGAGGCATAGGAAAACCAGCAATAGTTGCGCTATTTAGCTGCTGATATTGGGTCCGGGTATTTGGCTGGACACTTTGACTTACCGAAATTACCGAACTCATCGGGACCAAATCACCTTTTGCTGATCTCAGGTAATATCGCTCGAGCCACTCTTTGTTTAGGCGGAAATTTTTATCGGCTTGCAAAATAACTTTATAGCTCTGTCCCTCGATGCTAAATCGGTTCGTCTCTCCCTCACCCAACATAATCTGCAACGTGGATCCAATTTGTTCCATCGAGATCCCAAGCCTAGAGGCCAGTTCTCTGTCTATTATTACCTCTAACTCAGGCCGGGAGATTCTTAAACTTTTATTCACGAAAGCAAAAACTCCAGAGTCCCGTGCCAGGTCTAGAAGAGTTTCAGCAACCTGGTCTAACTCAAAATAATCCGCGTTGGAAGAAATAACGAATTGAACAGGAAGACCGCTATCTGCGCCGGGTAATCCACCCCCTGAGAACGTAAATATCTCCAGCCCACCGATCCGATCATATTTCGACTGAAGTTCAAGACGAATTTCTTCAAGTTTTCGTTCCCTTTGATCCCAGGGCTCTAATTCAACACCCCCATAAACTTGAGAAGGAAGGTTTGCTTGCCAAGAATGAACAGCTTCTGGAATCTCCCTCCACGCATCTGTCATTTGATCAACAAAGAAATTGATATACTCTAAATTGGCGTAGTCGGGTGGTGTAGCGTAGGCGTAAATGTGGCCACTATCCTCTTGAGGCGCGAGTTCTTTTTGAGATATCAAAAGAAGTAAAGGAAGACTGACGGAGATAACAGCGCAGAAAAACAACATTGCTCCCTTGTTTTGCAGGGATACGAGCAGCAGGCTACGATAAGACTCGTTTATTCTTCTAAAATTAAATTCTAACCAACCAGAAAAACGTCCCGGTTGACCGGTGGTTGGAAACATATATGCGCACATAACGGGGGTAAGCGTAAGAGCTACGAACCCAGACACTACAACCGCGCCAGCTAGAGTAAGCGCAAACTCACTAAATAGCACTCCGGTCAACCCACCGAGAAAGCTGATTGGTAAGTAGACAGCTACCAGTGTGAGTGTCATCCCTATTACCGGCAACGAAATTTGCCGCGCGCCCTTAATCGCAGCTTCAAAAGGCTTCTCTCCAAGTTCGCTGTGCCGATGAATATTTTCGACCACTACAATAGCGTCATCGACGACGAGTCCAATGGCGATCACCATAGCGAGAAGAGTGAGTAGATTAATGGAGAAACCCATCAGCCAAATAAAAAATAGAACACCGACCAAGGACAAAGGGATTGCCACAATCGGGATCGCTACTACACGCAAAGAACCAAGAAAAAGAACTATGACCATAACTACGATGATGCTTGCTTCAATAAGAGTTTCTTGTACCTCCTTTATGGCTTCTCCAATAAATTTCGACTCATCAAAATCAAGGAGCAGCTCCAAGTCTGCGGGGACACTGTTTTTCAATTCCTCTACCTTCTCTTTCACTCGTTTGGCGACTTCAAGTGGATTAGCTCCTGGCGCTTGATAAATTGCTAGAAATACTGCTTCTTTACCGCTCGAGTAGATGGCCCCGTCGTAATTTTCGCTCGCTAATTCAACTCTCGCAACGTCAGTGAGCGTGACTCTCCTGTCACCCTTTTGCTTTATCACTATTTCACTAAATTTCTTTGGGCTTTGGATGTCTGTTCTCGCATCGACGGTAAATTGCACCAATGGCCCCCGAGTACTTCCCGCTGCACTGATATAATTTTCACGCCGTATCACTTCGTTAATCTCGGCCGCCGTGACATCTAACGCCGCCATCCGAGAGGGATCTAACCACGCCCTTAACGCAAACGCCCCGCTTCCCATAACTCGCGCTTCACCTACTCCCTCAATGGTGCTCAAAATTGGTTGAATAGAGCGTGTTGCGAAATCAGTCCTTTGCTGAACCGACATTTGCTCACTCAAAAGAGCGTAGTAGATCATGGCCTCATCGCCCGTTTGATTAGTCACCACTGGGTCCTCTACTTCTAAAGGCAATTCAAAACGAGCCTCATTGACTTTAGTAACTATTTCGGCGAGCACTTCCGTCGAATTTTTTCCCAATCGCACATGAGCCTTTATTTCGGACTGTCCAGGCATGCTCTCGGACGTGACGTAGTCGACTCCTTTTGCTGCAGCGATTTTTTTTTGCAGGGGCGAGGTCACAAAACCTTGGACGGTTCTAGCGCTTGCTCCTGGGTAAGTGGCGTTAACGTAGATTACGCTTTTCTCGATTGCTGGGTATTGTCTTAAAGATAATTCAATGCCTGACTGAACACCGACAAGAATGAGAAACAGGGTTAGAACAAGCGACAAGACAGGGCGCCTTATAAAAATATCGGTAAATTTCATTTAAATCCCGAAGAATTATCGAAGCGAACTTTAGCTCCACGGTAGAGTTTGTTCTGTCCCGCGGTAACGATTAGTTCATCTTCGGACACTCCAGATAATATCGCTACCTTGCCATCTCGAGCGGGTCCTACTTCAACAACTCTTGGAAACGCAGTCGCAACCTTTTTGTCCTCGTGGACGAAATAAACTACGTTCCCTTGAACAGAGTAGGTGACAGCTGTTTCCGGTAACGTCACCAATTCTTGTGTTTGTCCTAAGTCGAGGTTGAGGCTACCAAACATTCCAGGCATCAGCCCTTGAGTTTTATCAAATATAGCTCTTATTGAAAGTGTTCTGGTGGAAACGTCAACGCGGGAATCAATGGCGCTAACTTTCGCCGTGTAGGTGCTGTCAGGGAAAGCGTCAACTTTAACATCGAGCGTAAGTCCCGTTTTGAGCGATGCTCGGTAACGAGAAGGAATAGAAAAATCAATTTCAAGCTGTGTCAGATCCTGCAAGTTTGTGATTACATCACCAAGCGATAAATAATCACCTAAATCTATCCGGCGAAGACCAATCACTCCGGCGAACGGAGCAGAAATAACCTTTCTACTCAAAACAGCTTCAATTTCAGAAAGTTTCGCTACCGCGCTATCCTTATTGGCTCTCGATTGGTCAAACTTAGACTGAGAAATAGATTTATTTTCCAACAAGGCTTTATCTCTATCGAAGAAAACTCTAGCCAGCTCAAGATTAGCCAGTCGATTTTTCCTAGTAGCCTGCTCAACATCATCATTAAGTCTCACTAAAGGCTGTCCGGCAGAAACGGTTTGTCCCGACTCAAAATATATCTCGGACACCTCCCCAGCAGTTTCTGACTTAAGCTCAATTCCCCTAACTGCGTTAATTGTGCCAACGGCATTTAGACTCTGTGACCACGAATCAACTACCGCTCTCTCTACCGCAACTGTAACGGGTGGAGGTGAAAAATCGAGTTTAGAAAATTCCAGATAACGTTTTGTTAGGTACCCTCCTATAGCTCCAAAGATAATCATGAGAACAAGAGCTACATAAAAATAACTTCGCAAGACAATCTAGCCTGTTACAAACAATTCGTTAAGTTTGTCGTCCTCAGTTTCAAGAATTTTGTCTACCCAATTATGAAAATACTGTCCTCCACGTTCGTTACGCCCAAACAGCACATGGTCCCTGGAACCAAATCGAAGATTTTTCTGCAACGCGATGCCAGTTGCGTAATCTTCCTCCTCAACCACGTACTCAAGAAATTCAAATTGAGCCTCTGCCTCTCTAATTTGTTCGGCTGTCTTGGGCTCATCCTGCATAAGAAAAATTTGATTGGTATGAGAAGTCTCCGGGGTTTCTCCTGGAAAAAGTTGAGAGATCATCACGGAGCGGCCCCCACCATAAAAACTCGCAATAGAAATATGAGGGAATATTGTCCAAACACCCGCCAAGATCCTATCATCTGGCCAATCCTCATCGGCCATATTTTCAAACTCTTCGAGCGTTTCATCCGGCCGACCCATTCGCGTGTGCGGCCCCCAGCTGTAATAATTCGCTTTGTTCCCGATTTCAGTACCAAAAGTTTCCCGATGCAAAATGGGCAAGTGGTAATAATCTAGATAACCATCATAGGCAACCTTCCAATTAGGACCTTCCACTCTTTGAGTTTTTTGATGATGCCATTTATCAAAACCAAACTCGCTAAGCAGACTATCATATCCAGAGAGAAACAAGCTGATATCGAGCTCAGAGTTCGGGGTCAATGTAACCCAAATTAATCCCGCCCGCTCTAAACAAGGAAGTTCTGTGAGCCCATAATCTTCTTTATTTAGATCCCCAAACTCTCTCGCCGAATAAATGGCCACTAGCTCCCCAGTTGGGCTGAACGTCCATGCATGGTAAGGACAGGTGAATCTATGAGATGATCCACAAGCGTCTTGCACAAGCCTGGCGCCGCGGTGGCTGCACATATTAAAAAAAGCTTTAACGCCTTCCTTTGTCCTCGTGATAAGGATTTGCTTGCCAACTGCCTCTATGGTTTTAAAATCACCTGATTCTGGAAGCTCCGAGCTCGCCGCAAGTACAAGTGGCAAGCGATGAAATATTTTCTCTTTCTCTTTCTGAAAACGCGCCGGATCGAAGTAATGCGATGCGGGCACCTTAAAAATATCTTCAGCTTGGTCTTGAGTTCCCTTACGGCCATAATCAAGGTCGCGTCTGGCCATCTCTACAATTTGCGCTCTCGACATATATAATCCTCGCTTTTCTGTTGAAATATAACACTTACTCCCTAATCTTATGTCTATTTTTCTGTATAAAAAACGCAGAAAGATTTGAAAAGCTCGTAATGAAGTCTAACTGCGTGATCACTTTTCGAAACCAACCGAATTGATATGGTCGTGAACTTCGTTGTTAATTAATAAAATTCAGTGAAGCTGATAAAGATTTTTTTCTGCTAAAAGTCAAGGTTTTGTATCCACAAAAAAATTTCTAGTCGATTAGAACTTGAACGAATGAAGAGCCCGTAACTTCCGAAAAAAAAAGGGCCAGCTTTGGCCCTTTTTTCTTCTCGTCATAGCATTTTAAAAATCGTATTTGAAACCGAATATGATCTCATACCGGGATGCATCTCCAATCCTTGGCTCGGGTTCATCACTACCTTCCCTAACTAGATTAGGGAAGTTGACTTCATTCAAGACGCCCCAGTCATCGTTTAAAAGATTCGT
>CAJXEC010000101.1 GCA_913052165.1 uncultured Rhodospirillaceae bacterium
TAATGGACGCATCCTCGGTCCTTCGATACCTTGGCTACTCACTGTTCCCATATTTCTGATAGGTGTTATCCAGTCAATCAACTCCATAATGATGATGAGGCTCCCTTGAATTTTGATCTATAAACCCAAGGGCTATTTTTAATAAAAATTTGGTGTTGTCTTTTTTGTAAGGCATCTTCCTATTCTCTACTTTGGACTTTTTGTTGCTGTGTCTTTTGTTATGGTTCTTCTATGAAGAAGTCCTCCTACAAGTCTGTAAAAAGTTAGTTGAGCCAATCACAAATAACAAACACCAGTCTCATAACTGATTAGTTTTTAATGATGATGGACCCAGAGATTTCGGTAAATCTTCCCAGCACTTCTATATATCTTGCAAATCACAGGTGTTTCTCTTGGGAGGTCTATCGTCAAAGCTGTGGGGCAATACAAGCCATAGGTGATTACCTTGGTGTACCACATAACTTTAGCACACGACTGAATCCTGAACTATCTGAAAATATTAAAAAGTAGAAACTTCAGTGGTTTATGCTAAGTTAAAGGAAGCTATTACGCAGGGGGACAGGGTGAGAGATTTTGATCCGACGCGTAAAAACTTCGGGTAAGAAAACTATTAGATGGAGTGGGGAGTGACATTTTATCACGTGCGTGAAGTTTCAAAAGACGAGGAATATTGGTGGTGTGCTTGTGGCAAAAGCGCCGATCAACCTTTCTGTGATGGCTCACACAAAGGAACCGGTATATCGCCGCTACAATACGTAGGGACCAGGGATCGAGAAATGTATTTTTGTGGATGTAAAAGAACCGCCAATCCTCCTTTCTGCGATGGCTCTCACGAGAGCTAAACCAATACACCCCTCGATGGATCAAGGGGACTAAACCTAAATCAATTGTAAGTCGCTTGTAGAAGGGATTCGGTCTTCGGGTAAATGAGAGCTCATAAAACAATAGATGCTCTCAGAATAGCAGACTTGACTGGTTAGCCTAGAACTGCTGCCTTCTCCAAAGCTCGGATCATCGACGAGTTCATCAGGAACTCCCGGGCGGCGTCGGGATCTGAAGCCGTTCGGCGTAAATCATCGTGGCGCTTCTTCCTTGTCACTGGGTTCTGTTCCTCAAGCATCTGCTTATTTTGTAGCGTAGAACGCTGCACATACTCATGAGCAATTGGCCGTCTCTGAGCATCATATCGCGCAAATTCGGCACGGCCATCACCTGCTTGCCCACTCCAAACCTTAATGATTTTCTCGCACAGATTTATTGCATCATGGATCCCTCCGTTCATACCCATACCTCCCAGGGGGTTATTTATGTGAGCAGCATCTCCCGCCAAAAAAATCCGACCATGAACATATGTCTCGGCAACTCGCTGATGAACGCTATAAGCGGTTTTGTGAGCGATTTCATAATTTTGTCCGGTAGCGCAGATTTTTTGCAATCTCGCTTGAATGTAATCGTCTTCAAGGATTGCCTCGGGGGTATCCCCTGGCTTGGTCGGCACTAAAACGCGCCAAAGCCCAGAAACGAAGACAAAAACGAACCAATCATCAGGTTCGGTTACATATGCAATTGGCGTTAACTCTTCAAAGTGCTGAGTAAAATCAAACGGCGTAGAAACAATCAGCCACATTTCTGGGAAGGTTAAACCATTAAAGGCAATCCCTTGGGTTTTCCGCGTATGACTTGACCCACCCTCTGCTGCAATCAGGTAGGTTCCTCTAAGCGAGTCTGCTCCAAAATCAGAATCGAAACCTACAGTTACGCCATTTCCATCTTGCTTAGTCTCTGTCACGCGACAACCAAACCTGACTTCGACGTTAGACATAACTTTGAGCCGCTTCATGATAATTTGGGTGAGGCGAAATTGTTCAGCCTGCAGGCGAAAAGGATGGCGAGTGTAATTGTTTAGTAACCCGAGATTCCAGTCAGCGATTATACCTTCCTTGGTATCTCTGTACTGCCATCGAGGACAGACTAATCCTTGGTCAATTAGCTCATTAGCCACTCCGAGTTGATCTAGCATATCTAAGGTTGGTGGATGGAAAGTAGATGCCCGGAGATCCAACTCCAAATCTTCTCCCGCTTCTAAAATTGTTACTGGGATTCCGGCTTTCGCTAGGGAGAGAGCAGAAACGCAACCAACGGGACCGGCACCAGCGATCACCACTCTATTTTGGGCCATGGATTCTCTCCTTCTCAATTTGTCCGAGATCATAGCGTCTTGGCTCATCTCGTCTAGCACCATTGTCAGGCGAACGCCTTGGAGTCAGGATAGGGAACATAGAATTACATTTTATGGAATTTAAGATGCATCAATTATCAAATCTTAAACCAGCAGGCTGGCGGGCAAGAATCGGCGTCATTGTGCCACCAAGCAATACCACCAATGAAACTGAATTCAATCGGATGAAACCTGAGGGAATCTCTTTCCATTTTACTCGGTCTCCTATCCATCGCAATCCAGCCGCAGATGGTTTTAAAACGATGATGGCAGACCTGCAGTCGGCGGTTTCGGATCTTAAGGCCTGCAATGTGGACTTAATGGCTTATGGATGCACCGCTGGTTCGATGGCTTGCCCACAGGAAATTCTAATTGGCACCATGGAAAAACATGGCTCAGTAGGCGCTGTTTCTACCGCCGGGTCAATCATTGCAGCCTTAACAGCACTTGGCATCACTAAAATTGGGATGGCCACGCCTTACTCAGATGAGACTAATGAGCATGAAAAAGAATTCCTCGAACGTCACGGATTCTCAGTCGTAAAAATGGCGGTATTACAACTAAGCAGGCAAATACAGCAGGTCAGCCGAGTGCCTCCATCCAAAGTTTACTCACACGCGCTCTCAGTTGACTGCCCTGACGCTGAGGCAATCCTTATTTGCTGCACTGATTTCGGGACTATTGACGTGATAGCTGGCTTGGAGGAAAAGCTTGGAGGGAAGCCGGTAATATCCTCTAATACAGCGAGCTTCTGGCACAGCCTACGTAAAGCAGGAGGCAAAGATAAAATCCCAGGTTATGGAAAATTATTAATAGATTTTTAAAATAAATTTCTCTTTAGAAACTCACCGAATATATCTAACGCTTTTTGTATTACAGTGGTTCGGGCATTTTTCCTTCAAAATCTGCCATAGAATGTCTTTCGGGCACGCTGTATTTTGCATCCCCTCGAGCCCTATTGACCATGCGGCCGCGTTGTACGGAAGGTCGCTTGTATAGCTGCTCCGCCCATCGTGTAACATTTTTATAACTCGGACCGTCCAAAAAGTCTTTTGCCCTGTACTGCCAACCCAAAACAGTTCCACCGTACCAGGGCCAAATTGCTATGTCAGCAATTGTATATTCATCACCACATATAAACTCATTTTCATCCAACCGCTGATCAAGAAGGTCTAATTGACGTTTAACCTCCATTGTAAATCGATCAATCGCATACTGAATTTTTATAGGCGCGTAACTATAGAAATGGCCAAAGCCACCCCCCAAGTATGGGGCACTTCCCATTTGCCACATCAACCATGAAAGCATCTCAGGGCGAGTTGAGGGATCAGCCGGCATGAATGCCTGATGCTTTTCTGCGAGATATAAAAGTATCGCTCCGGACTCAAATACTCTGGTTGGCTTTTCTGTCGAATAATCTAAGAGGGCCGGTATCTTCGAATTGGGATTTATCTCGACGAAACCAGATCCAAATTGCTCTTGACTCCCGATATCGATAGACCACGCATCATACTCTGCCCCCGAGTGGCCCGCGGCCAAAAGCTCCTCCAACATGATCGTTACTTTAATCCCGTTTGGAGTTCCTCTGGAATATAACTGCAGAGGGTGGTCACCTACTGGTAGTTCTTTTTCAAACTGTGCGCCCGCGGTGGGCTTGTTTGTATTAGCGAATGGACCACCATGGTCGGTCTCCCATTTCCACACGTTGGGTGGGGTATAGTCACTCTCAGCCATAATTAAATTCTCCCTGAAAAGCACGGTTGGCATGAAGGTACAAGGCATGTGTACTAAAATTTAGGCCGTTAACCCGTATCCAAACAACCCAGGTTCCCTCAAATTCGAGTTAAAATCTTTGAAAAATCCGAAATCACGTTATTCGACAAATCATCTTGGCAAGCATTGGTCCGGTCAATATTACGATAAGTAGCCTGGCTGTTTGAATTGAGAGAATGAAGGAGACATCTGCGTTACTGCTGACCGCAATAATAGTAACTGCTTCAAGTGCGCCCGGTGTTGTTGCCAAGTAGGCGGTAAACGGATCGACTCCAACCAACCAGACTAATATGGCAGCAGAAATGCCGCAGAGTAGTATCAGAGATATCGTCCCGACCAACATCGTTGGAAGTAAGCGGATTGCCTTGAAGACAGTTTCACGATCGAACTTTAAACCCACCCAAAGCCCGATCAACGTAAAGGCTGTGTATAATAACGCCGTGGGCAAGGTAATTTTCATCAGGCCAAGGTTTTGCAATCCAAATGCGAGAACCATGGGAATGAATACCCCGCCTGACGGAACTCCGAAGGCTCTCGCAACAGTTGCGCCTCCAATAATTGCTCCCAATGTAAATAAAAAATCAGGCAATTCCCAAAGTTCAAAAAAGTAAGAGGAAGCCTCCAGTTTAGGAGACGCATTTACATCAAAAATGAGTCGTGAGATCACTGTCGCAAGAACGATTACCATTGAAACCCTTAAAAACTGCATCAAAGCCACTAGGCGAGGGTCCGCGCCAAATTCCTCGGCTAACGTAATCATGCCGCTTGCCGCACCTGGGGCGCAGCCCCAGGCGGCTGTGGTACCCGGAAGGCGCTTAGACTTTGCCAATAACCAGCCTGCAAAAGTAGAAAAAATCACCGTCGTAGCAATAACCAAAATTACTGAAAGAATATTATCTCCAAGAACCTTTAATATATTTAGGTCCAAGGCGCTCGCCACCAAAACTCCTATGACCCCCTGTGAAAAAAGCATTAGGGGTCGTGCAACGGAGAGTTTGGTTCCCCGGGCTGCGAAGACAATTGCAACTAACATTGGACCCATTAAAAAGGCAGCAGGGAAGCCTGTGAATTGGAGAAGGTATGCGGCTCCAACAGACGCAGGAATGAGAAAAATCCAGATGCGAATATGCCGCAGGCTGATCATTTGTCGTTTCCACATTGCTAGGGCAATCAAGTTTCCCCCAAGCCAAATCGACCAAGGACATAATCAAACTGCCGACTAAAAGAACAATCGAGATCTTATACTCAAAATAAGGACGCAAAAAGGTCTTGTGGAGCCCATTTGTATGTCTGTGGCAAATGACAACCCTTGCTTGCGACTGGGGATGGTCATTCCACTTGTAATCGTTGTCAAACGGAGAAAATGCCCAAAACCCTCTGGGTTTTTTCTATACAACTGAAATTATTTTCAGAAATTTTGATCTACTTGAGATTAAAACTAAAAAGATAAACGGCTGTGTCCTCAGCCATGCAAATAGAGATCATTCCGCCGGTATGGAGGGATTTATTGATAAGTTCCTCCACCAAATGCGAGACGATATGCGTTTCTTTACCGGCGAGGAGAAAGTCTTAAAAGACAGTTGAACCGGAGGCTCTGACGACGGAATGGTTAGCTGGGGCGCATGAGATCGTAAAGCATTGATTGCTTAAAAATTAACTCAATCGCATTCACAACATCAACCGTTCCAGATGAGGCGTTTTCGACAAGGTATATCGCCCGAGATTCCCTCGAACAGATAAAAGGTGGGTCTATGAGTTTGGAAGAAAATATTCCAGACCATTTCTCAGAGGAAGAGAGGACTGACCTATTGGTTAAGGACAGCCATCCAGATTAGCATGCTGCATGCTCCATATTAGAAGGTCGGGGTTTGGTGGTCATTTCGTCTTGCGGTCATAAAGGGTTCGTTAATACTGTGAGGGCAGTAAAAGCCGTTACCATTGTAGATCGAGTTCATCCAGTGTGCCCATGAAAAGTGGAGTATCATCCACCGCAGGATTAGCCAAAGCTTCCCCAACCGGAGCCCGCTCTGACCCAGGGGATGCAAAGATTTTTTCTACCCCCATTGCTTTAAAGGTCATTAAAAATGCCGGTGCGCCGTTTAGTCCATTAGTCCCGATCATTTTTTATTCCCCCACGGGATTTCAGTTACTTTGAATAGTATCGCCATTTCTCGTCAGAACGAATGAGCAGAGTTAATTAATTTTCACCATTTTTACTGATCCAGTTCGGAAGTTTACGTGCCCACCCTTGGTTAAAATAAAACTTCTGAAAACCAGTAGGTTTTAACCATAAAAGAATTTGCGGATATTAATTTCTTTGATTCTCGATCTCGAATAAACTGGGGCTGGGAAAGGCAGATTTAAGATTTATGACCGAAGAAACAAGTAATGCAAATTCGCAAAAATTACACTTCGAGCGCGTTATATCGGCTATCAGCACGCGCAAAGGCGTTACGATAAGCTCAAATGGTGAGACCATCAGCATTTTGATCGATTCAGACCGAGGCAGCTCGGAAATTTTCATGGGAGGTTCATCAGATACATATGCACTCCAAAAACAACATTTTGCGGACCTACGCGACATCCTAACGTCTTTAGGTATTAAAGAGGGAGCTTCCTACACGTCACCGCCTCTTCCCAAAAGAGGAATGACACCCATGATTCAAAAATCCAGAGCAGAACAAAGACAGGAGTTTCAAGCCTGGCAAAATGTGTGGCGCAGAATTCGCGCTGCAGAAAAAAATTTAGACTTAGAATTCGAACTCAAACAAATGATGGACTATTACTGAGCCCTTACATTTTTACCTCCTTGCCAAGTAACTCTGCGTGAGCGTAACCTCACTAATAACGGCTGCGTTTAATGGACGCAGAATTAAATAACATCGAAAAATCATGGCCGACGTCACGGGGCTTAAATCTATTTGGCAGGTGTTAAGCACACCGAATTATCGAAACTATACGATTGGAAACTTTGCTTCCCAGATGGGAATGTGGGTTCAACGGATCGCCATCGCTTGGCTGACTTGGGAGTTAACCAAATCGCCCGTTTGGCTGGGTCTAATGGCGATGGCCGATTTCATGCCAAATATCTTTTTAGCTCCTCTGGCTGGCGCAATCGCAGACCGAGTTGATCGATTAAAAGCCATCCGCCTTTACATGTTTATATCAGCCGCCATTTCGGGTGCGATCGCCATCCTAATTATTACGGATCTCATTAATATCGAGACCCTTCTCGTGCTTGTTCTGGCGAATGGAGTTACAATGTCCTTTAATTTCCCTGTTCGCTTATCAGTTATCCATACACTCGTTCGCAAAGAGTCTTTGACCACTGCGATAAGTGTTAATGCCATCGCCTTTAATATTGCTAGAATTGGTGGTCCTGCATTGTCAGGACAGATGATTGTGCAACTCGGAATTGGTTTCGCTTTGGGTTTCACGGTATTAGCGGATTTGATCTTCGTGTTTATGCTATACCTCATCAAAATCGCTAATGAAGACGGGGCCAAAAAGAAACAAAGACCTTCGACCAAAGTTTGGAACGACATAATCGAGGGTTTCAAATATGTCAGGACTCATTCCGGCATCGGCCCCCTTCTGGTTATACTAGCCTTTTATTCAATTTTTGGTCGACCGTTCATAGAACTATTCCCAGCCTTCGCAGACGAGATATTCGACCAAGGGGTTAATGGCCTCGCTACACTGACTTCAATTCTCGGCTTGGGCTCCATCTTTGGCAGCCTTTTTCTCGCTAGACGCAGTGGGGTGATTGGCCTTACCCGCCTACTTATTTTTAACGTTTTTCTCTTATCAATATCGGTAATCGGATTTGGCAGCACAAACCTTTACGCCTTCGCCCTTTGCTGCACTTTCATAGGAGGAATTGCTATAGTGATGATAGGTGTAATCGAGCAGACCTTACTTCAATCGGCTGTAGATGACGCTATGCGCGGTCGCATATTGAGTTTTTATACACTAATAGCGAGAGGCTGTCCTTCCATCGGCGCACTTGCTGCTGGAGGATTTGCAGAGCTCGTCGGCCTCCAGTTTTCTGTCATAAGTGGTGCGGTCCTCTGCATCGGTCTTTGGATCTGGGCCTATCTAAAACGTGACCAACTTGCAAATTATTTGGAGAAATAAATGCCTCATTCTTCCATAATATAATTTCAAAAATTTTAGGGACTGGCATGCAACAGACGAGCGAGGGATTGGGCATAGAATCGCCTTTGCCCGAGATAAGAACGAAAAAACATTTACAGCAGTCGGAGTTGAACTCGAATTAAACGACTCTGCTAAAATAAGGAGTCAGCATCTCGTTGCAGCAGCAGACGGGGCCAAGTAGTTCACCCGGACGGACTGTCGGCACGGTTGGAAGGTGGAATTATTCAGGCAGCGAGTTGGACAATTTATGAGGCCGTCACTCACGATTAAGATAGCATCACTAGCCGTGATTGAGACACTTATTCGATATTGCGTCTCGATAACCTGCCTGAAATTGAGATAAAAATACTTGACCGACCAGAGCATCCATTTCCCGGAGCCCGAGAGGCGACGGCGATGCCCAAAGCTGCTTCAATAACCAATTCAGTTAAAGATACAACTGGTCTGAGACTCGGACGCATCCCTTTTAAGGAGGAAAATATTAGACAGATGGTAATGAGCGAACAAGTTATGGTGAAGGAAGTTTGTAACCAAAACTTGCAAACTGCAGGGAATCCCGTGTAAAACGCAGCTCTTACAAAGTAAGGGCGCGTAGCTCAGCGGGAGAGCACTACGTTGACATCGTAGGGGTCACTGGTTC
>CAJXEC010000102.1 GCA_913052165.1 uncultured Rhodospirillaceae bacterium
CCAGCATAAGACAATCGGAGGGGTCGAGGCTCCTTCGATAATCTGGTCCTAGCAATTCTAGAAATTTGCGGTGTTATATCAGCGCGGATCCCCATCATTCTCTGAGATATTGGATCCATTAGCCTAAAAGTTTGATTTCCAACAGCTCCACTCACTCCTCCCAACAGGCTCTCTTCAAATTCTATTAAAGGTGGTTTTACGTGTCGGTAGCCGAAAGCTGAAAAAACCGCTACCAGTTTCTGGATTGTTTCCGCATGCAAAACAGCGTCTTCAGGGAGGAGATCTCTGAGCCCCCCTGGTAACAGGGCATCCATCTCTGCATCCGTCATTTCCAACCAAACCGCTAAATTAACTCGAAATCGCTTGTCTGATGTTCGGAAAACAAATCTATCCTACACCAAGCGGGTGTCTAGCGCGTTTTTCAGGGATATGCAATTTTGCTTCATGATAAAGAAGCACGAACCGTCATTTTCCAAGGGAAGAATGTCTCCCCTCGAACTAGAGAGTTAAGAAAAGTGCCTAAATTTAATACCTCATTTAAATCTGCTTCAAAAGGGTTATGTGATTTTATTTGCCAAAAGACAAACCAAAATAAAATAGTTTCACTATTAATTGCTCCGTCAGATTTACCCTCCAATAATCTTGATTGTAGCAACCCGTCCGAAGCTATATACGAAATTCGAACCATGGCTGGGCTGGTAACGCCAGCACAGGGGCCATCAGATTTATCCATTGGAGCAAGTCTGGAGTATGGGGTCAGAATACTAAATGCCAAACATATATTCCAAATCACACATACCGATAGCTCTTTCATCAATAGCCTACTGAATCGACAACACTCAGACAGCAAGGTAATGACTCTAGGGGATTTTCTACCAAAATTTCTTAATCTTGCGGGTCAAGCTATTTCCGGCTCGCTACTGTCTAACCAACAGGAGGACAGAAAACGTAATCTTACAGAAGAGCTACTCCGTGTGGGTTTCGAAAATTTAATGACGTATCCTTGGATCCTAGATAGGGTTTGGGCCAATCAACTTGAGCTCCACGGCGGCTACGTTGATGTACAGACCGACACCTTTCGGATATTCTCGCCTCTTACTGATAAGTTCGAGGACGTTAAACATAAATCGGATGATTGATTTGTCAGCTCATCCCATCGAGCATGGGCAAATAAAGTTGGGTGACCTCATGAACATTGGGTTGCAAGCGGATATTGTCAATCACTCCGCTTGGAATTGCATCGTCAACCTCAATTAAGCAGACCGCATCTCCACCTTGCCGCGTGCGTCCCAATACAAAATTAGCGATATTGATCTTAGCATCCGCGAAGGCCTTTCCAAACCCAGCTATTATCCCGGCCTTATCACTGTTCAGGGTGTATAAGCTGTGAACACTCAACGACGCCTCCATGGGGACCCCATCGATATCCACAATTCGAGGCTTATCGCCACCGAAAAGGGTTCCAGATACCGAAAAATGACGGGCCTCCGTCGAGACCTGAAGACTCACCAGAGTTTGATACTCGCAGTCCCTTTCATGGTTGACTACCGATACCGCGATATTGCGCTCCCGCGCCACGACGCTTGCGTTAACCATATTAACAGAATCCATCATCGGAGAGAGCAATCCTTTCAGAACGCAAGCAGTGATCGGACGCGTATTAAGCTCCGAAGCCTGGCCTTCGTACTCAATGGTAATGGACTTGAAGCCGGAATTACATACCTGTCCCGAAATACTGCCGAGCAGCTCCCCCAGCAACATGTATGGCCGCAATTTCGGTGCGTCCTCAGCGGATACCGATGGCATATTGATGGCGTTAACTACCGAACCGTTCAACAAATAATCACACATCTGTTCCGCAACCTGTAAGGCAACCATTTCTTGCGCTTCTTCTGTGCTCGCGCCCAAGTGCGGAGTAGCCACAACATTATCAAGCCCAAAAAGCGAGAAATCCCCTGGCGGCTCTTGGGAATAGACATCTACTGCGTACCCACCAACTTTCCCGCTCTCTAGCGACGATTTAATAGCGTCTTCAACAACCAGTTCTCCGCGCGCGCAGTTTATGATAAACACGCCCTCTTTCATTTTACCGAAAGCCTCTGCATCCAGGATGTTACGCGTCGAATCGGTCAGCGGTGTGTGTAATGTTATGAGATCGCTGCGCTCAAATAAGTCTGCCAACTCGACTTTTTCAACCGTGAGATCAGCCGCCCGCTCAGGTGATAAAAAAGGATCGTAAGCAACAACTTTCATTTTTAAGCCTATCGCCCGTTCGACTACGCGCGAGCCAATATTACCACAACCCAATACGCCAAGAGTTTTGCCCGTAAGCTCGGTTCCCATAAAGCGGCTTTTTTCCCATTTACCGTTTTGTGTGAGCCGGTCCGCGAGAGGGATCTGTCTCGCTAACGAAAACATCATTGCGATTGCATGTTCCGCTGTAGTAATGGCGTTTCCGAACGGCGTGTTCATAACCACGATGCCTCTCCCTGAGGCCGCCTCTATATTAATGTTATCAACACCTATTCCGGCGCGACCAACAACTTTGAGGTTTGTAGCCGCCTCCAACACCTCGGGTGTAACTTTGGTTGCAGAGCGAACAGCAAGCCCATCATAACCTCCGATACAAGATATTAGCTCATCGGCAGACATACCTGTTTTCATATCCACTTCGAGACCGCGTTCTCTGAAAATATCTGCTGCTCTTGGACTCAAGCTATCAGAAATGAGTACTTTGGGCATCTCAACCACCTTCTCAACTTAGGTTAAAACTATGACTGTCTTTATTCTTTGGTCATCTCTTCTCTTATCATCAAGTAGGCCCAGTCTAGCCACGGAAATAGGGCCTCCAAATCAGAGCGCTCTACTGTCGCACCCGCCCATAGCCTCAATCCCGGCGGAGCAGATCGATAACCATTTATATCGTGGGCCACTCCTTCTGATCCCAATAAAGTTTCTATTCTTTTTGGCACCATGCTTTGGAGTTTTGGATCCAAACTTCTAAACCATGGATCGACAATAGACAAACAAACGGAAGTATTGGAGCGTGCAGCTGGGTCTTCAGCCAAAAATGTTATCCAATCGGATTTTTCGACCCAGTCGACGATAGCTTCCAAATTTGAACAAGACCTTCCTATTAGGGCATTTAGACCCCCGATGGACTCCGCCCAACGCAACCCATCCAATGCATCTTCGGCACACAGCATTGAAGGTGTATTTATTGTCTCTCCCTCAAAAATGCCTTCAATAAGTTTTGATCCGTTTGTAAGGCGAAAAATCTTCGGCAAAGGCCATGTCGGGGAAAAGGTTTCCAATCTCTCAACTGCGCGAGCAGAAAGGACAATCATACCGTGTTGACCCTCACCGCCCATGACCTTCTGCCACGACCAGGTCACAACATCCAACTTATCCCAAGGGAGTGACATAGCAAAAACTGCAGAGGTAGCATCACAAATTGCTAATCCTCCCCGGTCGCTATCAATCCATTCGTCGTTAGGTACCCTAACCCCGGAGGTTGTACCATTCCATGTAAAAACTACGTCCCGAGCCCAGTCGACCTCGAACAGATCAGGCAGTTTCCCGTAGTCCGCGTTAATGATGTTTACATCTTCAAGCTTCAGTTGTTTGGAAATATCCGAAACCCAGGCTTCTCCGAAACTCTCCCAAGATAAGACATCTACGCCCCGCTGGCCGAGAAGTGACCACAATGCCATCTCTATTGCGCCAGTGTCAGATGCAGGCACAATACCAATCCGATAGTCCTGGGGAATTCCGAGCAGATCCCTAGAGCGATCGAGTATTTCTTTTAGCTTTGCTTTTCCAGCCTTCGACCTATGAGAACGCCCGAGTACCGCATTTTCCAGACACTCCAAGGACCAACCTGGCCTTTTGGCACAAGGTCCTGAGGAAAAACATGGGTTTTTCGGAATGGACGAAGGACGCCCAACTACTTTCTTTGCTGGCATTTTAACTCTCCCTTCCAGAAGAGCCGTAACCCGTTGGGGGGTTATGACCCATTTCAGTACCTAAAGCGATTTCAACAGCCGGTCAAGTATTACCTGGCTTTTATTTTGTCACTGATGCCAAAAGACCGAGGATTAGCGCAGGCCAGAAATGTAATTTTACAATCAGGCAAGTCCAACGACCATCTCTTACGCCAATAGCGACCGCTCTCTAGCTGTCGAACTTAACTACAATAGACTAAGCAACATAAGCAGTCGGAAAATGGATATTTGTGTGCAATAATAGCCTATGGAATTTTCTTCACATATTCTCGTCGTCGACGATGATAGCCGTCTCAGAAGGCTCCTGCGGCAATATCTGACTGATAATGGTTTTGTGGTAGCACTTGCCTCGAACACCGCTCACGCCCGAGGGATAATGAAGTCGCTTGATTTTGATTTGATTATTCTTGACGTGATGATGCCAGGTGAGGATGGATACGCTTTTACGCGGTCCATTCGTGAGACAAACCCGGTTCCAATCCTGATGCTGACTGCTAGGGGGGATGTGGAGGATCGGATCGCTGGGCTAGAACAAGGCGTGAATGACTACCTGCCAAAACCTTTTGACCCAAGAGAGTTATTACTAAGGATCAGCAATATACTTAATCTGACTGAGTCAAAATCCAGCTCAAGCATCCCAAGAGAGATTGTATTCGGAGAGTGTGTTTTTGATTGCGTGAATAAAATCCTCAAGCGAAAAGGTTCGATCGTACATCTTACATCCCTCGAAGGAAATTTGTTGCTTACCTTAGCTGAACGTAACGGAAACGTGGTAAGCAGAAGAGTATTGCTAGATAAGAGCCAAGTTGAAGGTAGTGAGCGCACCGTTGACGTACAGGTCACGCGCTTGAGAAGAAAAATAGAACCGACTCCCCGGTGGCCCCGCTATCTGAGAACAATCAGAGGTCGTGGATATGTACTCCACACTGATTCCCGTTTTTAGGAAGGATGTTGTCCCTAAAGAAATATTTACCCAAATCACTACTAGGAAGATCAATTTTAATTATTGTTACACCCGCGGTATTAACCCAGGTAGTTGCAACTTGGGTGTTTTATGATCGTCATTGGGAGACTGTTACGCGCAGACTAGCCGCGTCGGTAGCCGGCGAAATAAGCAGTGTAATCGATCAGAGACAGTTTTTCTCGGGAGCGAAGAATGAAAGTTGGATTGTCAAGTCCGCTAAACGGAGCCTAGCCCTTGATATTCAATTTCAAAGAGGGAAAATTTTACCTAATCACCGTTTTACTCAGGGCGAGAGTCTTATTGAAAGGCGTCTTAGCGATGCATTACGGGAGAGAGTTCGTCGACCATTCAGAATTGAAATTGACTCCCGGCCCAGAACGGTGTCAATTTTTGTCCAGCTCCCTGATGGTGTCCTAGAGGCAAGGGTTCATGAGGAACGCCTTTTCAGCTCGACAACATACATTTTCATAATGTGGATGGTTGGAACTTCTCTTCTTCTTTTCGCAATCGCCACTGTATTCATGAAAAACCAGTTACGACCTATTACACGGCTAACAAGGGCAGTTGATGCTTTTGGAAAGGGCAGAGATGTACCGGATTTTAAACCAGAAGGAGCAACTGAGATAAGACAGGCAGCGGCAGCTTTTAGCCTCATGCGAGCTCGAGTGCTAAGGAGCATAGAGCAACGAACTGATATGCTATCTGGGGTTTCCCATGACCTCCGAACGCCACTGACACGAATAAAATTACAATTAGCTATGTTAAACGGCTCCGACGAAATTTTTGCGCTTGAGCAAGACGTAAGTGAAATGGAAAAATTAGTTGAGGAGTACTTATCTTTCGCGCGTGGCGACAGCACAGAGTCGACTGAAGTTATCAATTTAAAAGAACTTTTGGAGGACATCGCAAGTAAGACAGCGTCCGAAAACGTAGTAATCGAAGTTATTTGCAACCAAGACGTTCATTTGGAACTCCGACCGACTGGTTTTAGACGGTGTATTTCAAATCTTATCAATAACTCCGCGACCTACGGTTCGCAGATTAAAGTTCAGGTAATGGAGTCAAAAAGTGATGTCACTTTCCACATTGATGACGATGGTCCAGGTATACCCGAAGCAGCCCGGAACGAGGTATTCAGACCTTTCACCCGCCTGGACTCCGAGAGACCTCCTGATATAGGCGGAACAGGACTTGGACTTACAATCGCGAGGGATATAGTGCTCTCCCATGGGGGTTCAATTGATATTTCTGACTCTCCAATCGGGGGAGCAAGGATAAGAATTAAACTTCCTGCCTAGAAAATCTGGAAAACCGTTCACACTTTTGAACGACCCCCTCCAATGCCTCTGCATCCTGGAGCCGTTTATCCAAAAACGACATTGTCCTTGCGCAATCTGGACTATCATCGGAAATCCAAACCCGTAGCGTAGACAAATAAATTGCAACAAGGGCCTTTTTACGGAGGTGGCCTAGTAATCCTGTGTTTTTGACACCCGCAATTTCGAGTGTCCTTGCCATGATGTTCATGATCTCAGAATAAAGAAAAATAGCATCCCTTGGATTAAAAAAAAGGCTCCTCAAAATAGACGTATACGCTTCACGATTTTTTGAAAGAACTTCGACCCTGCTCATGAGGGCATTATGGATGATATCCTTTGTGGGTTCAGTGGAGTCGTCTGGGTCTAGTCTGTCGAAAACTTCGACTGAGACTTGTTTCATCAAAGCTAAGACCACGTGCTTAGTGGTGGGATATGATTCAAGCAGCTTGCCTTTATTTAAATTCGCCCTTTTGGCAATTTTTTCTATTGTGACACCAGACCACCCCTCTTCCTCTGCGAGCGTAAGAGCTATACTTAAAATCTGATCCCCCTTTTTTCTCTGAACCTTACCCAATTTTTACATCCCTCTCTTACCCATTTATCATATCAGAAAAATTTTTAAATGGTTAAAATTTAGTTTATTTTATTTGGTACTTTTGTTAGCGTTTCCATCGCAATGCCTGTAAATTCATCATCTCTTCTTTCCAGAATAAGAACCGGCCAAAAACGCTTGTCGATGCCAGAAGAAAGACGTTTGATCAAGCTGGTTCAATCGGGAGACGAGACCGCGGCAAGTACCCTTGTTTTAAGCCAGCTTCGCTTCGTGCTTTTTGTTGCAAAAAAGTATCGACGCTTTGGACATCCGGTTGCTGAATTATTACAGGAGGGTATTGTGGGATTATTGGAGGCTATCAAACGCTTCAATCCCGATAAAAACGTGCGTCTCTCCACATACGCAATGTGGTGGGTAAGAGCTGCGATGCAAGATTACGTTGTTCGCTCTCGATCATTAGTCAAAATAGGAACGAGCTCTGCTCAAAAGTCGATATTTTTCCACTTGTATCAGCGCTATGATCAAAATTCAGAAAACCACTGCGCCAACGAGGCTTTAATGGAGACACTTTCGAGACGTTTTAACGTTACTTTCAATGAGGTGATCTGCCTTGCAAGGCGCATAGCTTGGCCAGATCAATCTTTGGACTTAGAAACAAACAAGACACCTAACTATATTTTCAATTTAACCTCTGAGGAGCTAAATCCAGAGGAGAAACTGATATCTTCTACTGAGACCAAGTTATGGAAAAAAAGACTATCCGAAGCTTTGACCTTATTACCACCTCGTGAGTTAGCTATCATTAAGAGTCGTTTTCTCTCAGATAAAATACCAAGCCGTAAAGCTTTGGGTCAAAAACTAGGAGTTTCCAAAGAACGCATCCGTCAGCTAGAGTTGCGTGCGCTTGCAAGGATGAGAGGTTTGCTTCGCCCCCACGCCGCGTAAGGTATCAAAGACAAGATAAATCTCTATTTTATTTAGCCAAAATCTGTGAGCGCGCAGTTGCCGCTTCGACTGCCCGGCCCATTAATTTCTCGATACCGTCTTCACCCATAAGCACATCTAATGCAGCAGCAGTAGTCCCACCAGGACTTGTCACTGCCTCGCGAAGACTTGCTGGGCTCTCACTAACTTCAAGAGCCAACGCCCCCGATCCAGCGACAGTAACTTTAGCGAGATTCTCGGCCAACTGCCTTTCAAGACCCGCGCGCACGCCTGCTTCAGTAAGTGCTTCAATTAATAAGAAAACATACGCAGGCCCGCTCCCAGAGACAGCAGTTACCGGGTCCATCAGAGCCTCTTCGTCAATCCAGGCGGTAGCCCCCACTGCTTTAAAAAGCTCGTGACAAAGCTCTTTCTGCATTTCAGTAACATTAGAATTACTGCACCCTACCGATATTCCCCGGCCTATCGAGGCAGGTGTATTTGGCATTACCCTGATGATTCCCGCATCATTTCCCAGCAAACGCTCAAAAGAGGCTATGGTTCTTCCTGCTGCAATAGAGATGTAAACCGGGCCCCCGGACTTAAAATTTCGATATAACGGGACTACCGAGTCCAAAGCTTCGGGTTTGACGGCGAAAACGATGACTTTGGGCGAAAAATCGGTTTTTAAATCCCCTGGGTCTCTTACGACAATAATATTAGACCTTATTCCGGTTAGTTCTAATCCGTGGGGTTCAATGACTATCAAGTCACTTTCGTCTATTCCGTTGGACAACCAGCCGTCCAAAAGGGCTCCGCCCATTTTCCCGCAGCCGACCAGAGCAATCGGTTGGCGATCCACCAATTGATTTAGGCCTCACCAACAGTTTCAAAAAGTGCTGCGTCCACTGCTTGATCGGGGCTTTTGCCTCCCCAAGTGACGTATTGAAAGGCTGGATAAAATTTTTCGCTCTCTATAAGGCCAATATCAACCAAA
>CAJXEC010000103.1 GCA_913052165.1 uncultured Rhodospirillaceae bacterium
CAACTATGCCAAGATGGAGAAGATCATCCACGCCGGGCACCAGGGCAGTGATCTGGCCGCGGTCGAGGCCTACATGAAGGCCTTCGAGGCGGCCCCGGTGGCCGAGAAGCGGGTGATGCTGGCCGAGATGAAACGCCGGGCCAAGGCCCATGATCCCGACGGTGCATTCCTCGGAAAAAGATACCCCGGGATTAATCCATTCCCTAGAACTATTAGCCAGGATCAAATCGTGAAAATTTCGATGATGGTACATGACGCACAACAGAGCATAATCATCAATCATACGATCGCCATCAGGGCGCTGGGCTCGGCAAAGTTTTACATCGGGTCGACACCGCAGAGCGTCAACCAAATCTTCAACCCCCGCCCGCTGTGCGATTACAAGCTTTAGGTTTTTAAGCTTTTCGAACAGACCAGTCTTGGGTTCTGCGATGATAGCTATATCAATGGCCTCTTCTAGCTCGTAATCAGGCCAACATCTAATGACTTCACTTGGTAGCTCTGCCTGAAAGGCCTTTTTCCACGCTGCCATCCGCGCTTCGGAGGATATAAGAAGAATTGCCATGTGAGCACTTATTTGGTGATTTTGGAGCGGGTGAAGAGAATCGAACTCTCGTCTTAAGCTTGGGAAGCTTCTGCTCTACCATTGAGCTACACCCGCATTACCTTTATCTTATTGCGACTGTCTAAGTTGCCGCAAGGGGGTGTTTCAGGTTTCCCCGGGGACTTTGTTTAAATAATATAGTTTCATGCTGGTAGAGAATCTTATATGTGAAGTAGCTGACGGGTTGGGGGTGGCTAAAGACTTTACCCAAGAGGATTGGGTAAGGTCGGCATTTCTGAAGTATCTATCCATTCAATGCTACCCGGGGACTATTAATTTGGTGGTTGGCTCAGAGAGGGCGAAATTGAGTTGGGATAGGGTCCGCAGTTGGGAGGGAATTCAATTACCGTCACCTAGCACTGATTGGTGTGGCTCTCGTGCTTGGCATGCTCGTATAAATAAGAGGATTAAGGCAGCCGTTATCCTGCCCGAACTGGACTCTTATCCAGTTGATAAAATCGAGTTGATCGCGCCGATACCCGTTCGGTCTGAACTGGACGTGGATGCTGGTGACCCTCTGAGTTTAGAGATTTGTGACCAACTGAGAGCACAATCCCCGTGGTAAAAATTATAAATGCATCAGTGTCTCTTTTGCGGTATCCGCTGGGAGGTGCAACGGGAGGGTCTGGTATCACGCACGTTGATGTTATTATTTGTGATCTCGACACTAGTACTGGACACAGTGGAACCGGATTTTCTTATGTATTGGGCGGAGATGGCAGGCAGGTGGCGGCGATTGGTCGTTCTTTATTGTCAAATTATGTGGTGGGAGAAGAACTAAAGCATCCGCAGTTAATTTGGCGTAAGCTCGCATCATCGTTAAACCGTACAGGGAGAGGTTTTGGCTATCTCGCCATTGCGGCTATCGATCTATCTGTTTGGGATTTGTACTCCAAGATCCAGGGGGTCCCGCTTGGCGTGGCGATGGGCGGAGAACTAAGGTCGGTTCCTGTATACGGCAGCGGAGGGTTTGGTCCGTCGCAGGAGCCAGAAGCGGCTGCTGCCCAGGCTCTTGATTATGTAAAGCGAGGTTTACCTGCGATAAAATTGCGTTTTTCAGGGGATGTAACTGATCTAGATAGGCTATCCGCTGTGGCGGATGCGCTTCCCCCCGGCGTTGGGATAATGGCTGATTTAAATGAAAAAGCTAACTTGGCGCAGGCGACGCATTTATTGAATGCGTGTCATGATTTCAATCTTATGTGGATTGAAGAACCACTCCCTTCCCACGATATCAATGCGTACAAGAAACTAGCGGCACAGTTATCTGTTCCAATTGCTGTGGGGGAACATCATCAAGGGCTAATGGAGTTAGCCCCTTTTTTTAATTCTCAAGCCATTTCAATTGTTCAGCCTGACCTTGCGATGATGGGCGGGGTCACTGAAGCGTTAAGATTAGCTAATATTGCAGAGTATTTTGGTGTTTCAGTCGCACCCCATTTTTTGCCTGCTTTATTTATCCATTTAGCCGCCGCTGCACCCTCAGTTCGCTGGCTCGAGGACTTTCCTTTACTAGAGGCCTTGTTTCATGAACCTCTTACATTTGATCAATCAGGTATGATGGAATTACCCACAGCTCCAGGGCATGGCCTGGCATGGTTGGATGGTGTTAGAGAGGAATATGGTTTGGAGTTAGATAATTAAACCGATTGATATGTTTTATGCGGCTGCACGCCTTTCACCGGATGCCGTCGCGATTGATGGACCAGACACGATCCTGAGTTACGGCGAGCTTGCGAAACGAGTTGATGCGCTTGCTTGCGGTTTACAAGATTTGGATTCCAACCCCCAATCTAGGGTCGGAATTTGCGGCTATAACAGTTTAGAGCATTTAATTGCACTGCTAGCGACCATGGCCGCCGGAAAAGTTTGGGTGCCATTGAATCCCCGAGACTCGAGAGACGAGCTTGATGCAAAGTTGGATGCCGCTAAACCTTCAATACTAATTTTAGATGAAGACTGTGAAGACAAGCTCACACCCGCGGCTCCCAACATCCTGTACGGGTGGGGAGGCGGTGGTGAGGAAACCGACTCCTTAAACGGAACAATCCTGCGGCATTACAATAAATCACCAAAAAGAGTTAATTTAATTGCTGAAGATACGCAGGCAATTAAATTTACTGGAGGCTCCAGCGGGAAACCAAAAGGCGTTCTGCAACCATACAGAGCATGGGTTACTGGAGCAGCTTGCATGATCCATGAACTGGGTCTTAGGCCCCCGGATCGTTACCTTTTGGCTGCACCAATTACGCATGGAACATCATGCTATGTTACCCCAACGTTAGCGGTTGGGGGTACGCTTGTTCTAGGGAAAAGGACGATGCGTCCAACTGACATTATCGAAGCTTTTTCTGAAAAAAAAATTTCGACTACTTTTATCCCTCCGACCGTCATTTATATGATGCTTGCAGAAATTGGAGGATCCGCAAGTTTCCCGCATTTGAAGCGTTTAATCTATGGTGGGGCCCCGATGCCGCCCGAAAAGATACGGGAAACAAGGTCTGTTTTTGGTGATGTGGTAGCGACCAACTATGGCCAGACCGAAGCACCCCAAGTAGTAACATTTTTGTCCCCCCGAGAAATGGTGGATGAGGGCTTATTGGCTTCGGTTGGTAGGGCGAGTTTTCTCACGCGTGTTGAGATCATGGATCCTGACTCACAGAAAATAATGCCAGCTGGCGAGGATGGCGAAATCGTTTTGTCTGGAGGTCTTACTATGACAGGATATTTAGATATGCCCGAGGCTACTGCTGAGGTGATGCATGGTGAATGGTTGCGAACTGGAGACCTTGGGGCTCTGGATGACAGGGGTTACCTATATATAAAAGACCGTTTGCGCGATGTAATTATTTCAGGTGGATTTAATGTGTATCCAAGCGATATCGAAGCTGCTTTGGTCAAGCATCCTGCTGTGAACGAATGTGTTGTTTTTGGTGTTAAAGACCAGAAGTGGGGCGAGGCAGTGCATGCAGCCGTCGTTTTAAGGAAGGGTACCAATTTAAGTGCTTCCGAGCTGATCTCTTTTACGAAAGAGGCCGTTGGGTCGGTCAAAGCGCCAAAGCAGATCAGAATATTAGATGATCTGCCCCGCAGCAGCGTGGGTAAAGTGGTAAGGAGATTGGTCAAAGAAGACGCTCTCAGAGAGCTATCAAACTGCGAGCCACTCCGATAAGAATATTACCGACCAGTTACTTTACTATTAGCCTTGTGTCGACCTCACTGCCCAATTGCTGATAGGCAGTGGCCCATTAACTTTTTGCTCCATTTATCAGCCTTTTGAAATTCTCCTCATCGATGTTGCCGCCTGAGCATAACGCTACTGTAACTGCAGCTTTAGGCGCTATTTTTTCGATAATTGCGGCGACCGCAACAGCCCCTCCAGGTTCCAAGATTATCCTATTCTCCAACCAACAGCGGCGCATAGCCCGTATAACTGCTGCATCTGTGACAGTTAGCCCGCCTTCCACGAACTTTCTCATAATTTCGAAGGTCAATTCGCCGGGTGTTGGAACTAAAAGAGCGTCACAAATAGAATTTTGTTTCGGAGCTTGATTGGTTAGCCTCTCGCCATTGGAGAGTGAGAGGCGGATATCATCAAAATGTTCTGGCTCAACACAAAATATAGCGCAATTTGGAAAAGCGTTTTTTATTGCGATTGATACACCGGAAACTAAGCCGCCCCCGCTAGCAGGCACTAAAACTAAGTCGGGTTTGATGTTTAAGGTATTTAAATCTTGGACGATCTCCAATCCGGCTGTTCCTTGGCCCGATATCACCATCGGATTATCAAACGGAGGGACCAGCGTCATGTTCCTCTCATTTACTACCTGGATTGCTATTTCCTCTCTTGACTCCTTCCATCGGTCATAAACGATAACTTCTGCGTCGTAGCCTTTGGTGGCTTCTAATTTTTTTTTCGGCGAGTCGCTCGGCATTACGATTACGGCTTTAGTACCAAGAATCTTGGCCACACAGGCTACTGCTTGGGCGTGGTTGCCCGATGAGTAGGCCACTACGCCCGCTCTCAGCGATGCCTCGTCCAATTGGCTTATCATGTTGTACGCACCGCGGAATTTAAATGACCCCGTAACTTGATTTGTTTCTAGCTTCAGGAATACGCGGCCGTAACTAGAAAGACCAAAATTAGCCTCATGCAAGGGGGTACGCACCACTAGCTTTTCTAATCTTAAAGCTGCGTCCTCAATATCAGAGATCGTGATATCAATCACCTGAAGTCACCAGCCGATAACAGTTCCGGTAGCATTGTTAGGTCGAGAATTTCGAAGTTTGGATCGAATGTTAATACTTCATTTTTAGATCCCGAGCGATTGACCCAAATAGTCTTGAGTCCAAAGCTTGCAGCACCGGCGATATCCCAACTATTCGCGGATATAAAGGCGATATTTTTAGGTTCCAGACCAAGACCATCGCATGGTATTCGGTATACATCGGGGTGTGGTTTAAACTTACCCACAGTTTCTATTGAGTATATTTCATCGAAATAAAAGTTAATCTTGGCCTGCTGGAGGCTCGCGGTTAGCGTGTGAGATGTTCCATTCGACAAAATTACGATGCTGAGCTCGTTGCTTTTTAATTCTTTAAGAATTTTTGAGACTTCAGGAAAAGGTTCCAATTTATGGAAAAGGCCCATTAAATCATTTCTGAGATCTTTGTCTTTAATACTCAGTGTGGATAGGGAAAAATCAAGGGCATCGGCTGTAATTTGATCAAAGTCGGTATGTTTGCCCATTAACGTTCGAAGCCAAGAATATTCCAATTGTTTGCTTCGCCAGAGGGCGCTTAATTGTTCGCTCTGCGGGCCAATCTTGTCCCGTAACTTTTTGATGGCAGAATTAAAATCCAGCAAAGTACCATAAACATCAAAAACGCATGCCCGGATTTTGTTGCTATCGCCTGGCATTTCTATCTACCGTATCCACGAAAAAGGTCCAATTTAATATTTTGGGAGAGCTTTCCGCCAAACTCCCGAAAACGAAAAATTTGCAAATTTCCTAACACTCTTTGAACATAGGTTCTGGTCTCCAGGTAAGGAATTTTTTCAATCCAATCTATTGGGTCAACTTTATCATTTCTTGGATCTCCAAAACTTCTTAGCCAATTAGCGACCGACCCAGGGCCGGCATTATACGCGGCAAGCGCGAGAATATAGGAACCTCGGAATTGGTTAAGTAGCCGTGCTAAATAGGAAGATCCAATCTCAAGGTTGTAATGAGCGTCCTCCGTAAGTCTTGATCTTGAAAACGCCAATCCTGTATCGGATGCCATTGCCCTCGCCGTGTATGGCATAAGTTGCATAAGGCCCGCCGCGCCTCGGGGACTTAACGCCCTAATATTAAAATCACTTTCCTGCCGGATTATTGCCCGTAGTAAACTTACCTCTAGTGGACCTCTCGGCACATCCACCTTTGGATAACCTTCATCAATAAAGATTAAGCCTTCCCGATGAGCCCTCCTTGACAACCAAACTGCTAAATCAACTCGCTTTATTAACTTTGCGAGATGCATGGCTTTGAAAAAAATTACTGGACTGGCTCCATTCTGAACCACCCGTTTAAAAAATGTTTTAGCAAGATCATGTTGCCCAATTTTTTCTAAAAATTGAACTGACCGTACTAGTTCCGAGCCATAGAAAATCTCTTTTTCCGAGGGTGGAAAATCGAAAACAGCTGGCTCAATGCGTGATTGGGTAGAGTTAGGTAATTCTTGGAGGGCGAGTTGCCCGTAGAAAGTCGTTGGATGTCTGGATGCTTCGGTAAACCACTTCTCCGCAAGCTTGGAGTCGCCTAGAGTTTCTGCGGATCTTGCTAGCCAGTAAGCAGCACGGGCTTTGCTGACCGGATATCGAACAACCTCGAATAAGTCCATAAAACGTGCGAAGGCTTCGGCTGGATTATTAAGATATCTCAAAGCCAGCCAGCCAGCCAGCCACTGCACTTTTGCGTAGCTCAGGCGGTCATCTGAGAATGATATTTGATGGTCTCTCAGAATTTTCCACGCCGCACCAATTTCTCCGCGGACCATTAATCTACGAGCTATAATAATTCTCTCAGTTGCCCATAATTTGGGGTGCAAAGCGGTTCTGCTGTAGGAACTAAATAATTCAACGGTCTGTAAATTTTTATTTTTTACCCGACGCCACCTGATCCTCTCGTAGATTATTCCTGGATCTTTTTTATCGGCCTCAGAAAGAGCAGAAATTGATCTATCCACGCCACCATGCAAAGAACGCAATTTAATTCTGGCTATGGCCTGAGCCCGTTTTTCATATGGTATGAGCCGCAACATTCTCCGAGCTTCAGTGGTTCGTCCCCGCCATAGGAGTCGGTCAAGCCTAATCCAATGCAGTTTGGGATTAAGAAAATTGCGGAATTGCTTATGGAACTTTTTTTGGCTTCTTCGCGAAAAGCGACCCTTGAGCCATGCCGCCTTTATATTCGATAGCGCCTTTGTCTTTTGATTGTCTTTTAAAAATGCTTTAGCAAGTACTTCATGTCCTTCAATAGTTAGGGGCGGATATTTTTTGAACCACTCTATAATCCGTTGTGCGGATAGTCTCTCAGCCTGGATCTTAAGTTCCAGGTTTTTACGAATTGACTTGATAGCGGGCCACTCATCATTTTTGGTAATAAATTGACTGAGTTCTTCAAATGAGTATCCATCACTTCCCTGAGTCATCTCCAACCAGGCGACAATTTTATCCCCCAATATATCATAGCTCTTCTTTCGTTGCGTACGGTTTCGGTTCCAATCATGCTTTTGAATTTTTTTTAGTTTAGAGCTGTAATACTGATTTTTGGTTATTGAGAGATCGATAATTGGGAGTGTTTTTGGCGATTTGGGAAAAATGGACGAAAAGAAGATCATAGAAAAGAGTGCTATCAATAAACAAGGGAATTGCTTACGGGGGGTCTTGAACGAGGTTGTCATGAGTAATAAAAAATTAGCTATGGGCGCCCTAAAATAGTTTCCGGGTGAATTAGGCATCTCGTGTTTCCTTAGTCAGGAGTTTTACGGCCTTGCTATGAGAATTCAGTCGCTTTAAATTAATTTCCATCGACGTGCTACTTGTCGATTTGTAAAGTTTAAGATTGTCGGGAATTAGACATGTTTCAAGGCTCAATTTGCGCATTAATTACGCCATTCCGTGATGGACAACTCGACGAACAAGCTTACGCAGAATTGGTGGAATGGCAAATACAGCAGGGGACCGAGGGGTTGGTGCCGTGTGGGACAACGGGTGAGTCCCCCACTTTATCGCACGAGGAGCATCAAAGAATTGTTGAGATCTGCATTGAGGTGACTGCCGGTCGTGTGCCTGTGATAGCTGGGACCGGGTCGAATTCCACCGAGGAGGCAGTTATGTTAACTCGACATGCAAAGGATGTAGGCGCGGACGGGGCATTAGTTGTGACACCATATTACAATAAGCCCACCCAAGAAGGTCTTTTTCAGCATTTCAAAGCATTGAATGACTCCGTAAATATACCCATCATCATATATAATATTCCCAGCCGATCTGTGATCGATATGTCTGTTTCCACCATGGCAAAGCTTGCGACGTTGCGCAATATTGTCGGGGTCAAGGATGCAACAAATGATGTTTCTCGTGCGACGCTTCAAAAAAGGGCCGCTGGTGACGATTTTGTTCAACTTTCAGGGGAGGATGGAACGCAACTCGGTTTTCTCGCCCAAGGCGGACACGGATGTATATCCGTTACTGCAAATGTGGCGCCACGCCTTATGGCTGAGTTTCATAATGCTTGGCGTGACGGCAAAATTGCGGATGCGCAGAGGCTTAACGAAAAACTTATGCCACTGCATAAAGACCTATTTTGTGAGACGAACCCTGCACCAGTCAAATATGGGGTGAGCCTTCTAGGCAAATGTACTGAAGCCGTTCGTTTGCCGGTGTGTACCATAGGCAATGAAAGCAAGGCAAAGGTCAAAGCCGCGATGCAGGCGGCAGAACTTATCTAATTGGGGTGATCCATGGCAGCCGTAAACGAGGGTCGGGCTGCAGCAGTTAATCGCAAGGCCCGTTATAACTATTCGATAGAGGACTCAATAGAGGCGGGCATTGTTTTA
>CAJXEC010000104.1 GCA_913052165.1 uncultured Rhodospirillaceae bacterium
TGCTGTTAAGGCTGCTTACCCGAGCCTCGGCGTAATGACCGATGTAGCCCTGGACCCGTTCACGGACCATGGCCAGGACGGATTGGTCAAAAATGGTTATGTAGTCAACGACGAGACTTTAGAGATATTATCTAAACAAGCTGTAATTCAGGCCGAGGCAGGGAGTGATGTCTTAGCTCCATCCGACATGATGGACGGACGGGTTGGTGCGATTAGAAATGCCCTCGATAGCACGGGCCTAATTGACATTCGAATATTAGCTTATGCGGCCAAATATGCCTCAACCTTATATGGTCCATTCAGAGATGCAGTGGGATCTGCATCGAGCCTAGGATCAGCAAATAAAAAGACATATCAAATGGATCCTGCCAATTCTGACGAGGCGCTCCGCGAAGTTGGTCTCGATATATCAGAGGGCGCGGATATGGTTATGGTCAAACCTGGTATTTTCTATCTCGATATTCTTTGGCGCGTTAAGGAAGCATTTTCTTTGCCCACATTCGCGTACCAAGTGAGCGGCGAATACGCCATGGTCAAGGCAGCGGGAGAAAAAGGCTGGTTAGATCCAGAGGCCGCGATGGAAGAGTCTTTACTCTCATTAAAGAGAGCTGGAGCAGACGCTATTCTGTCATATTCAGCGCTAGATATCGCACGAAAATTAAGAGAACGCGCCCCTACAGACTCAGCCTCCTAATCGATACTACATAATGGCTAAAATTGGCGCCGGCCGCGAATCGCGCCAACTAAAATTTTAATAGCTTCTTATCCATTTTCTAATCCACATTAAGTTCGGCATATCCACCTTTCCAATACAAAAGAGGACTGCCTTCGCTAGCTGATATTCGCATTACCTCTCCAGTTAGAATAATATGGTCTCCACCCTCAAAAATATTTCCTGCCTTACATTCCAAGTTTGCTAGACTTCCCGGGATAATTGGCGATCCACCTTCCCAAGTTACGAAGTCAAAATCATTCCACTTATCGTCACCAGTCGTCGCGAAACGATTAGAAATATCCTTTTGAAGTTCAGATAAGATGTTAACCGCAAATGCTCCGCCCTCTGAAAAGGCGTCAAAACTGGCTACTTTCCTGTCGAGACAAAATAGGACCATGGGTGGATCTAAGGACAGTGATGTGAAGGAATTAGCAGTCAAACCAATTGGTTTCCCGAGGCTATCAGTCGTCGTAATAACAGTAACGCCTGTAGCAAAACAACCGACCGTATTTCGAAATTCTCTTGGATCAACGCCCATCTTTTTTGTTCCTGTAATATATGCGCTCGCCAATTCAAATCTTGCGGGCAGATTAACACTAAGTCAAAAATTACTATTTTAACTCTTGGGGGTCACGGTGTAATAAACCCCGCGTCCACTGGCAATTAGCTTCCCCTCCGAATCCAGCACCTCTGCCTCCGCAGTGGAGAACGTCCTACCAATCCTAATGATCCGCCCCAAGGCCTTGAGATCGCCTGGCGTAGCCGCACGATGATAGTCTGTCCGTAAATCTACTGTTGGAGCGGGGGCACCTAGTTTGGCCGCAATCATAAAATCGGCAGTAACGTCAACCAAAGCTCCCAATATCCCCCCATGGGTCCATCGCGCCTTTGGATTTGAAATCATCTCTTCGCGCCATTTCATACTTATTTCGATAGACTCCTCATCAAGTTTGGTAATTGAGAGCCCCATCCAATCGTTAAATTTATTAGCGGTTAATCTTTCTTGTAGTTTTTCTAATCCGATGACGTTCTCTGACATTGACCTCTCCCATAAATTACGCGTTAAATTGTCTTTACCTCAGTGTGAGGTCAAGTCCGACCTAATGCGAAAAGTAACGAATCAGTCGATAAAGCAGTTTTGCCGTAAAAAATAACAAAATTGGGTCTACCAGATGATTTAGTTACTGACTATGATAGACTTAGCGGCCTTCTCGGAATACTCATAGGTAAAAACTCCGGACAAACACCACCGAAAAACATATAAATTTATGTCAACATCCAAATCTGCGTTATTTATATAACTAAGAGCCAATGAATCGCCTTTCTTCCAATCAAAAACAAAATGTTTTTCTCGGCACTCGAGCTCTACCCTGCCCCTACATTGATGGCGAGATAGAGCGGAAGGTCATTACGGACTTGTCTGTGCCGGGAGCTGGAGAACTCTATGACCGATTATCAAGGGCGGGATTTCGTCGTAGCCACAGTATCGCGTACCGTCCTGCATGTCCTAGCTGCACTGCATGTAAACCAGTCCGCATAAGAGTTAAAGATTTCAATTGGAGTAAAAGGTTTCGTCGCACGGATAACCAAAATAGAGATCTTATTGCCCACGAAATGGTTGCACATGCGACAAAAGAACAATTTGACCTTTTTCAACAATATCAAGCAGGTCGGCACTCGGGCGGCGAGATGGAAACGATGGATTTTCGGGAGTATCGAGCGATGATCGAAGATAGCCCCGTAGATAGTCAGGTGATTGAATTTAGAACTAGGGAAGGAGATACCCTGGTCGGATTTTTGCTCGCCGATCGTCAATCTGACGCTCTTTCTGCGGTTTATTCTGCCTATGACGTGAGTAGCTCCGCTCGAAGTCTCGGAATATACATGGTCCTTTGGTTGCTTAAACAAGCGCGTAAAACACGCAAACCCTTCGTCTATCTCGGCTATTGGGTGGAGGGCAGCCGCAAAATGGCGTATAAGGCTGATTTTAGACCAATAGAGGTTTTTGGGAGCGACGGTTGGACAGAATTATCCAATTCCAAAAGCACCTAAAATTATCCGAGAAAGCTTGTTCTTTCTGATTGCAACCACAAACGGCCCCAGCTAATTTTTGAGAAATTCTTAGACTTTTGTCACAATAAAGACAGAGAAAGGAAGAAATTATGAATAGACGTGATTTCATTGTTGGAGGAGCGGGTATCGCCGTCGGAGCGGGGGCCACTTACTCTCTGCTTAAAGATGGTAAGAAAAGTTCTAGCCAATCAAAAAAGCCGGTGGAAGCGCCGATGGTAAACAAAGGCCTTTTAGAATGGAGATTGGTTACTACCTGGCCAAAAAATTTCCCGGGATTAGGCACAGGGGCTAATCTGCTCGGTGAGCTCATCACTAAAGGCTCCGGAGGTCGCCTAGCTGTTAAGGTTTTCGGCGCTAAGGAGGTTGTTCCGGCATTTGAAGCAATGGATGCCGTTGGGAATGGTACAGTCGAAATGGGGCACGGGGCACCTTACTATTGGAAAGGAAAAGTGGCAGCAGCACAATTCTTAGCCTCTGTCCCCTTTGGGATGACAGCTCAAGAAGTTAATGCCTGGTACCAATGGGGTAACGGGCAGAAACTCGGAGATCAGGTTTACAAAGAGATGGGAACAAAATTTTTCCCGTCTGGAAATACCGGAGTGCAAGCTGGGGGTTGGTTCAACAAAGAAATGAATAGCCTCTCGGATTATAAGGGATTAAAAATGCGCATCCCGGGCCTGGGGGGAGAAGTCGTAAAAGCCGCTGGTGGCAATGTTATAAATCTACCGGGTGGTGAAATTCCCCCGGCGCTTCAGTCAGGAGCGTTAGATGCCACCGAATGGGTAGGTCCTTACAACGATCTTGCATTCGGATTGTACAAAAGCGCTAAATATTACTACTTCCCAGGTTGGCATGAGCCGGCTACGGTGCTTGATAATTTCATCAACATCAAAGCTTGGGAAAAACTCCCCAGCGACCTAAAGGCTGTAGTTGAGGCCGCAAATACCGCTGTTAACCAAATGGTCCTGTCGGAATTTGTCGCACGCAATAATGGCGCTCTAAGCACACTTGTTAACAAACACAAAGTTCAATTGAAGAATTTCCCTGATGAAATTTTGAAAGGTCTTGGAAACTTGGCTAACCAAGTGATGAATGACATAGCTTCTAAAGATCCTCTTTCCAGGCAAGTAATGGATGATTACATGGCGTTCCGTAAAACTGCATCAGCTTGGTCTACTCGATCGGAGGGTGCTTATCTTCCTGCTCGCGCGGGAGTGTTGGGCTAAAACCAAAATAGAATTGCCTGTCCGACAACCAAATTGAGCGTCGGACAGGCAAAAAAATGATTACTATCTTTCACGTCCGTCAGAACTCCATAGAAATTATTGACCATCTCCTAATAGCTTTTCTCTCAATATATCAATGTCTGGCTGCTTTCCTCAGATTTCCTGAGCACTCCGCGAGATTGGCATCGTTAGGCATGCCTTGAGCTACATTCGATGATCATGGCCGTGACAGAGATCTTCGTAAATTTTATAGAGTTACCTCTCTGATTAGCCGAATATTTTTCCAGGGAGCCATGTTGCCAATTCCGTCCAATACGCGACGATACAAAGGGCTATTAATTGGATAAAAACAAACGGTATTACACCACGGTAAATGTGCATTGTCGTAACACTCTCTGGTGCCACCCCGCGCAAGTAAAACAATGCAAAGCCGAATGGGGGTGTTAAAAAACTTGTTTGAAGATTAATAGCGATCATTACGCCAAACCAAATTGGATTCAGGTCCATCCCCAGAAGGACTGGTCCAACAATCGGCACAACCACAAAAATAATTTCGATAAAATCGAGAAAGAACCCCATGACAAACATTAGCGTCATTACCGCGACCATTGCACCAAATGCTCCACCCGGAATTGAATTCAGCAGCTGGTGAACCAAGTCGTCTCCGCCAAATGCTCTAAAAGTCAGAGAAAATATCGATGCACCCAACAAAATCACAAATACCATGCATGATATTTGAGCGGTTGAACGCATCACATCTCGTAAAATATGAAGGTTTAGTTGTTCACGAACCGCAGCGAGAACCATAGCTCCCACAGCTCCGACCGATGCACTTTCGGTTGGTGTGGCGGCGCCGATTAAGATTGAACCAAGAACCAAACAAATCAATAATGTGGGCGGCATCAAAACATTAATCGCTCTTTTTGTTAGCCGCTCAGGATGTTGTGCATCTGCTTCTAAAGTCGGGCAAGCGCTGGGATCCACAACTGCCTTAAAAAAGATCCAGCCCATATATAGAAGCACTAAGACTAATCCAGGAATAAACGCTCCTGCAAATAAATCCACGACAGAGACAGGATCAGGGGCAAAATTCCCCTTTGCGAGCTGAGCCTGTGTGTTAGCTCCCTGCAAAATATCCCCCAAAAGGACCAGTACAATAGATGGGGGTATAACCTGTCCTAAAGTACCTGATGCGCAAATCGCTCCAGTGGCGAGTTTGGGGTCATATCCTGCTTTAAGCATCGACGGCAAAGAGAGGAGCCCCATTGTAACAACGGTTGCACCTACAATCCCGGTGGAAGCTGCCAAAACCGCTCCGACAGCAATCACAGAAACCCCGAGCCCGCCTCTAACGCGGCCGAACATCAATCCCATAGTCTCAAGCAATTGTTCGGCAATTCGCGACCGCTCAAGCATCACTCCCATGAATACGAACAATGGGACGGCAACCAATACCTCATTAGTCATGACCCCTACAAAACGGGAGGGAACCGCACCAAAAAAAGATAAATCAATCACCCCCACAATCGCTCCGCAGAAAGCAAAAAGAAGCGAAACGCCGGCCAGTGTAAAAGCAACTGGAAACCCCAAGAGCAGGACTCCACAGGTTACTCCAAACATTATTAAGCTGAGGTATTCAATCCCCATCTTTTCTAATCTTTGATCTGAGAAATCAAATTAGCCTTGCCCTTTATAACTAGGATAGACCGGGCGCTTAGAGACATACCTTGAAGAGCTAGTAAACAACAAAAAATCCACAAAAATGTCTTCAAAACAAAGAGTCCGGGAAGTCCGCCCGCCTCTCTAGACTCCTCCAGACCCGCCCAACTTTTGATAACGTAATCCCAGCTGCCCAGGAAAACTATTGTGATCATTGGCGCGAGGAGAAAAACAGCGCCTAATAAATCAATAAATGCGCGGTAACGGACTGACGCAGAACGATAAAAAATATCAACCCTCACATGCGCATTATGCAAAAGCGTATAGCCTGCACCCGTCATGAAGATAATGCCATGCAACCAAACATAGGACTCTTGCATCCACACCCATCCCAGCGAAAAAACGTAGCGCAAAATTACTACCGAAAACGTTATCACTATCATAAGAAGGGTTAACCAAGAGATCGCTCTGCCGACATAGTCATTTATTTCGTCGACACGCTTTACGAACAAAGCGAGACCAATCAATGCGTTCCCTTTCAGTAAGATTAACAAATTTGGGACCAGTATAATCAAATGCTGGCCGAGACAGCCATCATAAAGTTACTAAAAGCGATTAGAACGAGGAAAACCTCTGGGCGCTAACCTCCCAGCCTGCGCCCTTTTGCCTTTATAAAGATCTAATGCTTTTTCAGTACGGGTTCTTTCCCCTGATTTCCAGCTTAAACCATCTGAAAGCGCAAATGCTTTTATGTCTGATAAACCACCATCTTTGTAGCTTTGAAGCTTGACCCCCCTGCCCCTCGCCATCTCGGGTAAATCAGAGAGGGGAAATATTAGTATTTTATGGTTCTCACCAACGACAGCTAACATATCACCTTCAGCCACTGCACAAGCACGAGCTTCGGTCTCTCCGGACACATTTAACACTTGTTTGCCAGCTCGGGTCTGGGCCAGCACCTCTTTTTCTGACACCACAAAGCCCCGGCCATCGCTTGACGCGACCGCAAGCTTCCTATCGGCTTTGTGTACCAAGACTTGGACGATGTCGTGGTCATTCGGCAAATCAATGACCAACCTAATAGGCTCACCGTGTCCTCGACCACTCGGTAGTTTATCACACCCGATAGTGTAAAACCGACCATTGGTACAAAACACGACAAGTTTATCGACAGTTTCTGCGTGTATAACGAATCTGCTCCTATCACCATCCTTGAATTTTAATCCAGAAAAGTTTTCAAGATGTCCCTTAGATGCCCTAATCCATCCTTTTTGAGAGCAAATGATTGTAATGGGTTCTCTTTCAACCATTTCGGCAAGGGGTATAGTGTTTTTATCCGGTGGGGCACCGATGGCAGTTCGACGACCTCCCAACTCACTCTTTTTTCCGAACCGCTTACGAGTAGCTGCTATTTCCTCACTAATTTTTTTCCACCGAAAAGATTGATTTTTCAATAATTCTCTCAGTCCTGTCGCCTCTTTATGTAACTCCGTAATCTCTTCTTTAATTGAAAACTCTTCTAATCTTCTGAGGCTCCTCAACCTCATGTTCAGAATTGCCTCTGCCTGGTTCTCACTCAGTTTCCATCGTTTAATCAAGACCAGTTTTGGATCATCCTCCTCTCTTATAATCAAAATAACTTCGTCAAGGTTTAGGAAGACAATCATGTAGCCCGCTAAAATTTCCAACCTTGACTCTATTTTATTTAATCGATTCTCCGACCTCCTGATTAGAACCTCATGTCTATGATCGAGAAAGCTCTGCAGGGCTTCTCTCAGGTTCATCACCTGGGGAATAGTATTACGATCTAAAATATTTAGATTAAGCGGTATACGAACCTCTAGATCACTGTTTTGGAACATCATTCCCATCAAAACTTCCGGATCTAATGACTTAGACCGTGGAACCAGGATGAGTCTTATATCCTCAGCAGACTCATCTCTGACATCTTCGAGAAGCGGTAATTTGCGAGATGCCATCATGTCGGCAATTTTTTCAATAAGCTTGCTCTTTTGAACCTGGTACGGAATTTCACTAACCACAATTTGCCACTTACCGCGCTCTAAGTCCTCTTTCTGCCAATTAGCCCGAAGCCGAAACCCACCTCGACCGTTACGATAGGCCTCCTCAATGGTTTCTCTACTCTCAACCAAAGTTCCTCCAGTGGGAAAATCTGGACCCGGGATCAATTCAACAAGCTTTGCTATTCCAGCTTTTGGGAACTTAATAAGATGCAGCAATGCAGTGCAAATTTCTTCCAGATTATGGGGAGGTATTGAAGTGGCCATACCGACCGCAATTCCCGCAGCCCCATTGGCGAGTAGATTAGGAACAGAGCTCGGTAATAGAACTGGCTCTTGCTCGGTACCATCGTAATTTTCCCGAAAATCTACGGCATTCTCGTCGAGGCCTTCCAACATTGCCAAGGCATAATCGGTAAGTCTTGCTTCAGTATAACGCATAGCAGCGGCGCTATCGCCATCAACATTTCCGAAATTACCTTGTCCTTCGACCAACGGATAACGTACCGCAAACTCTTGTGCGAGACGAACCATGGCATCATATACAGCAGTATCACCATGAGGGTGGTATTTGCCAATCACATCACCAACAACTCTAGCGCACTTTTTAAAACCTTGATCGGGATCCAATCTCAATTGCCGCATTGCAAAAAGCAACCGGCGGTGGACCGGCTTAAGCCCATCTCTCGCGTCAGGCAGCGAGCGTGACGTAATCGTCGACAAAGCATATGCTAGATAACGTTCGCCCAGAGCGTCAATCAATGCAACATCTTTAGGTTCTGACCGGATTTTTTTTATTTCAACCATCCGATCTTATAACTCGAGCGCGTGATTCAAGTCAGGCCCTGAATAAGTCTTTCACGAGCCCCTGACAAACCGCGACCTTGATCCCCCAGAACATAACGTTTTAGAAAAAACCCTGTTAGCGAGAGCCCTTCCGCTATTTCCATGAGTATAATCGAAGAGATCCACATAGCAGCAGGAGCCAGAATCAGACCA
>CAJXEC010000105.1 GCA_913052165.1 uncultured Rhodospirillaceae bacterium
TAGAGTCCGGTTTTTCGTCAATGCCCATCATCATCGGAAGAGAAGGGCCATAAATATCCGCATCCATTAATCCAACTTTAAGCCCTGATTGCGCAAGGGCCAGTGCTAAATTTACTGCGGTCGTCGATTTTCCAACACCGCCCTTGCCAGATGCTACCGCGATAACGGCGCCAACGTTTTCTAGTAATTTGGGTTTTTGCATGCCCCGAGAAACATCTGGCTGAGATGTTGTTACCTGCTCTGGCTTCTCTGCCGTGAGGACCGCTGTGACTGAGACCACTCCTCTCAGAGCTGCGACTGCGTCTGCCGCTGCTTTTCTGATTGGTTCCATCTCGTTCACTTCTGTTGGATTGATCTCAATCGAAAATCCCACATTTCCGTTATTATTGATCAACCCACAAACCATGTCCTCAGATACAAGGTCTCCTTTTCGAGAGGGTACGAGAACTGTCCTGAGAGTTTCTATGATCCTATCTTCCAGTTTTTCTGACATTTATGCTGGCCTTTTAATGGTTCATTTGCTTGGGATACCCAGAAAGGTGTGCTTGACTCATTGCGTTCGCATAACACCTAACATATATAGCACTAGAGGTTCGGGGCAATGGCGGGAGTTTCAGTTAGCGCCTTGCTACTCTCAGCTAGTTATTAATAAGTCGGAGAAGGCGATGCCGTGGCAACAAAGTGGTGGAAAAGGTAATGGCGGCGGCCCATGGGGTGGCGGTTCTGGAGGCTCTTCGAGCGGGGGTTCAAGCAGAGGTCCAACGCCACCTGACCTAGATGAGTTGATAAAGAACAGTCGAGAGAAGTTTAAGAGTATGATGCCCGGGGGCTTGGGTACCGGGAAGGGTATCGCTCTCATCATTGTTGCCATTCTTGGGATTTGGCTATTCTCCGGCATATACAGGGTCCAACCAGGGGAGCGGGGGGTAGAACTACTTTTTGGCGCGAAACTCTCTGAATCCACGACAGCACCTGGGCTCCATTTTTGGTTTCCCGCGCCCATTGGCCAGGTCTATACCCCGAATGTTGAACAAACGAATGAGATTTTGGTTGGTTTCAGGGGTACTGGAGCAGGAAGCCGGGCGGCAACCGTAAGAGATGTTCCAGAAGAAAGCTTGATGTTAACAGGGGATCAAAATATCATAGATATTGACTATGTTGTCCAATGGAGGATTAAAAATCCGATAGATTTTCTGTTCAATACTCGTGATCCATTAGGCACCACCAAGCTCGCCTCAGAGAGTGCCTTAAGAGAGGTAGTCGGTCAGACAAATCTCGAAGATGCATTAGCCGCTCGGCGGAGTGAAGTTGAAAATAAGACCCGAGAGTCATTGCAAAAAATTCTGGATGAGTACAAAGCTGGTATATTTATAGCATCGGTGAAAATGCAGAAGGCAGAGCCACCTCAACCAGTTATTGATGCCTTCAATGACGTACAACGTGCAAAGCAAGATCGTGAACGTCAGCAAAATGAGGCGGAAGCATATAGCAATGACATCTTACCCAAAGCCAAAGGTCAGGCAGAGCGGACCGTGCAGGAAGCTCGGGCATATCGGGAACAACGCATCAAGGAAGCTGAGGGTGAAGCGAAACAGTTCCTCGAGGTTTACAGCGCTTACAAAGGGAATCCAAGCGTTACAAAGCGGCGGCTATATATTGAGAGAATACAAGAGGTTTTGAGCGGCTCAAACAAAGTCATTATTGATAGCGAGAAGGGAGGCGGATCCGGCGTGGTCCCGTATCTCCCATTACCGGAGGTCCAAAAACGTCTTCAGTCGGGCCAGTCGGGTGGAGGGCAGTAAAATGAATAAGATTGGACTTATTATTGTTGGGATTTTTGTCATAGTAGGAGGGTTTCTCGCGCTTGATGGGATGTATACGGTCCACGTGACGCGATCAGCGTTAGTGTTACAATTTGGTCGCCCCGTGGCGATTAAAACTGAGCCAGGACTGCACTTTAAAGTTCCGATGCTCCAGAGTGTGGAGTATTACGACAAAAGAATTTTGGAGCTGGATCCTCAGCCTCAAGAGGTGATACTCAAAGATCAGAAACGGGTTAATGTGGACTCTTTTATGCGTTACCGCATTACCAATCCGTTAGAGTTTAAGAAAAAGGCTGTAACCCAGGCAAATTTTTTACAACTTTTTGGCGGTCGCCTTAATTCGGAAGTTCGTGCGGCGGTTGGTCAGGTGTTACTGGCTGACATGCTCTCCCCAAAACGTGACGACATTATGGCAGTCATTACAAAAGAGATCCGGGCTGAAGCGAAAGAATTTGGCGTAGAGGTAGTTGACGTGAGGATTGGTCGGACTGATTTGCCCAGAGCGACGGCAGAGTCGGTTTACAATCGCATGCGGTCCCAAAGGGTGGCCCAGGCGGCCCAGCTCCGAGCGGAGGGCGCAGAAATCAAGGCTCGAATCCAATCTAATGCGGACAGGGAACGTACCATCATACTCGCTGAAGCTGAAAGAAAGGCTCGTATACTTCGAGGTGAGGGAGAAGGACAACAAACGCGAATTCTGAATGACGCCTTTGGACGGGATCCAGAGTTTTTCGCATTCTACAGATCTATGGAGGCTTACGGAAAGGCGCTTGGCGATGGAACAACTATGGTGCTCTCACCTGACAGTGAGTTTTTTCGCTTTTTCAATGAAATAAATAAAGGATCAACTAAAAGATAAATAAGCCCAATATTTCTTTGATGATTCATTACCTAGCCACTGCATTTGCAGTTGTGCTTGTGGTCGAGGGTCTTCTTTATGCGCTTTTTCCTAGTGGAATGAAACGTATGATGGAGCAAGCGATGATGCTTCCGTCGCAGTCACTTAGGACCGCTGGTTTGGGCGCGGCCGTAATAGGTGTATTTGTATTATGGTTGCTGAGGCCCTAGCGGAAGCCAATTCAAGGTCAAGCAGACAAAAAAACCTGGCAATTTGTCTCGCTAATCCACATTTAATACATAGCGGCGAGTGATAGACATTCATGAGAGGCTATCAGGCGTTATGAATCGGTGCTGAACAGCTGAGAAATTGGTTGGACAACCAAGCATTAACGGAGTTTGAGAAATGACTATATTAAAACACGAGGGGTACCTGAAAAGCGGGAACTTTCTTGGTCTCGCTGTTTGGTTGTGCTTTGCAATGTTGTGGTATTTTGGAAACATGGGAGCATCCCTCGCTAAGGGGGCGCCGGAGAGTTTCGCGCCGCTTGCAGAGAGGTTGCTTCCTGCAGTTGTTAACATCTCCACGACGCAGAATTTAAGGCGTGAGAATAAATCTGGCACGCCAAATTTACCGCAGGGGTCACCTTTAGAGGAATATTTTAGAGAATTTTTCGAAAGACAGCAGCGAGGGAGTGGTAAACAACCCCGTCAGGCAACCTCTCTTGGGTCCGGGTTTGTGATCAGTTCTGATGGCTTAATCGTGACAAACAACCATGTGATCGATGGAGCAGATGAGATATCTGTTATCTTTCACGATAATACCAGGCTGGATGCGAAAGTTATAGGAAAAGATAAGAAGACAGATCTTGCGTTGCTGAAGGTTAAATCCAAAAAGTCTCTTCCTTTTGTGAGGTTTGGAAATTCAGATCGTTCGAAAGTTGGTGATTGGGTGGTCGCCATCGGCAATCCATTTGGATTGGGTGGGACAGTTACCGCAGGTATAATTTCGGCGCGAGCACGCAATATAAATGCCGGTCCTTACGATGACTTTATCCAGACTGACGCGTCAATTAATAGAGGTAATTCGGGTGGACCGATGTTTAACCTTAAAGGGGAAGTAATAGGTATTAACACCGCAATTTACTCACCGTCGGGCGGGAGTGTGGGGATAGGTTTTGCAATTCCTGCGAATCTGGCGAGACCAATTATAAACCAACTTAATGAGTTTGGCCGGGCAAAGCGGGGATGGTTAGGAGTTAGAATCCAAACAGTGACTGAGGAAATTGCGGAAAGCCTTGGAATGAAGGATCCGAAAGGCGCCCTCGTGGCTAACGTCACTCCAGACGGCCCCGCTGAAAAATACGGAATCAGGGTCGGTGATGTGATTACAGATTTTGATCGGAGACCAATCACGGACATGCGTGAGTTACCTCGGGCTGTCGCCGAGACCAAAGTGGGCAAAGCAGTCAAGGTGAAGATTCTTCGACAGGGCAAGGAAAAAACCATCCTAATCACTTTGGGTGAGTTTCCCGAGAATGATGGGGTCGTTACGTCAAACTCTCCCTCAACAAACGAAGTTGATAAACCATCGACTGTCCTGGGCCTTGAGCTTGCCAAAATCAATCCTGCTCTCAGGAAAAAATTTAAGATAGAAGATCGTGTTGACGGAGTGATTGTGCTGACCGTGAAAGAAGATAGTCTTGCCGGTCAACAAGGTTTGCTCCCCGGAGATATTATCAGGAGAGTCGGACGCAGTCAGGAAGCTCCCTCGTCGGCTGCTGATGTTAAGAAACAGGTCGCTCTGGCGCGCAAGGCTGGAGAAAAAACAATTTTGTTTTTGATAGAGAGAGCAGGCAACTCAAGGTTTATAGCGGTACAGCTGCAGAAAAGAGGCTAAAAGTTCTATTTATGGAAGGCCATGCATATGGCTGGAGATTTATCGGCAAAACTCGTGTTTCTTGAAACCTTGCATATATAGAAGTGTGGTCAAATCTCCAAAGTGGACGGCTGCCGGAGCGTTCTGCTCAACTAGGGGTTTTGCGTGAAATGCGACTCCAATCCCGGCAGCTGTTATCATTGGTATATCGTTTGCTCCATCTCCAACGGCAATGCACTCAGACCTATCGATATCGAGCCTTAGAATTTTTTCCTCAAGGATTGTTAATTTAGTATTTCTGTCAATGATTGGCTCTTGGACAAAGCCCGTGAGGTATCCTTCTTCAATTAATAATTCGTTCCCAAAGGCCTCATGAAAGCCCACTTTTTTCGCTACGCGATCAGTGAAAAAGCTGAAGCCTCCCGAGATCAGGATGCAGTGAGCTCCATGTGCTGACATGGTTTGAACTAATTCTCTGGCACCTGCCGTGAGTTGGGTTTCTCGCCAAGTTCTATGCAGGGCGTCTTCCGAGAGCCCTTTAAGCATAGACACACGCGCGTGCAAGGCCGACTCGAAGTCTAACTCTCCCCTCATCGCTTTCGCAGTGATCTCCGAGATCTTCTCTTTAAGCCCTGCATGTTTAGCAAGTTCATCCAATGTTTCTCCGGTAACTATCGTTGAGTCCATGTCGGCCAGAAGGAGTCTTTTGCGCCGATTAGCCATGGGTTGGACGAATATATCCAAGACTTTTGTCGCCTCCGAATTTTGAGCAAGCTTTTGAAGCTGTTCCAAATTTCCTTGGGATAGAAGGTCGCATGCGAAACCTTCGGCTAACCAGGCCGGTTCTCCTGCTGAGAATTGATCACGGACTTTATTGACGAGTGCATTTGTTATCGGAGGCCCATCCTCCCTTGCGACTAATGTAATTATAATTGTCATGGATGTTTTATGCGTTTTTAATCTGCAACATACAAGCTGTCTTGGCTTTTGAGCACGATACGTGCTCTCGAAGTTTGGTTGTGGTTTAAATCTAACTATACTTTGCTTCGTAAGTATCATTTTTGGATTTGAGTATGAAGCCTGCAATTATCATCGGTGGGGCTACTGGGAGTGGAAAGTCTGACCTAGCCGTTGCGATCGGTGAAGCTTTTAATGGCGTTGTAATTAATGCGGACTCCATGCAGGTGTATAAAGGTCTTGAAATAATATCTGGAGCTCCCTCCCAGACACATTATCAACGTTGTCCGCACAAGCTTTTTGGATTTCAACAACCTGGGAAGTCATTTTCGGTTGGGGCCTGGTTAGAATTAGCGTTAAAGGAGATCGAAGCCGCGCACGATAACGATCAACTTCCAATTATAGTTGGAGGTACCGGACTTTATATTCAGTCCCTGATTTCGGGAATCGACTCTATGCCAGTGGTGTCATTAAAAGTTAGGCGTTCGGTACGGGAAAGAATTAATAATCAGGGATTAAGTACCATGTATGCGCACCTTGCTAAATTCGATCCGGAGATAGCTGCTAAGATAGAGGTGGGGGACGCCCAGCGGATAGGACGAGCAATTGAGGTTTATGAATCCACTGGTAAGACGCTATCAAAATGGCAAACAGGCACCTCCGTTCGCCGTCCATATAACTTTTTTAAAATAATTTTTCTGCCTGATCGTAAGGTGATATATGAGATTTGTAACGCGCGGGTACTTAAAATGTTGGAGATTGGGTTGATGAAGGAGATGATCAGCCTCAATAATCTTCAGTTAGCTGCCGATTTACCTGCGATGAAGGCGCTCGGTGTGCCGCATTTGCTATCTTACTTATGTGGTCGGATATCAAAAAATCAGGCGATTGAAGGCACCCAAAGGGCCACTCGTAATTATGTAAAGCGACAATTTACTTGGTTTCAAAAGCAGATTGTTGCGGATTTAGTTGTAAAAGAGAAATTTTCTAATAAAAATAAACCAAAACTCTTTTCAAAAATTAGCAAGTTTTTGTTGACCAATTTGGCTTAAGTCATTATTTTGCGGCGCTTCTCTCTTGAGGGCGGGGTTAGAGGTCAAATTTTTAACCGTGGGGGGAGTTCAGCAGTTCTCGATATATTGACAGGCGGCCACAACAATTTTGCGAGTATTACATGATGGCGAAAAGAAAATTGAATGGATCAGAGGTTATAATTCAATGCCTGCTTGAAGCAGGAGTCGATACCGTTTTCGGGTATCCGGGTGGTGCAGTTTTGCCAATTTACGATGAGCTGTTCAAACAAAATAAATTGAAGCATGTCCTAGTCCGTCAGGAGGGCGGAGCAGTCCACATGGCTGAGGGCTACGCCCGATCCACAGGAAAGCTTGGGGTTGTTTTGGTTACGTCTGGGCCTGGGGCTACCAATGCGGTCACAGGTTTGGCCGATGCGCTGATGGATAGCATGCCCGTTCTATGTCTTACAGGACAGGTTCCAACCCATTTGATTGGTAACGACGCTTTCCAAGAAGCAGATACAACGGGCATTACCCGTCCTTGCACTAAGCATAACTACCTAGTCAAGGACGTAAATAGGCTTGCTTCTCAACTGCGAGAAGCAATCTATGTTGCGACTTCTGGTCGTCCAGGTCCTGTCGTGGTTGATTTGCCCAAAGACATTTTGATAGAGGAAGCGTCTTTTGACACAGAAAAAAATCAAAAGGCCTCACATCGAAGCTATAAGCCACAAATAAAGGGCGACAAAAAGAACATTGCGGCGGCAGTAGAACTCATCGCTAAAGCAAAAAAACCACTTTTTTATTGTGGCGGTGGGGTAATAAATTCTGGTCCCCTTGCCTCCAAAAGACTGCAAAAGCTCATAGGGCTTGCTGGAAGTCCGGTTACACTCACACTGATGGGCCTTGGTGCCTTCCCTGCAACCAATAAAAAATTCCTTGGAATGGTCGGCATGCACGGCACTTATGAGGCCAACCTTGCAATGCATGCTTGCGATGTCATGGTCAATGTTGGGGCCCGATTTGATGACCGTGTAACTGGTTTATTATCCAAGTTCTCGCCTAACTCAAAAAAGATACATGTCGATATTGACCCGAGCTCAATTAACAAAAATGTTGCTGTAGACATACCTATAATAGGTGATTGTGCGAATGTTCTTGGGGAAATGATAAAGGTTTGGCAGGCAAAGAAGGTAAAGCAGGATGACCTCGCAATTTCCAAATGGTGGAAACAGATTGAGGAGTGGAGGGCGAAAGAGTGCCTAAAATACAGTCCATCTGACAAGGTGATAAAGCCTCAATATGCGCTGCAACGTCTGTATCAGGCAACCAAAGGCAAAGATACTTACATCACCACAGAAGTCGGACAGCACCAAATGTGGGCTGCCCAATATTTTCATTTTGATCAGCCCAATCGTTGGATGACATCAGGTGGCCTGGGCACGATGGGTTATGGATTCCCCGCGGCGATTGGGGTGCAGGTGGCTCATCCTAAAGCCACTGTTATCGATGTGGCGGGAGAAGCTTCATTCTTAATGAACATGCAGGAGCTCTCTACAGCCGTGCAGTATCGTTTGCCTGTTAAAATTTTTATCCTGAATAATCGTTACATGGGTATGGTTCGCCAATGGCAGGAGTTGCTTTACGGGGGTCGATACTCAGAGAGTTACTCCGACTCATTGCCCGATTTCGTAAAGTTAGCCGAAGCCTATGGAGCTAGAGGGCTGAGGGCGTTTAAACCTGAAGATGTCGACCCTGTTATTGAAGAGATGCTGAATAGTGATCAGCTGACAATCGCTGATATTGTAGTAGACGAAACGGAAAACTGTTTTCCTATGATCCCATCTGGCGCTCCTCACAATGAGATGTTGTTGGGGCCTGCCGACGAGGCAGAGAAACCAGTTTCGGAAGCGGGTATGGTTTTGGTCTAAACGCTACTTGATTGGAATTTTGAAGTGGAAAATATCGAAAAACATACAATTGCTGTGCTAGTGGACAATGAGTCTGGAGTGTTGGCGCGTGTAATTGGTTTATTTTCGGGCAGAGGTTACAACATCGAAAGCCTAACCGTTGCTGAAGTCGATCCGGTTAATCAAATATCGAGGATATGTATCGTCACATCTGGGACACCTATGATCATCGAGCAGATCAAAGCGCAGCTT
>CAJXEC010000106.1 GCA_913052165.1 uncultured Rhodospirillaceae bacterium
CCTGCTGTGTACTCAGACATCCTCATGTCAACTAAAGCACTCCACTCATGCCAGGGTGCATTCAGATAATTGTAACCCGAAACAATAAAACCTGGTCCAGCATAAAATTTTTCATATTGGGCATGCCGTCCAGCAAACTCCGAACCAAGCAAGTCCCACGCCAGCTTGAACAATTTCATTCGATCTATCGCATCCTCGCCCGGCACCGACCAATATTCTTCAAAAGTCTTTTTAAGATCTGGATCATCAATCACAGATATATCAGCTGGCATTTGAAAAGGGCCCCCTCCCATCAATTCTCTGACCGTGTCACAAACCGAATTGTATTGTGTGGTACACCAATGCAACGCAGCATACATATAGCGTCGATTGATATTGAGATAGCCCGGCACAAGCTCTTCTGGACAATGCAATTGTCCCTGTATCATCCCCTCGAGTCCGCCCTCCCAAGCTGCCAGCTGCCCCAGAATGCCTTGAACCGGTTGAATATGACCTGCACCATTGGTTTGAACGATTTTATGGGCCAAGCCAACAATAAATTTAAGTTTCTCCAAAAAACGAATGTTTGACTGATGATTTCCCATAGAGTGAGATGGAGATTGCACATAAATCGCCCGAGACATTTCCGCTTCATCGTGGACGAAAACCTTTTCCCACGGAACTCGAACATTATCAAAGATAACCATCGCGTCGCTCTCATCGAAACACCACGTCAACGGCGCGTCAAATTGGTTTTTTGCGAATCTTTCGAGCGGTTTTCGGCTCCATATCGAGACGCCCTCCGAATTTAGAGGGACAGCACATGTAATGGACTCTTTGAGTTGATTGGGCGCCAAGGGCAATAAGTTTCCTACCCAGGTCTCATTACTGAAAATTGCTGACGTCCCAAGCATTTTCATGCCCGACAAGATTACCCCTGCATCGTCCTCGTCAACAACCCTTAAGGTTGGGACCTTCATGCCCTCTCGCTGATACAACTCCGGCTTTCTTGCACCTTGCGGAGGCAGTACAGTGTAACATGCGAAGATGTCGTTTTTTCGCATGTACTGATAATAGGCTCTAATATTTTCGCCAAAGCCCTCTTTTATGTTCTCAAACATATCGGGCCTCATCGCTAATCCAGTGACAAAACTAGCGACATGATCAGGAGAGCGTCCAAGCAGGCCATGGGTCCACTCGGCAATTCTCCTGTGCGTTTCAAACCTCTTTTGGAGATCCTCTGCGGACCGCGGCATTAGAAACCAGCTGCTGTAAACGTCTCCGTCCTCCTCAAAGGACATAATGTCCCGATTTTCAGGCAGTGCCTTTTTGTCATAAAGCATTGCAAATGAGCGCGCTGCGTTACGAAAGGCTGGATGTTTTGTAACATCTGTTACTTTTTCTCCGCCTATAAATACTCGTCTGCCATCTCTTAACGACTCAAGATGTTCCGAACCAGTTTTCAGCATTTAATTAAACCCTAAAATTTTTGCCAAACGATATTAGTTTTAGAAACCAATCTCTGTGAAGAATTTTTTACAAAAGCATTAACAGCACAAAAACTAGGCAACTGATGTTAAAAATGATTTTCTATGGGATGTTGCTGGCCTAACTTTTCATAAAACTAAGACCTCATCTTATTAGCCTTTATAATTACGCTTCGCGCCATATCACTCAAGGCGATATCAGAAACATCTTCGATAGGTACCCACTTTACATCAGAAACATCATCGTCCGCATGAGCCTCGCCGGATAGCCACTCGGCAAAGAAGTCTACCAGCGTATAATGGTATTTGACCCTACCGACTTCATCTCTGTTAATTACATCTAAGACATCGACAATGCCTCCAAGCTCTATTGCCAGACCCGTCTCTTCTTTTATTTCTCGGATAGCCGCCTCTTCTATGGTTTCCCCGAGCTCCTGGGCTCCTCCTGGGATACTCCACATTTTTCCGTGCGGCTGCCGATCCCGCTCCGCCAATAAAACTCTATTCTTTTTAAATATTACTACTCCGACACCAACAAATGGTCTTGATGGATAAGCCCTGGGGTCTGTCATTATCGATTTCTTCACCTCGGTTGTTTTATCCCCCACTTCTATTTTTTTCTCGGCCATACAAAATAGACAAGGGCACAAATTTCAAAAAATACTAGTAAAGAGAAAGCTAATTGATGTCCCGCGGGGTCATAGTTTCCATTGACTCTCACTGGCCATTGATTGATCACCAAACCGATACCCCACTGCACGATAAATGCACCTACAAAACTCAACATGTTAGAGGCAGTGTTCACTCTTCCGGTCAATTTCTTGGGAAAATCTTGCGTAAGAACTGAATAAACTAGAAGATTGGCTGACCCAAAAAATCCAAAGAAGAAACATAACCAATCTTTAAATTGAATGAGCTCACAAACGAAACAGATCTGAGTCAAAATTGAGGCGGAAACCCCAACTCCAAGCACAAAAATTGGTCTTATACTAAAACTTTGTAATTTGCTGGCTATCGCACCAATACAAATGACTCCTATAAACATGCCAAGGTTAAATAATAGCATCGTATTTGCGATTTCAGGTGGTGCGAACCCTCCTACATCCCTTAGCCAAGGGCCCATCCAAAGGGACTGATAGGATAGGAAAGTGGCATTGTGGACCAACGTGATTACGCTCACACGCCAAAAAAACGGACTACGATAAACAAGGGCCAATTCGCTGAACTGCTCTCGCACAGACAAAAGGTTGCGCTCCTTTACGTCTTCTTCCTCTGGAACAAATAGCCAGGTCGCAAGAAGTAGCATCATCGTAAAGACGGCGAGAATAGTAAAAATGGGCCTCCAACCCAACAATTGAAACAACCATTCTACTGGGACCGTTGCTGATAGAGCTCCAAAACTGCCGAAAGCAACAGTGATGCCGTTTATTAGCGGCAGTCGCTCAGCTGCAAACCAGCTGGAATTTGCCTTCAAGGCTGCCATTAAGCAGCCTGATACCCCTAAACCAATCAAGCCTCTGGCTATAGACAAGACCAGGAAATTTTCACTATACGCGAACAAAACACTGCCCAGGATCGCGAATGAAAGCAGAAAAACTTGAGTGCGCCTTGGGCCATACCTATCCAGAAGTATACCCAAGGGCGTCTGAAAAACCGCAAATATTATGAAATAAATGCTGGTGAGTAGGCCAAGATCTGCGGCTGTAAGCGCAAGATCTTCTGCCATAGCGCCTGAAATGACTACGTTTACGGTTCGAAAAAGGTAGGAGACGTAATAACCAACACCAAATGGGACGACCACAGTGAGAAAAATTCTGGATGATGATGTGCTCATTGTGGCTTTCGTAATCTTATGATTGAGGAAACCCCATTACTTGACTTAAAAAATGCAGCAAAAATTTTTTCGGAGACAGAGCCATTCATCAAAACTCTCTTGCAAATTGAGTATTATCAAGTTCGGGGTGACCTATTGACGGGACCGGCAGATCCTATCACCCTATTGAAATGCTGCCCATAGCCGACCTCGCCGATCAATTGAATCAAGGACAAGTTACCAGTCTAGAGCTTGTCGAACGATGCCTGGAGAGAATAGCAGATGAGAAAGGAGAGGGTTCTCGGACGATCCTTTTTTCTGATCAAGCGAAGGTAAGATTTACTGCTAAAAAAATTGACCAATTCAGGAAGTCGGGAAAGTTTGTGGCCCCATTGGCAGGAATACCCATTTCGGTAAAAGATTTATTCGATGTCGCCGGAGAAATAACAACCGCTGGCTCAATTTTGCTCAAAAAGTCTACGTCCGCCCGAGTCGATGCTCCATCAATTAAACGTCTCCGAGATGCTGGTTTGATTTTAATCGGTCGAACCAATATGACCGAATTTGCTTATTCTGGTCTTGGTCTAAACGCTCATTATGGCACTCCGCGAAATCCTTTCGACCGCAAAAGTGGCAGAATTCCGGGCGGCTCCTCATCGGGCGCCGCGATCTCTGTAACTGATGGCATGGCTGCTGCCGCTATTGGGACAGATACTGGAGGTTCAATAAGGATCCCCTCAGCTTTATGCGGGTTAGTGGGCTTTAAACCAACCGCGCGAAGAATTTCCACGGATGGCGTCTATCCCCTTTGCCCATCGCTGGACTCGATTGGTCCCCTTGCCACCACCGTTAATTGCTGTGCCCTGCTCGATGATATTCTAAGCGGTGCCTCTCCTAAACCCATCAATATCCCCAAAGTATCAACTCTGCATCTCGCAGTACCTCAAACTCTGGTTTTAAATAACCTGGATTCTTACGTTGCTTCAACATTTGAGGGAGCGGTCAAAAATATCTCAATGGCTGGTGCAAAAATTACCGACATACCTCTCAACTGCTTGGATGAAATCCCAAGAGTCAACTCAAATGGAGGGATTTATGCTGAGGCATGGACTGTTCATAAAGACCAATTTAATGGGTCGCGGCATCTTTATGATCCTAGAGTAGCCGCAAGGATCGAGAAGACTCAAAATATCCTGGCGGAAGAATATAGAGGGGTATTAAGGGCAAGAAAGGCCCTAATTTCAGAGGCAAATAAAATTACAAGCAATTTCGATGCCCTGATCCTGCCGACCACTCCCAGTTCCGCACCAAAGATTATCGACTTGGAGAGGGATGGAGAGGCTTATACCGAGATGAACACACGAATGCTCAGAAATTCTTTCTGTTTTAATTTTCTTGATCGATGCGCGCTTTCTATCCCAATGCATGCGCCCGGGTCTGCTCCCTGTGGTCTCATGATCGTTGGAGAGACACTGAGGGACAGAGAACTTTTAGGCATTGGGCAGGCCATAGAGGAAGTAGTCAATTTTAGTTAGGAACAGGCCATGGAATATCTCCCTAAAGGATACCCAGAAGTAGGGCCGCTTTACACTTCGGCGACATATTTTTTTGACTTTGATGTTCCTGAAGTTCAAAAATTCGCAATTGATGCTATTGGCTACACTCAAGATGTTCGGACCAAAGCAACCAGACTGTTTTACGCCGTCAGGGACAGTATAAGATATAATCCCTATGCAATTTCAATGGATAGAGAAACCTACAAGGCAAGCAGCCTCATTCAAGCGGGCCAAGGTTTCTGTTTACCCAAAGCAAATTTATTAGTAGCCGCGGCTCGATCCATAAATATTCCATCATGTATCGGGCTATCCGATGTAAAAAATCATCTGTGCACGCCTCGACTGAAACAGCTAATGGGAGGAAAAGAGCTATTTCTCCATCATGGATACGCCGTGCTCTATATTAACGATAATTGGGTAAAAGCTGCCCCGGCTTTCAATATAGAGTTGTGCGAAAAATTTGGGGTAATACCCATAGAGTTCGACGGGAAAAGCGACGCATTATTTCAACAATTCGATGCTCGCAATCAGCTTCACATGGAATACATCCGCCACCACGGTGTATGGTCAGACTTCCCATATCAGAGAGTATCTAAAGACTTTCAAGAATATTATCCTCCAAGCCTCTATAACGGAGACTTCAGAACCAGAGCAAATGTTAAGATAGGTCGAACGTCCTCTGACTTCGAAAATGAAAGGCCGTAATACATAATGAAGTTTTGGCGACCATCAGGCTTTACCTTTGATGCTCTCCAATGTCTGGCCTACCGCCGGCACCCCATCACGTTCACCCCAGCGAGGAGCTGTATCAACAGTAATACCAAATTGGTCCAGCATTCTCATACAACTCTGGTCCACAATATCCTCTAAAGTCTTAGGCCGATTGTAGAAAGCAGGAACGGGAGGAAATATGACCGCACCAATCCGAGCCAGCCGGGTCAAATTCTCCAAATGACCCAGATGCAGCGGTGTTTCACGGATCGCCACGACCAACTTTCTTCTTTCTTTCATGACCACGTCTGCTGCTCGACTTATCAAGTCGCCTGTGTTGCCCATGGCAATATTAGACATCGTTTTAATAGAGCAAGGCGCGACCACCATACCTTCACTGTGGAAAGAGCCCGAAGATATTGATGCTCCAATATTACCGGGTTGGTGCACTTCGTGCGCAAGAGAGTAAATATAATCCCGGTCGATATCGCATTCCATTTTAAGCGTAAGTCCCGCTGACTGGCTCATGACCAGATGTATTTCGGTATCGCCTTCGCTACGAAGCATTTCCATGAGGCGCCACCCATAAATCGTTCCCGTCGCCCCAGTGACACCAATAATCAAACGCTTCATACCAACAATCCTTCTGGTTAAATTTCAGCTTTTCAGACATTCAGTTTGGTCTAATGCCTACCCTGTTCTTAGGCTGCCCTATCCATTATAGTTACGATTGCATATTCCTAACCGATCACTATGAACCATGCAAACCCAGCCCCAGTCACGAAGAGAATTTTTACTGTCAGTTGGATCCAGCGGATTCGCTGGATACATATTTTTTGGAACAAAAGTCGCTTCAGGGAAAAATACGAGTTCCGCTAAGAACAGCATAATTGGTAAAACGAGCGTTTATTTCGCAAAACATGAAGATACCTTGTTGGATATAGCGAGGCTCTTCGGGCTAGGTTTTGTTGAGATCGTCGCAGCTAACCAAGGGGTCAGTCCATGGATACCCGGTCAAGGGAAAAAAATTAGGATACCCGGGGCCCACATAATCCCAGAGGGACGAAGAGAGGGTATTCTGATAAACATCTCAGACCAACGTTTATATTGGTTTAGAGAAGATGGAGGTACAAAATCATACCCCATTGGCACCGGCAAGGAGGCTTGGGAGACCCCCATTGGATCAACTAAAATTCTGAGGAAACAAAAGAATCCAATATGGTTTGTTCCAAAATCTGTGCGGAAGGAAGACCCAAAACTCCCAAAAGTGATACCACCCGGCCCGCAAAACCCTCTTGGTCGGCATGCCTTTTACCTTGGCTGGCCGTCATATTTAATCCATGGAACAAATATACCTTGGGGTGTGGGGAGGAGGGTCAGCCACGGTTGCATTAGAATGTATCCCGAAGACATAGCCGAAATTTTTAATCAAGTTAAAGTAGGAACAAAAGTTACTGTAACTAACCAAGAAGCCAAATTGTCGTGGATTGGTTCCCAAATATATTTAGAAGTCCACCCAAATCGCAAACAAAATCTGGAATTAGAGGAGCGCGGTACCTTTAGCTCAGATAAAGTTCCCGAACTTCCATACAGAATCAAAGAGATCTCTGGTCAATATTTCAAAAACGTTGATTGGCAAGTTGTCAGAAAAACGGAGCTTGAACGGACCGGAATTCCTGTTCCGATTCTAAAAAGAAAGATCGGCAGCTAACTAACCGCCGCCTTTCCTAAACCAACTACTTTCTTATGCCTTTTCTGAATACCCTATCGGCTTTGTCCCCTGCTGCCTTTGCCTCGGCAGCAGCCGCCTCAGCCGCACTTGCCGCTCTTGCAGCGTCAGCGGCAGCTTTTTGAGCTGCTTGCAAAGCTTGTTTCGCTGTCGACTGAGCAGCTTGGGCAGCCTTGATAGCGGCAGAGTCAATGCCGGCAGTGTTTTGTCCACCAGTTTCACAGCCCGCGGTCATAAAAATAGTAAGGCAACTAACAATAATCAATTTCGCAAATCTCATTTCTCTCTCCTGGCCGGAAAATTTATCTAACGGTCAAATATCATGACAAAACTCAACATGTCTAGCGTCCAAAATAGAGAGAATACAAAAATCTTGCTCTGTCGACTTAAAACGCGAACGTAAACCCTTTAAAAAGAGGTGGAACAGCCATCAACCTCAAATCCGAAGTGACAAAATTCATTCACATCCCAGTTTATTGGTTTAACCGAAAAATATTTGTCTTACCTCAAAAAGCAAACTTTTCCGAAATTCCAGGCTGACGGCGGAGGCAAGCCGTTCATCACACTTATTCACAATCTCCCCGTAAAAAAAATAGTTTTCCCCGCTATTTTTTTCAAAAAGGAGGGGTCGCTTCGAAGAATTTAGTGTAATTAGGGACATGGCTATTTCCACGAACTCCCCAAACCTCTCTAGTATTTCAGCAATCAAAGAAAACGAGATTGGATATAGACAACTGCCGGTCAATTTAGAGGCAGAGCAAGCTCTACTGGGAGCAATTTTAATAAATAATCGAGCGGTCGAACAAGTGGCTGACTTTTTGAAGCCAGAACATTTTTCAGACCTACTTCATGCCAAGATATTTGAAGCGGCGTGCAAACAAATTGACCGTGGACAGGAAGCCAACCCCACAACCCTTAAATTTTATTTCAACCAAGAAAATGAATTAGCAAATCCCAACCAAGAAAATTACCTTGTTTGGCTTGCAGAGAATGCTCTCAGCGTGATCAACGCACGAGACTACGCCTATAGCATCTACGACATGTACATAAGGCGTCAACTAATCAATTTAGGAGAGGATACGGTCAATGACGCCTATGATGCAGACTTGGACAAAACCGCTACAAATCAAATTGAAGCTGCGGAGCAACGGCTTTACGACCTAGCCACTGCGGGCGATTATCAGGGTGGACTCCAAGATTTTCAGTTGGCGTTGAAAACAGCCATTGAGTCTGCCGACGCCGCCTATAAAAGGGACGGCCACCTCACAGGAGTAAGCACGGGATTGGTGGACCTTGATAAGCTACTTGGTGGGTTGCATAAATCTGATTTGATTATTCTGGCTGGAAGGCCGTCAATGGGGAAAACTGCATT
>CAJXEC010000107.1 GCA_913052165.1 uncultured Rhodospirillaceae bacterium
GTGAGAGGTGAGTAAGTTTGGTTATTAACCAACGCGATTGAGCTTTTTGTTCCATTCCTCTTAGCAAGTAGCGACGCCAAGATATTTGTTTCATCATCATTAGTAACGGCAATAATCGCCTCACTCTCACTGATACGCGCCTCGGACAATATCTCCGGGTCAATGACATTGCCATGAATGACTACAGTTTCCTCCAACTGGTCGGCTACCAAGTGTGCTCGTGAATGATCCGCCTCGATTATTCTCGAGGAAACTCCCGGGAATTCTCTCTCTATGATCTCACCCACGAATGTCCCAATATGACCTCCACCAGCTACGACCACCCGTCTGACTTGGGTATCCGCTATTCCGAAAACCCTCATCGCTCTCGAGACATTTTCTTTGTTAACAACAAAATAAACCTGATCTCCCGGTAAAATTTGGTCATCTGATCTTGGCACGGATCCAAGCCCATCCCTCAGTATGCCAAAAACAACGATTTCAAGATCAGGAAACAGTTCCGTCAATTGACGTAAGGGAGTGTTAATGACCGGACATGAGTCACCGCAATAAACTCCTAGCATTTGCACTTTGCCTCCAACAAGAGAGACGGTATCGAAAGCACCTGGAACTTGCAGGCATCGGGTAATCGCTCGGGCCACCTCCATCTCGGGAGAGATCACAACATCGATTGGCATATGATCTCGACTGAATAAATCGGACCAAATCGGATGGAGATAGCTCTGGTCCCTTATCCTAGCTATTTTTAAGGGGACATTAAACATCGAATGAGCGACCTGACAGGCAACCATATTGACTTCGTCTAGGTGGGTAACCGCCATTAACATATCAATGTCTGCAGCTCCGGCTCGGTCAAGCGTATCTGGGTGCGACGCGTGGCCTACTAGGGCCTGTACATCCAAGGAGTCTGAAATTTGTTTTACCAACTCTGGCGAAGAGTCAATTACAACTATATCATGACCTTCTGATGAGAGTTGTTGGGCAATGTGAAAACCCACTTGTCCAGCCCCACCAATAATAATCTTCATAATATGCCTCGTGAACTCAGATTATTCCCCTACTTCTCTTGTGTCTTCGCAAGAGCCTAAGTAGAAGAAATACCTAATGACTTAAGTTTTCGATGCAAGGCGGACCTCTCCATGCCAACGAATCGAGCAGCTTTAGATACATTTCCATCAAAACGTTCCACTTGAGATTTTAAATACTCCCGTTCAAATAACTCTCTGGCATGACGCAGCGGCATACTCATTATTTCTTTATCCTTATCAAGATTTACAGATCTTGGTGACTTAGCCATAATCTCAGGAGGAAGCATTTTTTTGGTAATAGGTTGATCACTCGATCCTGTTGCCATAATGAGCAACCACTCTATGACATTCCTTAACTGACGAGCATTTCCAGGCCAATCATAACCTCGCAACGACGCCATTGCATCCTCGCCAATTTTCCGTGTCGGTATTCCGGTTTCCTCCGAGGCTTTCAACATAAAATATTCAGCCAGGTCTACAATATCTGAACGACGCTCCCTCAGAGGAGTGATAGCAATGGGAACCACATTTAATCTGTAATATAAATCCTCCCTGAACTTACCGAGACTTATCAAATCCAACAAGTTTTTATTGGTAGTAGCCAACACTCGAACATCTACCTTTACGGAGGTATTTCCTCCAACCCTATTGAAAGTTTGCTCTTGAAGAACTCTTAATATCTTTCCCTGTGTGACGAGTGGCATATCAGACACCTCGTCAAGCAAAAGAGTTCCTCTGTTAGCCTGCTCAAAGGTTCCGGGCAAACTGCTGTGTTCACCTGAGTTTACTTCAACACCAAATAGCTCTGCCTCCATTCTATCTGGAGCCATAGTGGCACAGTTCAAAACCACGAGAGGGTTGTCTCGTCGCTTTGATCTTTTGTGGATTAGCCGTGCAACAACCTCTTTTCCTACCCCTGGCGGACCTGAGATCAGCATTCGACTTTCCATTTGAGCTACTCTGTCTATCAGAATTCTTATTTCATTGAAGGCCGATGATGTCCCAACCAACTCGATATTTGAGCCGCTTTTTCTGCGCAACTCAGCATTTTCCCTTTTCAAGGCAATTGCATCCAGAGCCCTGTCAATTACCATTAATATTCTATCTGTTTCGAAAGGCTTTTCTATAAAATCGTAGGCGCCAAGCTTAATCGCATTCACTGCGGTTTCAATATCGCCGTGACCACTAATCATTATTATAGGAAGGTCTGGAATTTCGTCCTGTGCTCTCTGGAGGAGTTGAATGCCGTCCAACTCACTCCCTTCCAACCAAATATCCAATATCATTAAATCAGGGTTGTGGCGCTTCAAAGCTCCAAGAGCATCTTTGCTTGAGGCGGACTCTATTGTCTCATAACCCTCATCTGTAAGAATCTCGGATATTAATCGTCTGATATCGTGCTCGTCATCAACGATGAGAATTTTCATTGTCATCCAATTAATCCCGTCCTGATTATGTTGAGCTGGTTTCTAATTTCTCTTTACCAACAACTTCGGGAAAAACGAGAGATACGGACGCTCCATTTTTAATCTTATCTGAGAGAATGACTTCTCCTCCATGGTCCTCCATTATCTTTTTCACGATAGCCAGCCCTAGTCCAGTGCCTCTCTCCCGGGTCGTTACATAAGGGTCAGTGAGGTTTCCCCTTTGGTCAGGAAGACCGTTTCCGGAATCCAATACAGTGAGTCTAATACCAACCGCTTCTTTGGTTTCCAACAAAACTGTAACTTGATGATCTTTCCCCAGCTGCATACATTCCCTAATGGAGTCAACAGAGTTTTGCAGCAAGTTCGTTATAGCTTGCATAAGCTGATTTCTGTCGCACAAAAAGTTAAGCGATTCATGCCCACTATGCATTCTGAATTCGATGTTTTTGTGGGCAGTTTCAAATAGAACCAAAGTTTCATAACATATCGCGACAAGATCCTCCTCTTTCATCACTGGAGCAGGCATTCTCGCAAAAGATGAAAATTCGTCCACCAAACGGCCAATGCCTCCAACCTGCCTAATAATGGTTTCTGTACAATCTTGGAAAGCATCGACGTCGACTTGTATCTGAGGTGTGTACTTTTTTCGCAAACGCTCAGCCGCAAGTTGAATGGGAGTTAATGGATTTTTGATTTCATGAGCAATACGTCGTGCGACGTCTGCCCATGCCGCCTTTTTTTGAGCCGCTATAAGTTCACTTACATCGTCAAAAGTTACCACGTAACCCGGAGCATTTCCCTCACCCCCACCTACTGAAAATCTTACAAAAAAGGTGCGTTCTTCATTTCCAAGATTTATACCAAATTCTTCATTTATTTGATCCACGCCGCTCAGAGAAAGTGCGCTTTCAAAAAGTTTTCTGCACTCCGGAATATGATCTGTCAGTGGGTCCCCAATTACCGAATTGTTTTTTGAAAAGAACTGATCTTCAGCTGCTTTATTAGTTACGGTAATAAGGCCCTTACCATCTATTCCAATCACGCAAGACGATACTCCAGACAAAACGGTTTCGATAAAATACCTTCTTTGTTCTAGTTGGCTATTTGCCTCAACAAGCCCACACCTTTGAGCCATGAGCTGTTCTGTCATTCGATTAAATCCACGGCTTAACGTGCCTAGTTCATCTGGTGCTCCCTTCTCGTCGACCCTGACATCCAAATTCCCACTCCTCACCAGCTCCGCCGCATCGACTAATTCACTAATAGGTCTTGCCAAGCGAGCAGCGAATAGAAGGCCGAGCCACACCGCAACCAGAAGTATCATAAGCGAAACAAAAATAAACATTGCAGCTAGGGTAATTTCAATTTCAGATCGACGGCTTTCCAAATCTTTATATCGCTCTACTGCGCGCCTCGTCCTGTCAACACGAGATAACACCGCGGGTGATACCTTCCTGCTAACATCTAAATAGGCATCCACGAACGCCTCAAGCTTGATCAAACCCCGTAAGCTATCCCCTTCCGGAGTCCGAAAAATGATCAAACCGCCAGTCTCTCTAACCTCGTTCATCGCCCAACTGGGAACAGGATCTCCAAAGAGAACAAAACCGCTTCTACTCCAACTGGCAAAAGCCCTTCCACCTGAGCTAATTATTGACGCTTCATGTAACTCCCTCAACTCAGCCTCCGCTGCTAGAACCGATTGAATTTGTTCAGGGTTCTTCGATATTTGCTGCGCCGACCGAGAGAATTCATTTGCCAAGCCAAGAATATCATCTCTTAAGTATCGCCGATTTTCCTCTACATAAGCCGAGGCGATCGCATTCGACTCATTTAACGCCGATCGCACTACATTGTTGAACCAAGCTTCCACCCCTTGGGTGAACACGACTGCTGACGCCACGGCCACTATGATGGTGGGAGCTACTGCAACGAATCCAAAAAGAAGCACCAAACGAGTATGCAATTTTGATCCCGCCGCACCGCGCCGTCTCTCTATCCATAGCCTAACGATGCGAACTAGTACGGTGGTTGCTACTATTACAAAGAGTGCCGCGTCTAATTTTAAAAAAAATACAATCGATTGGACCCTTGTTCCAACCGGCGCCCAACCAGTCCACGCCGCATAAGTAGCTATACTTGATCCGAGAGCTGCAAGAATAAAAAAGACTGCAAGCTTTCTGCCGATCCCATGTTTTCGCGACCAAACTCTGAGATATCGGACCAAATCGTGCAAAGAGCGTAATTGAGAAGACGAAGCAATCATGATAACCAAAGGGATACGTTTCTTATACCTTTTCAAACATCTCTACCCCTTAAAAAATCAATATCGAGGTCTCTAATTTTTTTTCGAAGAGTATTTCTGTTGAGACCCAGTAAATCAGAAGCTCTCAACTGATTTCCTTTGGTGGCTCTCAACGTTATTGTGATGAGAGGCTTCTCAACCTCATCAATGATCCGACTATGCAAGCCGGGCCGCGGTAAATTTCCGCGAAGACTATCAAAATAATTAATCAAGTATCTTTCCACCAAAGAAGAGAGATTATCGCCCAATCCCTCATCATATGGTCCATCAACTGGTGTAGAGATCTGATTTATTTCCTGCTTAAGTATAGCTGCGCTGATCACAGGCTCCGTGTACAAAGCTGTGATACGGTACATAAGGTTTTCCAACTCTCTAACATTTCCTGGCCATTGATGCTCATTTAATACAATTAGGCCTTCTGCCGCGATGGTCTTTAAAGGCAAATCTGAAACCGGCGCTTTGTTCAGAAAATATCTCGCAAGGTCTGCAATATCTTCCTTTCGATCCCTTAGCGGTGGCAGCTTCATAGGCACCACATTTAATCTATAAAACAAGTCCTCTCTGAACTGCCCCTTTCTTACCAGCTGTTCAAGATCTCTATGTGTGGCCGAAACAATTCGCACGTCGGCCTTTATAGGAGTCCTACCACCAACAGTGGTAAACTCTCCTTCCTGAAGCACCCTTAATAATCTAGTTTGCGCCTCAATGGGCATGTCTCCGATTTCATCCAAAAATAAAGTGCCATTCTGGGCCTGCTGAAACCTACCTATTCCAGTAGTATGTGCACCAGTAAAGGATCCTTTTTCGTATCCAAATAACTCGGCCTCTATTAGTTCTCTGGGGATTGCCGCCATATTTATGGCTATGAACGCCCCACCCCGACGCTGTCCGAAATCATGCAGAGCGCGCGCAACTAGCTCCTTTCCTGTTCCAGACTCTCCGGATATCATTACTGTCAAATCACTCGTCATTAAGCGTGCAACGGTTCTATAGATCTCTTGCATAGCAGGTGATTTACCTATTATTGGAAGTTTCTCCTCTTCTCCCATTTCATTTTGCACCTGTGCCTTTTCGGGAGATGAGAGCGCTCGTTCAAGGACTCCTATCAACTCGTTTAAATCAAAGGGCTTAGGAATATACTCATAAGCACCCCTTTCAATGGCTTTTACAGCCGTTAAAAGAGTACTCTGGGCACTCATAACGATTATCTTAATATCAGATCGGATTTGGTGGATTTGCGGCACAAGATCCAAACCATTTACATCAGGCATGCGGACGTCGGTAATAACAATATCTCCTTCGCCAGCTTCTACCCAACTCCACAAAGTGCTTCCATTATCAGTAGCCCTAACCTCGTATCCCTCACCCGACAAAGCACGATCTAGCACCATTCTAATTGCTCGATCATCATCCGCTACGAGAACAACAGGACGGCTCACGTTGATATCCTTTTTTTATGACTGGATATTGGCAGATAGACCCTGAATTCGGCACCTGAAGAACTCGAGTCACACTCAATCATCCCACCGTGATCATCGACTGCTTTTGCTACAAATGCCAACCCAAGTCCGGTGCCCTCCGACTTTGTTGTCACAAATGGGTCAAAAAGACTCCTTGCAATACCCTCAGGCACACCCGGACCATTATCAGCAACTGAAATGCACAACGGCAGATGCACGCGACCCATACCCCCAGCCATAACCATACTAACCCCTCGACGGTAAGCACTTTTCAAAATTATTTGACCACCCTTTCCACTAAAAGCTTCTGACGCGTTTTTAACTAAATTAAGGAATACTTGAACTAAAACATCGAAGTTGCCCTCCACCTCTGGCAGAGAGGGGTCAAAGTCAGTTGAAAACGTAACTTTTTTTCCAAAGCCAACAGAGGCTGAGTCAATCGCTCTCTTCAAGACCTCGTGTACGTTAAGCGACTTTCTTTCGATAAAAGCGCTATCGGCAAAGACATCCATGCGGTCAACAAGTGAACAAACTCTGTCTGTCTCATTTTGAATTAACCTGGCCAGCGATTGATCGGCTCCAGATACAGAGCGTTCCAGTAACTGTGCTGCCCCTCTAATGCCAGAGAGCGGGTTCTTAATCTCATGTGCTAACATAGAGGCCATGGCCGAGACGGATCGCGCTGACTGCCTGTAATCGTGCTGCCTCTCAAGCGATTTTGCAGCAAATTGTTGATGGATAGAGATGGTAATATCCGCATTCTCTGCGCTCATTGGGGAGGCGCTTACCATAAGCCCTCTTCCTCCACCTCTCGGGATCTCCACGTCTATTCCATATTCAAAAGTGTTCATTCCACCATTTCGAACATTATTTATCAGGTCGAAAATGGGACTATCAAAAGGAATAAGTTTCTCAAGAGCTTTATCTAACAGCCGACTAGCACCTTGGTCAAAAAATTGCTCTGCAGCCCCGTTCAAATAAGTTATTGTGTCGCTTTGATCTACAACAAAGATAGGAAATGGCAGCGAACCGAGGATAGATCTCGCCCTTTCTAAATATGTTAATGTGAAAGCCATGATGAATTCTGTCCCTTGCGCCCATTTAGATCACGCATAGGCCTCTCTGCTACACAGATCGGAATAGTAATTATCTATAAGATCAAGCACCTTTTTGGGATTATCAATCGAATTCACTTTCGCTCTAAACTCGGCTGACTTCGCCAACCCCTTGGTGTACCAACCAAGATGTTTCCTCGCCATTCTCATACCTGAAACCTCACCATAATGTTGTAACATTGACTCGTAATGACCTCGGATCACAAAATGCTGTTCCCTTAGTTCAGGTGGGTCCCCGCGCCTCCCAAATTTTATGAAATCAATAACATGACGCAAAAACCATGGTCTTCCGTATGCCCCCCTGCCGATCATCACTCCATCAGCTTTAGATTTTTTTAATATCTCGGCCACGTCATCGAAAGTTGTTACGTCGCCGTTAGCAATCACAGGTAAATCTACCGCCTCTTTCACCAACGAGATAAATTCCCAGTCAGCATGTCCTTTGTAAAATTGACAACGAGTCCGACCATGAACGGTAATCATTTGAATGCCGACATCCCTGGCGAGCTGAGCAAGCCTGGGAGCATTCCTACTTTTATCATCCCAGCCTGTCCGCATTTTTAAGGTCACGGGAATTGAAACCGCCTTGACCGTTGCCTCTAAAATCCGGACCGCCTTGTCCTCCTCGCGCATTAATGCCGATCCCGCATGGCCATTGACTACTTTTTTCACGGGACATCCCATGTTGATATCAATGATGGCAGCACCCCGATCTTCGTTTAGCTTGGCTGCCTCTGCCATTACAGCAGGTTCGCAGCCCGCAAGCTGGACCGCCATTGGAAATTCTTCTGCACAGTTAGAAGCCATTTTCAGAGTTTTTCGGTTCGCTCGTATCATTGCCTGACTGGCAATCATCTCGGATACAACCAAACCTGCCCCCTCCTTCTTTACCAGACGTCGGAAAGGAAGATCAGATACACCAGACATGGGTGCCAAAATTACCGGGTCTTCTATTGTCACCTGGCCTATTTTTATAGCTTTTTTCAAACCTTAATGCTCCAAATGCCTAATTTTACGGCGAAAATAAACCGACGAAGATAAAAACGAAAGAACAATTCTCTCTTTTGGATTATGATTTCCGCAACAATTATCCTCTATTCCTCGCTTGAATGTGATTAAAAAAACTAAGATTTA
>CAJXEC010000108.1 GCA_913052165.1 uncultured Rhodospirillaceae bacterium
AACCAGCTCTGGGATGGAGAACCGTGAGGCTATAAAGGTTTTGGTTGTGGGTGCATTCGTGATTGGAGTCCCCGCATTTCTGGGGCTTCTCATGATGGTTAAAGATAAGAGCAGTGAGAAGTCCGAGGAAAATAGGATACGTTGCAAAGCAAGCGATGTATGGAAAAGCTTAAAACAGAATCGGGTTTTTATTCGCTTGCTAATGGCCTGGTTCTTTAACGGCCTAGCGAATGGAATACCCGCTGCTCTTTTTTTCTTATTTTTAGAATTTAGATTGGGCGCGAATGAGACAGAAAAGGCCATTTTGATACTCGTTTATTTTGTTAGCGCTGTTCTTTTTATTCCCGTGTGGCGAAAACTTAGTGATCAATTGGGAAAGCATAAAATGTGGTCGTGGGCGATGTTGATTGCCTCTGGGGTTTTTATTCTGGTTCCACTCATTCCAGATGGTGCTCTCGCGCTGTTCGGTGTCATCTGCGTTATAACGGGAGCGGCTCTTGGGGCAGACTTGATCCTACCACCAGCGTTGCAAGCTGATGTCGTTGGGTATGGAAAATTAAAATTCGGTAAATCCCATGCTGGCCTTTTATTCTCTTTTTGGGGCCTCAGCACGAAGTTTGCTCTAGCTCTCTCTGTCGGTCTTGCCTTACCGGGAGTTGAATATGCAGGGTTTAACCCAAAAAGTGTCACGGCAGAGGGGGTTTTTGCGCTTGCCCTAATCTATGCGGTCGTGCCAGCAGTATTAAAAATATTCGCGGTTACTCTAGTTTGGAACTTCCCTCTCACAGCAAAGAAAGTTGAGGTTGTAGAGCTCGCGATTACCCGAAGGGCTCTTCGCAGGACTATTAAGTAGGAAACGATATGTTTAAAAAATTCATTACAATTTCATCGGTCTTTTTCTTTTTATCTGGTTGCTCAGGAATGGCATTGCACAGTTTTAAGGATGCCAAACCCGAGCTAGTTTTAGAGGATTACTTTAAAGGTCGAACAGAGGCTTGGGGAATTTTTGAAGACCGGTTTGGGAAATTGAGGCGCCAATTTAAGGTAACGATCGATGGAACATGGGATGGAAAGACTTTAACGCTCGATGAGCGGTTCAAATATGATGACGGTGAAACCGACCAAAGAATTTGGCGAATAACAAAATTGGGTAAGGGAAAATATGAGGGTACAGCGGCCGACGTGATTGGTATTGCCACCGGGGAAGCCTCAGGAAATGCTCTCAATTGGCGTTATGACATGGACCTCAAAGTAGGGGACGGGAGTTTCAAAGTTACTTTTAATGACTGGATGTTCCTACAGTCAGATGGCGTGTTGATAAATAGAGCCAGGGTAAGTAAATTGGGCATTGAGATTGGATCCGTTACCTTATTTTTCAAAAAATAACTCAGAGGGCTATGGTCTTATTTCAATAGTTTAGAGGCCTTGGCATTTTTTACACTTGTAGGTGATTGTGGAGCCATCCTTCCCAAAGAACTCCATTTTCACCCAGCGGCCACGTTGGTCGTACCAAACATTCGTCTCTAGTTGTCCTGTGTAGGTGTATTTGTTCGCGTTGATTATACCGCGGTCTGTGGGAACCTTTTCCAACCCATCATTCCGAATGCTGACCTCATTCATCAGACCTGTAATTGTGTTTAGAACCTGGTTTTGTTTAAGGACCAATGAATTCCAGTGATTTGTGGGAAACAAACTAGACTTCACTTGGTATGTTTTTTTTGCAGTGCGGACGTTAAATCCTGTTTTAGAGGCCTCAGCGGTAACCCAGGTTTTTTCTCCATTATCATTGGTTTCAGCTTTTATCTCTCGTAAAGCATTGTCGATCCAAATTGCGACAGACTTATATGAAAGCTCGTAAACCTTAAAGGAAAGGAATGAAACCGAGAGATCAAAATTAGCTCTGACTTCAAGTTTCTTTCCATTTCTTTTGAAGGTTACCAGGTGAGTGCCTGATTTTTTTCCATTTCGGAGGACATCAAAGACAATCTCTTTGCCATACAGTTTGAGCGGATCACTCCCTGTTGGAGTGGCATAAACGGGGGAAGAACTAAACAGAATAGCAAATCCCATGACATAGAACATCTGTGGTCTAAAACTCATTTTAACAGTCAGTCGTCTGGCAGGTTTCACAAAAATAACAGGTTCTATTGGCGATTTCGAAGGATTGGATTTGAGTGCTACATCTGGGACATTGATTTTTCTTATATATATTTAGGTGCTCGCTTTTTTTTCTAAACGCTGCGGCGTCATTGGTAATTATCTTGCCCGAGCGTAACGCTTTGCCTAGGAGATGTTGACCATCCTTCCATAGGTTCAAAAGATCCTCTCTTGTTAAATCTGAGCCTTTTTTATCGGGGTTTATCCTATTCCTCCACAATATCTCTGCTCTAAAAATATTACCAATCCCCGCGATTATAGACTGATCCATCAGAAGTGCGCCAATCGACCTTTTGCTCTTTTTAACGCGTTCTACAAAGATTTGAGGATCTGCATCTTTCCGCAGAAGATCTGGACCGATCTTGTTGATGGTTTTGTTGAAATCAGTCGGGTCTTGCAATTCGCAGATGGTAGGGCCGTTGATATCAACGACGGTAGAGGTATCGAATAATCGAACGCGAACCTGGCCTTGTGGGTCCTTGGGTGGGGCTTTGTGGGATCTAATTTTCCCGAAAAGACCGAGATGAATATGGAGGTGATAGCCGTTTTCGAATGTGTAGAACAGATGCTTGCCGTAGGCCGTAACCTTCAGACAAGTTTTTTTATTCAACAACTTTGCGCCTTTGGAGAAACGCCCTTGTGGTGAGGAAACGCTCAGCTTTTTACTTGAAAACGCTTTGTGATGTTTCATCGCCGCACGATGTATTACATGGCCCTCGGGCATTTTTTAAATCTTCAGTTAGTTAAAAAACACTAAAAATTTTATGGCTCAAAATATCAAAACTTGCACCCCCTTTTTATAGTCCTTGTTAAAGAATTGGCCTGAGGTTCCGGTAGTCTAAACAGAGTAAATTTGCGTATTCCATATATGCAATCTGACTTTTCCGACTCAAGCTTTAGAGCGTCTGCCGTAACGCTACCTCCCTGGTTAATCGCAGAACTGAGGACGGACCATGCCGGGGAGACAGGTGCTGTTTTCATCTACAAAGGAATCCTGGCGGTCAGTAGGTGTGAGAAAATTCAAAATTTTGCTTTGCGCCACTTAGAAACAGAGCAAAAACACTTGCAGCGCTTTGATGCAATTTTGGAACCTGGGGTTAAAAGCAGGCTTCTGCCGCTTTGGCGTTTGGCGGGTTTTCTAACCGGGGCGATCCCCGCAATTTTTGGAGCCCAGGCAGTCTACCACACAATTGAATCCGTTGAGGCTTTTGTAGAGACCCATTATCAACAGCAAATTGAAAGATTGAAGACGGATGTAATCGTATCTTCACCCGCTTTGATCGAAATAAAGAGAATCCTGAGAGAATGCCAGGAAGATGAAATAGAACATCTCGAAGAGTCCAAAGCGAAATTATCTGACAAGATCGGTTTTGTTACCAGATGCTGGGGCCATATGGTTGGGTTTGGATCCTCAGCTGCCGTTCGGATTGTTCGTCTGATATGACAATTGATATTCTAAATAATCCGGATTTAAACCGTTTAAATGCGATCACAAGGTTTGAAGCAATGCTTCCTAAGCTTGGTAAGTATTATGCGGCTAACCGTAATTTTGATCGGGGCAGGGGCAAGCACGATTCTGTCACAACTCTATCTCCCTGGGTTCGACACAGGGTCATTTTAGAGCAGGAGATTGTAAGCAGAGTTTTAACTGCGCACGGCTTCTTAAAAGCCGAAAAGTTCATACAGGAAGTATTCTGGCGCACTTATTGGAAGGGTTGGTTAGAGATGAGACCGTCGATCTGGACGGATTACCTCACCGAACGGGACCAAGCGTTACTGGATTTGGCGGAGGATAACAGTCTATCGAACGCTTTGGCTGGTGAAACCGGGATTGACTGCTTTGACTATTGGGTTCACGAATTAAAAGAGACAAATTATCTTCATAATCATGCGCGAATGTGGTTTGCGAGTATTTGGGTTTTTACTCTCAAATTGCCGTGGACTATTGGTGCGGATTTATTCATGCGCTTCCTACTTGATGGCGATCCTGCATCAAACACTTTGTCCTGGCGGTGGGTAGCTGGATTGCAAACACAAGGTAAAAACTACCTTGCCCGTGCGGGTAATATAGAAAAATACACCGAGGGACGTTTCAACCCTCAAAATAAGCTAGCAACCGTTGCTGATCCGATAAGTTTATCCCCCCACCCGGATCCCATTCGGCTTGAGTTTTCTGATCCAGTTGATCCCGGGACTCCCTCTCTTCTCCTGGTTCATGAAGAGGATCTAGGCCTCGATAGTTTGGGAATTGCTGCGGAAGATGTTGTTGGGGTGGCTATAATTCCATCGACGGATGATCGTGCGGCAGGAGGGGTGTCTGAGAGCGTATCAAGGTTTGTCGCTGAAGGACTGAAAGACGCGGCAGGTAAGTTCTTGAATAATGCAAATGTTCCCGAATATGTAGGTACAGATCCAGACTCAATTAAAGCGCTTTATTCTCAAACTAGTGCTCAAAGATTAGTTACACCCTATGCACCAATTGGACCGACGAAGTCTTTATTAGATCAGTTAGAAATTGGCATTTGCAATCCTATTCAAAGAGTTACGCGACCTTGGGATCAAAAATGTTGGCCTCATGCAAAAAAAGGGTTCTTTGGTTTTAAGAAAAAGATACCTTCTCTGATCCAAGCGTTGTGCTCTTAACGCCCTCCGACGCGCCTTGGTAATTCTATAAATTACTGCAATAAATCAGGCAGAAAATACCGGTTAAGGGCTCCCGCTAAAAAGAGCAATCCTCCCAAGCCACAGGCCGTCATTACGATGATCTTTTGCAAACTGACCCCAGCAAGACGGTTATAAAAAAAGTAAAAAATAAAGCAAAGGAGATAACAAAACCGGGGAGTGAGATGAAAATAAGGAGGGAGATGAACCATGCAAGCATGAGCCAGACGCCATGAGGGGCTTTGGCATCTTCACCTCGGATTTCTCCGTCGGCTAGAATAGGGTCAGTTGTGGGCGCTAAAATATTTTTCCTAATTTTAACACGCTTCAGATAAAAGGGATCCCCGTGACAACCGCCGGAAATACTTTTTCGCTGAGAACGTGGACCGATAGAGGGCCTGTAAACATTACGGCGAAGAAAAAAGCTATTATCATGCACATAACCGTCGGAAAAGTTTGATTCCAAGTCGGGGTTTCGCCTTTGTCTGCGTGGATCTGTTTGTTTTTGGAAAGACACAAGATTGTTTGAGATTTTGGATCCGGCGCATCCCTTTATCCTTCCTAGTTAAGATCTGGGCCTTCAACACTACCAAGTGTTTTTAAAGCTTCTTCAACGAAAATCTCCGATATCACGTCTGATCGGCTAACCGGTGTCAGCTCCGGGTTCAATTCATAAAATAGGCGCATTTCATCTTGCCAGTGAACTAAAGAGAGTTCGCCATTTACAGCAAAGCCGTCAGAAACACTCTCCTGCTGCCAAATGTTATGAACCTCTTCCGGCGCTACCTCGACAGACACGTTACGCTCATAGACGGTTTTGAACGCATCAAAGTCATTATGAAGCGCGCGGGACGCTCTAATCATTCCCCTCGTCAGTCTATGAAGCTCTTCTGAATGCTCTGAAACATATGTATCTGATGTCGCTAATACCCCGTGTGGCTGAACAGGAACGAGGTCTTTTAATTGTGCAAATCCAAGAAGATTGTGAAGTGTATTTGAGGGATCTGCATTTAAAGACATCGCTTCTTCAACACGAATTAATGATACGTCGATGGTGCCATTCAACAAGCGCTCGATTCTCTCTGGGGGCGGCCCCACCGCTTGCCAGTCAATTTCCGTCTCGGGGATGTTAAGGCTTTTGACGAGTAGTCGGGCCATGTGATGGCTGAGAGCACCAAACCCATCAAGGGCCCAGGAAACGCCCTTGAGGTCCTCAGTCGATTTAATTTCTCTCTGGACGACGAGGTTTTGAGCCAGGGAACGGGCCATGGAAACGATAATCTTTAGAGGTTTCCCCTCAGAGCGAAATCGCAGGGCAGGCCCTAACCCACCATACGCCACATCAACAATATCATCCATTACTGCTTGCATGGCGGCTACCCCGCCGTGCACCGGGGTCCAAGTAACATCTAAACCTTCATCTTCCCAAAGACCAAGATGCGTTGCCGCCGCACAGGAAAGGTCATCAACACCGAACGTTGGACCGGAACCTGCGGCTAATCTAATTGGTAATTTTTTCATGGTGTTACCATAGTATCCAAGTGGATATGGATAGATTCTTTACCGTCATCGAGTTCTCTGCCGAGCATTTTTACAGCCTTTTCGGCCTCACCAAGCGGGAAAGCGTGCGTGCTTAGCGGCTCCAGTTCTTCCCACTCATCGGTTAATATATCGACAGCCTCTGCGGTATCTTCCCAGTCCGACGATAAAACTCCAAGAAAAGAAATCTCATTAAAAAGAAGCTTGTCTGTGAAGAAATTCGCTACAGCATTATGGGTTTTCACGCCCGCGTTAACAAAGGTCCCGCCTTTTTTTAGCATTTCTATTCCTTGAATAATTGGGTCGGTCGCTCCCATGGAGACATCCAATACAATATCCGCTTTTTCTCCTCCAGTTTCAGCAATCACTCGGGATACGGGATCTTCTTTGGTGACATCTATTGTTGTATCGGCACCAAGCTTTTTGGCTAAATTTAGCCGATAATCGTCTTTGTCAGTGCCCGTACATATAATTTTTCCTGCCCCAATCTTTTTGGCGACAGCCACTGCGAGAAGACCTCGTTGGCCAGGTCCCTCAACGACGATTGTTTGGCCTGGTCGAAGGTTTGGTTTTTTCCATGCCCAACGAACAGCGTTGGATAGGGGGTTAAAAAGGCTCATTGGGCCAGTCGGAATGTTATCTGGGACTTTGTGAAGTCTAGCATTAGGATGCAGGTAAAGATGTGAGGCATAGCCACCCCAAAGGTGTGGCTTTAGATCAAAACCGATACGAATTCCATAACCCAGATTCTCACTGCAAAAAATGGGTCTCCCATCTTTGCAAGCAAGACATTCTCCACAGGGAATAGAAGTCTCAACGATAACTCGGTCACCCTCATTCACGCCCCATTTTTTCTGGGCCTCGGGTCCTAACTTTTCGACAAAACCCATTATTTCGTGACCAAGGGTCATCGGGAGTTGGCCGTGTATTGTTCCAATAAAATGGCCATCATATTGTTCATAATCGGTTCCGCAAAGGCCGGCGCACTCCATTCGAAGAAGTCCATCATTAGGTCCAATTTCTGGCAGTGGTACCTCACGAAGCTCAAAAGTCCGCTTTGCTGTAAGTACTGAAGCGTATGCAGAGTTGGTCACCGCTCTCCCCTAACTTTTTGACCTAAGCTTATGCCTTAAATTTGAAATCTCCAACCACCCTTTTCCGTTTAATAGCTCTCAGTTAGTTTAAAGAAAAAAAGGGAGGCATCGGTGGCTTCAGGGTCGAAGGTAGCGATAATAACTGGATCTAGCTCTGTTACAGGTATCGGTGCAGAGTGCGCGCTGTCCCTTTCCAGGGTTGGCTATAACGTTGTTATTAATTATTCGAGTAATGAGAGTGGTGCGGAGGAAACAGCTAATCTTTGCCGAAAATCTGGAAATGGGGCGATTGTTTTTCACGCGGATGTCTCTAACGACACCGAGTGTCGACAGATGGCAGAAGCCGCTATGGATCAATGGGGAAGAATTGACGCTCTTGTAAATAATGCGGCCTACACCCGGCCAAACCCAATCGCAGATTTAGAAGGGCTGACCCCCGATGATTTTCATAAATCTTTTTCCATCAATGTCATCGGTACGTACCAGATGACGCGGGCTGCTCAGCCCCACCTGAAGGCGGCAGGTGATAGCGCGGTTGTTAATATCTCATCTATAGGTGCCTGGCGATCGAATGGATCATCGCTGGCCTACACAAGTTCGAAAGGAGCCCTCAATACCATGACCATTG
>CAJXEC010000109.1 GCA_913052165.1 uncultured Rhodospirillaceae bacterium
AGGGATTATGTTAAAAACTGTAGATGAATTAGTAGATAAGTTAAAAAATGAAGTGGGGGTTATCTGATGACAGCCTTAGTGGTAGCCGAGCATGACAACACTAGAATAAAGGATAGCACCTTTCACACAATTACGGCCGCATTAGAGATAGCGGATGAAAACATTGATTTACTGTGCGCGGGCGACCAATGCGGCAGCGTTGCAAGCGATGCCGCAAAGATCCCCGGTGTGAGAAAAGTTTTAGTTGTTGACTCACAAACATACGAAGCCGGTCTCGTAGAGGCACTTAGTGACCTTGTGGTTGGTATTTCGGATCCATATTCACACATCGTTTTTCCCCATACGACCATGGGCAGAAACCTCGCCCCGAGAGTTGCTGCCTTATTAGACCAAGTTCAAATTTCAGATATTACAGAAGTTAAAGATGCCCAGACCTTCGTGCGACCCATTTATGCAGGAAATGCACTTGCCACTGTGCAAACAGATGAGGATCAAATGGTTGTCACAGTCAGGACCACTGCGTTCAGCAAAGCAGGTGACCAAGGTGGATCAGCTGTCATCGAGGAAGTGTCCCCGGTGTCAGATCCTGGGTTATCACGATTTATTGGTCAAGAATTAACAAAGTCCGAGCGACCAGAATTAACGTCTGCAAGGGTCATCGTCTCTGGCGGACGCGGCATGCAATCAGGTGAAAACTTTCCACTTGTTGAAGCTGTGGCCGATCGTTTGGGTGCTGGTGTTGGGGCTTCCCGAGCGGCGGTAGATGCGGGGTTTGTCCCCAATGATTATCAGGTTGGACAAACAGGTAAAGTTGTGGCCCCAGAACTGTATGTTGCGGTAGGTATCTCGGGAGCCATCCAACATTTAGCTGGAATGAAAGACAGTAAGGTAATTGCAGCGATTAATAAGGATGAAGAAGCGCCTATTTTTCAGGTAGCGGATTATGGACTGGTAGGAGATCTTTTTCAGATTTTGCCCGAACTGGCTGACGAACTAGATAAACAAGAGATAAAACCCCGCTGAATTTTTTCTCAATAATCCAATATATAAAGATGCAAATTCACGGCTAAGAGCGAATGAAGTAGATTGGACATGGACGACATTGCAAACGCTACGCTAAAAGAAGAGCAAATATCAAACAAAGATTTAAACAATATATCTCAGATCGGCATTATCGGTGCAGGTCAGATGGGAAGTGGTATCACTCAGGTCTGCGCGCAAAGCGGCTTTCCAGTGACCCTTGTGGATGTTAGTGATGAGGTCCTCGATAAAGCCATTGACGGCATCAGAAAGCGCCTGCAACGTTTAGTTGATAGAGATCGTCTCACAGCAGAAGCCCTTGAAAATACAATTTCCAATATACGCCCCAGTACAGATTATAGCCAATTCGGCAACTGCGACCTTGTTTTAGAGGCTGCTACGGAGAACGAAGACGTAAAGAAAGCCATATTTAGTAAACTTGTACCGCACCTCAATTCTCAAGCTCTACTAGCAACCAATACCTCTTCAATTTCGATCACTAGACTAGCCTCGTCCACCGATCGGCCCAGTAAATTTATTGGTCTTCATTTCATGAACCCCGTCCCTGTTATGAAATTAGTTGAGCTAATAAGAGGCATTGCCACCGACAAAGCGACCTACAAAAAAATCCGAATTTTGGCGGAAGCACTCGGAAAAACAACAGTTAATTCAGAAGACTTTCCTGCGTTCATTGTAAACCGAATTTTATTACCGATGATTAATGAGGCCGTTTACACACTCCACGAAGGGGTCGGCTCAGTCATAGACCTTGATACAGCGATGAAACTTGGGGCAAACCACCCGATGGGGCCGCTGGAATTGGCCGACTTTATTGGTCTCGACACCTGCTACTCAATCATGCAAGTGCTTTACGAAGGATTGGGCGACAGTAAATACCGACCCTGCCCCTTGCTGGCAAAGTATGTGGAGGCGGGCTGGCTTGGGCGAAAAACAGGGCGTGGATTTTATGACTACACCGGAGAAAGCCCTGCACCCACCCGATAATCAATAGTTTGACAGATGATATTTGATCAGATCTATCGCCTCTTTACTATCCCATTCAGCATGGCCAAGAAGCCGGCCTAGTTCTCTTCCATCCCGGTCTAACAGAATGGTCGTCGGCAAACCTTTTACAGCAAATTTTTTGGCCCCACTTAATTTTGGATCGTTGTAAATGGGGAGGTCGTTGAGTTGATATTTTTGAATAAAAGGGCGGATTTTACTCCAACCTTGGATATCTTGAGAGAGTGCAAGAACTGCAAAGCTCTCTTTTGAAAGCAGTTTGCTAAGTTTTTGTATTGATGGCATTTCACGAATACAAGGGCTGCACCAAGTCGCCCAAAAGTTCAGTAGGACAACTTTTCCCCGCCATTCAGATAAGGCAACTGTGGTATTATTATCCTTGAAAAAGGTCAGCGAAACAGGATCCGGACGTTTTTTAACTGGAATAAATTTTTTCATCGACCCAACTAATGCAGGTTGAGAATTGATTTTTGTGCCTTTTCCGATCAAAACAAACCACGTGGTGGTAGCCAAAACACAGAAAACAAAAATTATGATAAGACTTCTTAGCACTGACATTTGTCCATTCCAGAGAACTCGCTATGAACGATAAGAACGAATCTCAAGAAAACAAGCCAAACAATGAATCCAATACCATGTGGGGCGGAAGATTTAAATCGGGGCCGGACAAAATTATGGAGGCAATTAATATCTCGATTGGTTTTGATCAACGCCTTTTTTTGCAAGATATCGAGGGATCAAAAGCGCACTGCAATATGTTAGAGAAACAAGGGATCATCACCAAAGAAGCACACAAAGAAATTATCTCTGGTCTTGAAACCATCGCCGAAGAGATGGCGGTTGGTCGATTCAAGTTCAAGAATGTTCTTGAGGATATCCATTTAAATATTGAGGGAAGACTGCGAGAGCTTATTGGTGAAAATGCCGGCCGACTGCACACTGCGCGTTCTAGGAATGACCAAGTTGCGACTGATTTGCGGCTTTGGGTAAGGGACCAGTCGGATGCTCTTGATAAAGAAATCCAAAACCTTCAAAGCGCGCTAATCAACCAAGCTAATAAACATGTTGACTGGATAATGCCTGGTTTCACGCATCTTCAAAGTGCCCAACCTGTTACGTTAGGACATCACATGTTGGCATACGTCGAAATGCTTGGTCGAGATCGAGGACGTTTCTCCGACGCCAGAAAAAGACTAAATGAGAACCCACTTGGGGCTGCGGCGCTGGCTGGAACCTCCTTTCCGATAGACAGACATGCAACAAGCGAGGCGTTGGGCTTTGATCGGCCTACCGCCAATTCACTTGATTCTGTTTCCGCGCGGGATTTCGTTCTCGAATTTATGGCTGCAGCGGCAATTTGTGCAACACATCTATCCAGGCTCGCGGAAGAAATAATCTTGTGGTCTTCAGCACAGTTTAAATTCGCATCTCTAAGTGACTCCCTCACAACTGGTAGCTCAATTATGCCACAGAAGCGAAATCCCGATGCTGCTGAATTAGTGCGCGCAAAAGCTGGTCGAATCTTTGGTGATCTTGTGACCTTATTGACGGTCATGAAGGGTCTCCCGCTAGCGTATTCAAAGGATATGCAAGAAGATAAGGAGCCGACATTTGATGCTGCTGATGCGATTTCACTCTCAATTTGTGCAATGACTGCTATGATTAATGACCTGGAGTTTAACCGGAGCTGCATGAAAAGCGCTGCAGGATTAGGTTTTAGCACGGCGACAGATCTCGCAGATTGGCTTGTTCGAGTTCTCTCAATACCATTCCGAGAAGCACACCACGTTACCGGAGAGATTGTCCGGCTAGCGGAAGCAAGGGGATCAGGATTAGAAGCGCTCACATTAGAGGATATGAAAAGGATAGAACCCAGAATAACGGATGACGTTTTTAATGTGCTGAGTGTTGAAAAATCTGTTACTAGCCGCACAAGTTTTGGCGGAACTGCGCCGGAAAATGTCAAATTACAGATTGCTCATGCACGTGAGAGATTCCTGAGATGAAACTCTTAATTTCTTTGTTACTGATTGTTCCGATTGCGTTAACTCAGGTGGCGTGCGGCAAGAAGGGGGACCCTGTACCCCCAGAGGGAGCAGACAACACCTTTCCGGGGAAATATCCAAAATGAATTTTTTTGGATATCGGGGCGGTCACCTTTTTGTTGAAAAAGTCTCTATCGCAAGCATCGCCGAGTCAGTTGGCACACCGTTTTTCTGTTATTCAAGCTCTTCACTTGAGCATCAGTACCTTGAACTCAAACATGCTCTAGATCCTATGGGGGTCAGGATTTGTTACGCAGTCAAGGCAAATTCCAATCAAGCTGTTATCAAAACATTTGCCAACTTAGGCAGTGGTGCCGACATCGTCAGCAAAGGAGAACTAATAAGAGCTCTGGATGCTGGGATAACGCCAGATAAAATTGTTTTTTCGGGAGTGGGAAAGACCCGAGATGAAATCCGTCACGCCCTTGAAGTTGGTGTGGGTCAATTCAACATCGAATCTCCATCCGAGTTAGAGTTAATTTCCAATATCGCACAAGAGTTAAAAAAAACAGCGACGGTCGCGCTTAGAGTTAATCCAGACGTAGATGCTCAAACCCATGATAAGATCTCTACGGGGCGCAAGGCCGATAAGTTTGGAATAGATATAGATTTAGCTCCCGCCTTATACACGCAAGCTGCGCAAATGCCGGGAATTAATATGGTAGGGCTTGCTCTACACATAGGTTCGCAACTTACTTCTCTGACGCCATTTCGGGACGCCTTTGAGAGGATAGCAATCCTGGTTCAGGACTTACGAGCTGCCGGAGCGAGCGTGAAACGTCTTGATCTAGGTGGAGGACTTGGCGTGACCTACACCACAGAAAATCCACCAGATATTGAAGATTACGCGCAGACAATTCGGAGTACTGTATCTTCCCTAAAGGTTGAGCTTACCGTTGAGCCGGGTCGGTTTTTAGTCGCCAATGCCGGCATATTAGTCGCCAGGGTCCTTTTTATCAAAAACACGCCTGTGCAAAGATTTGTAATAGTCGATGGGGCTATGAACGACTTCATACGACCAACCCTATATAATGCTGTTCACGATGTTTTGACCGAGAAGAAAGATGCAAACTGTAAGCTGAGCAGCGCCCAAGTAGTTGGTCCTGTTTGCGAGACGGGAGACATATTAGCGAAAGCTGCAAATCTACCACCCATAGAACCAGGCGCATTGATCGCTATTGCAAGTGCCGGCGCTTACGGCGCAGTCATGGGTTCAACATACAACACTCGGTTGCCCACGCTCGAGGTTATGGTCAGGGAGGCTATGACTGCGGTAATTCGGCCCCGGCCGACCTACGAAGATATTTTATCGCTTGACCAATTACCCAACTGGCTATGAGTACCCTTATCGAATCGACCTCTTGGTCTTCAATGAGCTACCAAAATGAAAAGCACCCAAAAACAATCTGAAAATAAAAAAGGTATTCTCATCCTGTGGACGGCCAGGCTTGCATATTTTTGGGAACGTTTGTGGCCAGCTCTTTTGCCGCTAAGCCTAATTCTCGGTCTTTTCATAAGCCTAGCCTTATTTAACATATTGCCCTTACTGCCAAATTGGATTCACCTTTTAGTGCTTTTATTCTTTGGGCTTGGAATATTTTGGACCCTCATAAAATCTAAATCTGCAATAAAGTTACCCAGTATAAGAGAAGCCAAAAGACGCGTGGAAACTAAAAGCGGTCTTGCACACCGACCTTTGACCTCCCTTGATGATAAATTTAACGTCACCACTAATAAAGATTCTGGCCGTCTATGGGAACTGCACAGAATGCGTTTGATCGGATCCTTGAAAAACTTACGGGCGGGCAAGCCAGAACCAAATCTCGCCAGATATGATCCCCTGGCACTAAGATCTGGTATCATTTTGGCTTTATTTGTTGGATTTTTTTGGAGCAAAGAAGACCCAATTTTGAGACTTAAAAATGCGCTTCTGGTAGCTCCTCCAGAAACCGCCGGTAACTCTAAGACAGTCCTGGATATTTGGATTTCGCCCCCGGAATATACAGGACTACCCCCTATTTTTCCTCTTCAAAACGCGTCAATCGATTCAACTCGCCCTGTACAAACAGAGAAGCAGCAAAAATTTCAATACAAGGTCTTTGGTCAATCTTCAGAGGCATCAATTCTTGAGGTTCCCTATGGGAGCCAAGTTACGGCTCGAGCGCACAGCAGTAGCCGCCCCCCTTTTCTGGTGATTGAAGAAACGAATAAAATTTCCGACGAGTCAGGCGAGATTTCGAGGCGGGCACCGTTCTTGAAGATTGATGAAAAAAACAGCCGGATAGGCCATGAAATTATACACAGTGGATCTCTGTCTATTGAGTCGGAGGGAAACACTCTAGCCAGGTGGCATATATCGGTAGTCCCCGATAACCCGCCCAAGGTTCATTTTGTCGACAAGCCCAAACCTAATTCCCTGGCTTCGTCGCGGGTAAGTTTCTCCGCATCCGATGATTACGGCCTAAAAGAAGGTTGGATTGAAATTAAGCGAACCTATGAAAAGGGAACAGTAGTTGGAAAAGAGACGCTTAAAAGAAAATTGACGCTGCCGGCCGATTTTCAGAAGACCGTCAAAGACAATATGCAACTTGACCTCGCATCGCATAAATGGGCGGGAACAGCGGTTCTTTTGAAACTTTACGCTGTTGATAATAGTGGCCAAGTTGGTTATGGCGCTCCTTTTGAATATCAGTTACCAGAACGACGGTTTAACCACCCAGTGGCAAGAAATATCGCCTCTGTCAGAAGAGCACTTTTCGAAGACTCACCCAATCGAGATTCGGTAGTTGAGAGACTTCACGCCATACTTAACGTTCCAGTCTTATTCGCCAACGACGTTGTAGTATACCTCGGACTTAGGTCAGCTTCGGCACGCCTAGCATACGAAAAAAAAGACACGGCAATACATCCTGTAACTGATCTATTATGGGATATAGCTCTCCGGCTTGAAGACGGTGGGCTCTCAATCCCAGAACGGGAGATGAGAAGACTGCAGACCGCTCTCAATAAAGCACTACTAGAAGGTGCTGACCAAACAAAACTTGATGAACTTATGAGACAGCTAAAAATAGCGACTCAAAGATACTTGGAAGCCCTCGCAGAGCAGATGCGCCGGAAACCCCAAGATATTAAAGAAATTGAATTTGACCTGAACACCATGCGGATGATGAGCCAATCAGATATTCAAAGAATGATGAGACAAATGCAGGATATGATGCAATCTGGAAACAGAGAGGGAGCACGCCAGATACTCTCTCGACTGCAGCAAATGCTCAGCAATATTAGGTCGATGCAAGTCATTCGTGGGCGCAGCGGTCCCATCGGCCGCCGAGCCGAGGCCATGCGGCAACTTCAACAATTAATTAGAAAACAACAAAGCCTAATGGATCGGACATTCCAGTTCGGACGACCTGGCGCACCCCCTTCAGGTATCATGCCAGGACCGACTGACCAACGTGCTTTGGAACAGATGCTACAAAAATTGCAGAGTTTAATGCTCGGTCGCCCGGGTCTAAATCCCGGGCAGTTTCTGGAAAAAGCCGCGGAATCTATGGAGCAGGCCATCCGCGCGCTACGCGGCAACCGCCCGACTGATGCTGTTGGCGCCCAAGGCCAAGCATTGCAGAATCTTCAGAAAGCAGGGCAACAAATAATGAGGCAATTGCGAGAACAATTTTCTCGAGAATCTGGAAATAGACAGGTTCAAACAGATAGAAACCGTCCCTCGCTGGATCCCTTAGGCAGGGAAATCGGAGAAGGCGATAGTTTTAATCAGAACACTATAAAAATAGATTCCCGATCGACAGTAAAACGGGCTCGACAAATACTTGATGAACTTCGCCGTAGGGCAGGAGAACAATATCGTCCTAAAATAGAATTGGACTACATCGACAGGTTGCTAAAACGTTTTTAAGGAGCGTTAGTTTTATAATATTGATCAAGCGATACCCGATGAGAGC
>CAJXEC010000110.1 GCA_913052165.1 uncultured Rhodospirillaceae bacterium
CTCGGATCGAGGAGCTTGGTTTTGATAGAGACTTCAAAAATACATGGACCTACTACTTGAACTATTGTGCGGCAGGATTTCAAAGTGGACGAATCGACGTGGGGCAATTTGTAATTCAGAAAAGCTGACCGAGTCACGGAAAACCGGTGATCCAAAACAAAATTCAGGGCGTAAATTGCCCCGTAAGTTGCAGTTTTACAGGCGGCGCAGACGGTTAGGCAATGAACTTTTTAACCCCTTTAAATAGAAGCATTCAATCTAATTTTCGATTAGAGACGTTTTTTGAGGGAAACTCGAGCGCCGAAGGTCTCTTTGAGGATAGGTTTGGAACCATTCGGAAGCGGTTCAACGTAGCCATCCAAGGATCTTATGATGAAAATACGCTTACCCTTGACGAGAGTTTTCAATATGACGACGGGTCAAAAGAAAACCGTCAGTGGAAGATTGTTATTCTAGAGGACGGCACTTACGAGGGCCGGGCATCTGATGTGGTTGGTAAGGCAGTTGGTGAAATTGCCGACAATACCTTGCATTGGCGCTATTTCATGACGCTGCCAATAGGAAGGATGCTGGTCCGAGTGCGTTTTGATGACAAAATGTGGTTAATGTCTTCGGGAGAGCTATTAAACAGAGCACGTGTTTACAAATTTGGGATCCTCATCGGATCAGTCACGATAGTGTTCAAAAAAGAGAGCGGCTCACTCGGCCGATTAGCTAGTGACCAACACGTCGATATATCCAAGACACAAACCGCCCTATAAAAGGTAGTTGCATTAAAAAGTATTGACCAGAGTCCCAATATTCGATGTGTTCGATCACCCTTCCATTCTGGTCAAATACGATATGGGACGTGCCAGGGACTGTCCATAGTTTGCCCATTAAGAGAGCCGAAAACTTCCAAATAATTACAGCTTCGCGATCTTCTTGAAAGATGCGTAAAACCTCAAATTTGACGGGTCCCACTCTCCTAAACATGTCCAAAAAGACACCTTTCAGGAGCTCAATTCCTCTCACTTGGTGGAAGGGATCGGAAAAAAACACATCTTCACCCACGAATTTATCAAAATCCCCTAAGGTCTGCGGTGAAACCGACTCCAAAAACTCCGCATATTTTGCAGCATTAGTCATGGCACTCTCAAAAGTCTCTTGGTGATCCAGAAAAATATACCGTAAGGACAGATGCGCAAAAGCTTGAGAAGAGTCTTAAACCGCCTCGGAAAGGCAATCTCAAATTTTCCTTTTTCCAGCCCACGATAAATGTAACCAGCAGCTGCTTCTGCTGATATCAAATCTGGCATTGAAAAGTCATTCTTGTCAGTGAGGGGGGTTTTCACAAAGCCGGGATTTATTAACGAGAGATTTATACCCAGGGAGTCAAGTTCAGGCTTTAAAGCTTCCGCCATATTAATTAATCCTGCTTTCGTGCACCCATAGGCTGCGGCACTCGGCAAGCCTCTATAACCCGCCACTGAGGCGACAATCGCAATGTGCCCCCTCTTTCTTTGTTTAAAATACGGCAACACGGCCGCTAATCCATGGACAGTCCCCATTAAATTAGTCTCTATTAAGTCTCTAAAGTCGTTAACGTTAAAGTTCGCCGCATTAACTGGTTTGTGCGTTCCAGCATTCAGAACTACGAGGTCTAATGAACCAAATTTTTTGAGAATTTTATCGGCAGTCTCCTTATTTGCCACACAATCCGTAATATCCAGCGTAAAAAGGGCGACATTGTCGTCACCTAACTCTGCCTGCAAAGAAACAAGATCCTCTTCAGTGCGGGAGCTGATCGCTACCCGCCAGCCCTCATTCACAAGGCGCATCGTGAGAGCCCTCCCGATACCTTTTCCACCCCCCGTTATCCAGGCATATCTTTGCATGTGTGCGTTCTTTAGGATAAATTTACGATAATTGGTTTAACCCATAGTGTGGGGTTTGTTAACCAGAAATATTGAGATACAATTTAATCTGGGGAGTATTCGTACGTTGGTGACAAAAATCTCTGAGATTGAGCAAAAATGTGTCGATAAGGGCATGAGGATGACGGGTCAAAGGCGCGTTGTGGCGAGGGTCCTCTCGGGTGCAGAAGATCATCCCGATGTTGAAGAAATCTACAGGAGGGCAGAAAAAAGAGATCCGAATATAAGTATCGCGACTGTCTACAGGACACTGCGGCTTTTTGAGGCAGCAAACGTGATCGATCGGCTGGAATTTGGCGACGGCAAGTCGAGATATGAGGTGTCGTCAGAAGAAGATAGTCACTATCATCTTATAGATGTAAAGACTGGTAAAGTTATTGAGTTCGAGGATGAGGAAGTCTCACGAAGGCTCCAGGAAATAGCCCAAAAGCTCGGATACAAACTAATTGGCGATCGCCTCGATCTATATGGCACAGTGAGCGATACCGGCGGTAATCAAAATAGTTAGACTGGATTAATCTCTCTGAGTAGAATTAATTAGCCAAATTGGCAGCAGACCGGCTATTACAATCATTAGAGACTCTGGAGCGGCTTGCTCCAATAACTCATCTTTTGCCAACTGATAAACAGAGGTTGATAAAGTCTCAAAGTTAAAAGGACGCAAAATTAGGGTTAGAGGAAGTTCTTTCATCACATCCACAAAAACTAACAAACCAGCAGTCAACATGGACTTATAGAATAGTGGCGGTCCTAATCTTATCATGGTTCCTGAGAAATTGAGCCCGAGAACGAAGCTAGCATTCATTATATTGGGTGAAACACGCTTTACCCCGGAGTTCATTGCTCCGAAGCCAATTGCTTGAAACCTCACAATATAGCCAAAAATTAGCAATCCGACTCCTCCAATTAGAAAGGTGCTGGTCTTGAATCCTAAAAGTTGATCAGAGGCCCAGGCGGCGCCACCCTCCAAAAAACTTGAAAACGAAATAATACCAATCGCAAGCACCACGCCCGGAAATGCATATCCTGTAGCCGCTATTGAGCTGACCGCCGACAAAAATGGATGATTTTTATATGTAATTGTAAATACGGTAATTGTAGCCACGATAACGACACCGACGGCAGCAGAACTTGAAATGAGTAAAGAGTTAAATGCGCTGTCAAGGACTTCAATTGCAGATGGTAAGCTTTGCGAATTTAGCACGAAATCGAGCAAAATTGTTACTGGCAGAAAAAAGCCGCAAATAATCGGGAACAGACAGAAAATAGAACAGATAACAGCCGACAAAAGTTTAATTTTCTTCGGTGCGATATCGAGCCCTGCCTTTACGGGCGCATGAAATCTCTGCTTGGATCGAGCGGATTTTTCAACATATAATAAACATATAATCAGAAAGAATGCGATAAGCGCGATCTGAGCCGCCCCGGCTAGGTTATTCATTCCAAGCCAAACATTAAATATCCCCAACGTAAGAGTTTCAATTGCAAAATATTCAACTGTCCCGAAGTCTGAGATGACTTCCATCAAGACTAACGCCAATCCTGCAACAATAGCAGGCCTTGCCAGAGGCAAATCAACTAAGATTGGAAAGCTACGATTGTAAAATAAAGCCGTTTCGTAGTAAGTGCGTGGGGTCATTCTAAATGCTGTTCGCGCAAACAAATAAATGTACGGATACAAAACAGTCGCCATAACGAATATAGCGCCACCCATTGACCTGATCTCCGGAAACCAATAATCCCGGGAGCTGTTCCAATCAAAGACCTCTCTCAGCAGCACCTGGACTGGGCCTGCGTACTCCAAAAAATCTGTGTAGGTGTAGGCTATAATATAAGCGGGTATTGTAGCTGGCAGGATAAGACACCATTCCAGCACTTTTACACCCGGGAATTTTAAACGGGCCACGATCCAAGCGGTCGTGATACCAAAGAACAAGCTGAGAATGCCAACTCCGGCCATCAAAAAAAGTGTATTTTTGACGTAACGAGGAAAGACCGTCTCAAACAAATGGGACCAAAGCTCACCGTCGACACCAAATGCCAAGACGAATAATGCTCCAAATGGGCCAACCAGAAGAAAACAGAATAAAAATGTCAAAACCGACCACGGATTTATTGGGTTCTTCATAACCAAATGACGAATCTTAGTGTAAGTCTTTTTCATTGGGTTCATTCGTAGGTTGATTATGAAAAAAAATTTTATCTCAGACTGTGAACCCAAAGGCTGCAGTATCCTAAATTGCGCTAATTGCTAAACGACCTTACCCAGCGTGATGCTGATCTTCAAGAAAACGTCAAACAGTAGCGAAAATCCCTAATAAAACCATCAAGCAACGTTTAGCACATGAGAGCAGCCTGATTGAAATTTTCTTTGTATTTGCCTTTGGATCCTACTTTTCTCAAATTTATTTCGGCAAAGCCAAATTATTTGTACCATCGCTTTGATAATGCATTGCATTATCATTGACAATGAGAGTCATTCTCATTACTAGGTTTATCAGGTTTTGCAGATCAACGGAACACCTAGTCAACCGTCGGGTGTTTAATGTTTGCAGAGCGATCAATAATAGAGAGGAAAAAATGACTAAATTACTCAACATAACTATAGCTAGCGTGGCAACTCTCGGTGCCTGCACAACATTGGCTATCGGCGATGTTTACGGACCATATCCGATTACTTTAAAAAATTATTCTGGTTCAAAAACCAACTCTGTTGCCTACACCGGTCAAATTGCCCGACATGTGCTGCATGACTCACTTAAAAAATTGGCTGCAAAAGGTAACGGCAACCCAAACGAGGCGCTTAAAAAGCAGATGTTAGAGTTTTATTCTGGCAAAACCCCTGGTCGAAAAATTGTTGCGCCTGTATCTAAAGGTACCTTCCAAATAAAGCAGGAAATAGTAGACGAGATAAGCAAAAAGAAAAATTTAAGCGGGAAGACATACAAAGGTGCTATAACCGGAATGCCCAATAACATGTCCGGGCCGGAGCTTATAAAGTTTTGGATCGATAAAGCATCAAGCGCAAATCGAGGGGTCGATAAAGCAAATGGATACCATTATCCTCAATTAATTTCTAAATTTATTATGGGTGCGGTTTCATACAACCAAGCAGTCGATAACTATCTGGACGAGAAGATGACTGCGAAAAAGAAACCAAACAATAAACCCTATAAAAAAGGAGCACCATACACTGGGAAAGAGCACTCTTGGGACGAGGCATTCGGCTATTACGGCACTCCCGCTCACAGCCTCTCTCTGGATCCAAAAGTAATATACGCCATCGCAAAGCGAAAAGCGAGCGCTCTAAAGCATGCTGATGTTAATGGAGACGGAAAAGTTGACCTAAAACGAGAAATGGTCTTTGGGCCCGCATACTACGCCGCGGCAGCCGACAAAACCGGTCGAACTAATTATGGCAGAACTATAACGAAAGCTTTTATTGATGGTCGAAAAATAATAACAAGTGCCAATGGGAAAAAGCTCTCACAGGAACAATTGGGTAAACTCAGAAAATTGGCCTCGATAATTGAGGACAACTGGGAAAAAACCCTAGCTGAGGCAGTTTTCAAATATGCCGGATCTTGCTTTAAAGATCTCAAGGCAATCCAACAGGGTAAACTCTCCGCACAAGGTAAATATCTGAAGCATTGGGGAGAGCTGAAAGGTTTCAGTCTTTCCCTTCAGGTGGGTAGAAAAAATCTCGGGGCAACAGCTTCCAAACTCAACCGCCTGATAGGCGTAGGTCCGGTTATGGCAAATTTAAGCCAAGTTACGGATATCGACTCATCAGGTAACTATGTAAAAAGTCAAGCCAGCTCTATCGGGGAATATATGGGCCACATGCTCAAAGTACAGAAACTAATGCTTGATAAATTTGGCGTAAAAGCAAGAATTAATGACCAAACCGCTGATATGTCTAATATGCTTAAAAAATTAGGCGGAGGGTCCTCTGTAGAAAATGACTGAACAAACGCCAGTAGGAGGCCTGAGGTAACTCTCAGGCCTTCGACTGGGGCCTTCCTATTAAATTTATAACCATCAGCATCTTATTCGCAAATGGACCTGTACATTTGGCTAACACAAACTCTATTGCCGGAACTTTGTGAGTCTTTTGTGGACCCTCGAAAACGGGTTTCAATTATCTACCTCTGCACCGCCATACTATTGGTATTTATTTGGGGCTTAACATCCGGACTAAGCCTTAAATCGGGGCTTCGCGCGGTGACGTCCGGGCTACTATCTAAGAAAATTTTGCTTTCTAGATCGTCAATGGGTGACTACAAACTTTTAATAATTAATCGTATTTTATTCAGCCTCAAAGCACCTTTTTTCTTATCGAAAACAGCGTTCACGGCATTTTTATTTTTCTACTTGAACGAGGTTTTTCCAACTCAGAATTCAATTTTATCGGCTACGCCTGTTATCTTCGTCACAGTAGCTTACACTGTAATTCTTTTTCTGGTCGATGACCTGTCAAGATTTATTACTCATTATGCCCTCCACCGTTTCGAAGTGCTTTGGGCTTTTCATAAGATCCACCATTCTGCCGAAACCCTGAGCCCTTTAACCGTATTCAGAACCCACCCGGTGGAGGGCATAATTTTTGGCCTTCGCTCTCTGTTAGCTCAGGGCATTGTGGTGGCTTGTTTTGTTTTCTTTTTCGGTTCCCAAGTAGATCTGGTCAGTGTCCTAGGCGTTAATGTGTTAATTTTTATTTTTAATGCCACCGGCGCAAATTTACGCCATTCACATGTGCCGATAAGTTATGGAAGATCTCTCGAAATTTTCTTCTTGTCCCCCGTCCAACATCAATTACATCACTCGAAAAGCCCCAAACATTACAATTGTAATTTTGGAGTGGTCCTAGCTGTTTGGGATAAGGCTCTCGGAACTCATTCATTAGACTACTCCCAAGAGAAACTCCAGTTCGGCCTCGGCGACCAAAAATGTCAATATAACAATACTTTATTTAAAATGTATGTTTATCCGTTTTGTGAGGTTTCCGGGATCCTGAAACGGCGTACGGTTGAGTTTTTTAACAAGTTATCAAAAGGAGAGAATAGTGCGTTTCAATAAAAATTTGTTCTACGGTTTAACAGGTTTATTAATTTGTTATCCCACTTTTTCCTCACAGTTAATGAGTGCAGAATTGAATATCTATTCCCACAGGCAACCGTTTTTGATTAATCCATTTCTTCGAGCATTTGAAAAAGAAGCGAATGTCAAAACGAATGTTGTGTTCGCATCTAAAGGCCTCGTTCAGCGTCTAGTAGCTGAGGGATCACGGTCTCCTGCTGATGTTATTCTTACGGTCGATATCGCTAGATTGTGGGCATATAGAGACAAAGATCTTCTCGCGCGGATCGAGTCTCCCATACTGAAAAAAAATATACCTAGCCACTTGAGAGCTAAAGATAATCGTTGGTTTGCCTTCTCAAAAAGGGCTCGTGTCTTAGCGGTTTCAAACACATTACCTAACCGAAACCAGATCCAACGAATCGAAGACTTATCAAATAAAAAGTGGAAGGGAAAAATTTGCTCTCGACCAGGCAGCCACGTCTACAATCGTGCCCTTCTAGCGTCTATAATAGCGGCTAACGGGGTCAGCTCTGCAGAGAATTGGGCAAAAGGACTTGTAGTTAATTTAGCACGTAGACCTCAGGGAAATGACCGAGCACAAGTAAAGGCGATTCACGAAGGGGTTTGTGACATTGCAATAATAAACAATTACTATTTTGCAAAACTTAAATACTCAAAAAATCCTCAACATAGGCTTTGGGCATCTTCAGTGAATGTATTATTCACAAATCAAAATGATCGCGGGAACCACGTCAATATCTCTGGTGGCGGTGTCGTAAAATGGTCTAGGAATAAAATTTTAGCGATCAAATTTTTAGAATTTTTGACACA
>CAJXEC010000111.1 GCA_913052165.1 uncultured Rhodospirillaceae bacterium
CTATAAGCGATTTTCGGAGGGTGGCTTATCTCCCTCATGGATCTAGCTAGCGCTGAGAGAGTTTATCAACGGGCCGATGGTCGAGCTGCTAGGATTTTTGTAGACAAAAATATAATTTCAAAAGCTCACTGTTGTGGGTATCCTAATCACTATTTTGCCGAAATTACTTAATTAAGCATGGCTTACTAAACAACAAAGGTAGAAACTTGTTGGCCACAATTATGTTGAAAGCGTTTTGTTAGAGGCAACAGAGGAAACATTCACCAATGTTGTTCCAGATTCGTAAGAGCAAAAACGTTTGGCCCGCTCCGCTGTTAAATTAGAAAGCCCCTGTTCAACTAAGTTAAAGAGGGGCTTTCTATGGGAAAAAGCAATTATTACGAGCTGAAATACATAGAGAATTCTACCGGATGTGGTGCTTCTTCGAACGCAAGGCACTCTTCATCCTTGAGACCGAGATAACCGTCAATTGCGTCATCTGTGAAGACATCACCATTTTTTAGGAACTCCCTGTCTCCATCGAGAGCCTCCATGGACATTCTTAGGGATCGACTAACTGTCGGAACCCCCTCCAATTCCTCTGGTGGTAGGTCGTAAAGATCCTTATCCATAGGATCTCCTGGATGTATTTTATTTTCTATCCCATCTAGTCCCGCCATCAGCATCGCAGAAAAGGCGAGATAGGGATTGGCAGTAGCGTCGGGGAATCTCACCTCAACTCTCTTCCCATTGGGGCTTGCCGCATATGGAATTCTACAAGACGCGGACCGGTTGCGCGAAGAATATGCGAGGAGAACTGGCGCCTCAAAACCTGGGATCAAACGTTTATAGCTATTGGTTGAAGGATTAGTAAAAGCGTTTATCGCTCGGGCATGTTTGATGATCCCACCAATGTAGAAGAGAGCTGTTTCGGATAAATCAGCATATCCAGCGCCGGCAAATAGGGGTTTGCCATCTTTCCAAATGGACTGATGCGTGTGCATACCAGATCCATTATCGCCCGCGACTGGCTTGGGCATGAAGGTCGCCGTCTTTCCATATTGATGGGCCACCATATGGACGACATATTTATAAATTTGCTGACTGTCTGCTGCCCTAAGAAGAGTATTGAATTTTATGCCGAGTTCGTGTTGGCTTGGCGCAACCTCATGATGATGTTTTTCCATTGGAAGGCCCATTTGGGTCATGACCGAGACCATTTCGGCTCTAATATCTGTTCCAGAATCGACCGGGGGAACAGGAAAATATCCTCCCTTGATCCCCGGGCGGTGCCCAATGTTTCCACCCTCTAACATTTCCCCCGAATTATAGGGACCTTCGTCACTATCGATTTCGTAAAATGAGCGGTTCATAGTCGCTTCAAAACGTACATCATCGAAGACGAAAAACTCCGCTTCAGGTCCAAAGTAAGCGGTATCGCCAATTCCAGCGGAACCCATGTAAGCGAGTGCTTTTTTTGCAATACTTCTGGGACATCTCTCATAAGGCTGTCCTGTCGACGGTTCCAAAACATCACAAAAGATTATTAGTTGGGGTTGTGCCGTAAAAGGATCCATGACGGCAGTGTCAGGATTCGGCATTAAAGTCATATCGGACTCATTGATCGCCTTCCACCCCGCAATAGAAGAACCATCAAACATAATACCATTTTCAAAAAAATCTTCGTCGATAGTCGATACATGCTGGGCGGTGTGCTGCCACTTACCTCGGGGATCAGTGAACCGGAGATCAACAAATTGAACGTCATTTTCTTTGATTAAATCCATCACTTTTTCAATATCACTCATAAATATGCCCTTTGTTTATTCACGTTTCATTTTGCAGTTTTTGCATCGCCTTCTAATGCGATCTTGGATCAAGATTTAGCCCTTGTTAAACTGCCTCGGAACCTGTTTCGCCCGTCCGTATTCGAATTGCTTCATCGATTGTTGAAATAAAAATCTTACCGTCTCCAATTCGGCCGGTTTGCGCAGCATTCTTTATTGCTTCCACCGCTCTCTCTAACATTGAGTCATCGAGGACAACCTCAATTTTTACCTTTGGAAGAAAGTCTACGACGTACTCAGCGCCCCTGTAGAGTTCAGTGTGCCCTTTTTGCCGCCCGAAACCCTTCGCCTCGAGAACCGTTAGCCCTTTGACACCTACTTCGTGGAGTGCTTCTTTCACATCATCTAGTTTAAAAGGCTTAATAATTGTTTCTATTTTTTTCATCAAAGCCTCCTTAAAAAGTTGGTAAGACCATAAGTTGGAATGCATAACCTATGCCAAAAATATTTTTAGATATAAGTGGTTGAGATATATAGGAAGTCAGATAGATAAGAGGTGTCGGAAGACAGAAATGTGCCTAGATAGTGGGCAAATTGCTTAAAGATGTCGCAAACCATTTTTGGCTTTGAATAGCAATTAATTTAATTGCATCATTTCCTGGATCGGTAAGGAATGCATTTTACGATGACTGGGAATAAAATTTTATCGTCTTACGGGACAACAATTTTCGAGGTTATGTCTCAGCTAGCCCTCGAACATGATGCCATAAATCTGGGGCAGGGCTTCCCGGATGGAAATGGCCCCCCTGATGTCGTATCAGCGGCCTCAGATTATCTCGAAAACGGTATAAACCAGTACCCATCGATGATGGGATTGCCCGCGCTCAGGCAGTCGGTGGCGGAGGTAAACATGAGATTCTACAATTTAGCAGTCGACTGGAAGTCGGAGGTTCTTGTTACCTCCGGGGCTACAGAGGCACTGGCGGTTTGCTTGTTTGGATTAATCGAGCCAGGGGATAAGGTTCTTCTAATAGAGCCGCTCTACGACTCCTACATGCCCATAGTAAGGCGCGCAGGTGGGGTGCCAAATACGGTTCGACTTAACCCCCCTGATTGGTCTATTCCATTTGATGATTTGGAGAGAGCGTTCATAGATGGAGCCAAACTAGTTTTATTAAATACACCAATGAATCCCTGCTCCAAAGTTTTCTCGAGATCAGAGCTCGAGAGAATTGCGGCCTTGGTGGTTAAATATGAGGCCATTGCCATATGCGATGAGGTTTACGAGCATTTGGTATATCATGGTGTCGAACACATTCCACTTATGACATTTCCCGGGATGAGAACTCGAGCGATAAGGATTGGTTCGGCTGGAAAGACATTCTCTCTCACGGGGTGGAAAGTCGGCTACATCACTGCGTGCCCCGAGTTAATGATGTCTCTCTCTAGAACTCATCAATTTTTGACCTTTACAACTCCGCCCAATTTGCAAGCTGGCGCAGCGTTTGGACTGAAAAAGGAGGCTGGTTATTTTGTTCAGTTGAGCAACGAATTGCAAAAAAGACGTGATCAGCTTGCTAACGGTTTGTCGGGAGTTGGTATGGAAGTGCTAAAATGTGAGGGCACCTATTTTATCACTGCTGATTTTCGCGGCACGGGATTTCAGGGAGATGATCTGCAATTCTGTAAAAACATTACTGAGCAAGCTAGGGTTGCAGCAGTTCCTGTCAGCGCCTTCTACGGAGGCGATGACGTAAAAAGTTATGCAAGGTTTTGTTTTTGCAAGGAAGAGGATACTTTGATGGAGGCGGTGAATCGGCTTCGAAGATATTTCGTTTGTTGACGCCTATACGACGTGGGTCTAAAGAAACCACAGTTAACAAAACATGGCGAGCGTAGCTCAGTTGGTTAGAGCACCGGATTGTGATTCCGGGGGTCGTGGGTTCAAGTCCCATCGCTCGCCCCAGTTTTTTCATGTAATAAATTGATAACGAAGGCCGTTCTGCTGCGAAATGGCCAAATATGAAAAAAATTTTATTTAGAGAATACGGCTTCGCTCCAACCAGGTTTCGCAGGCTCGCGGTACCAAATTACTTCGGTATGACCTAAACTCCCGCTTTTAAAACCGAGCTGGTCTCCAAAGTAAGTGATTTTCGAGTAGCGAAGTGCGGGTTGTCGCTCCGATGCTGGTGGATCCAACTCCCATCGTTTGCTCGATTTCCCCGTGTTTTAGTTCAAAGGGTTTTGACGCTGAAGCCTAATTATCAGCTTTGCCTGAATAGAGCCCATTGGTGATTACGTGTCGTCGTTACTCACCTCTTGTTGTACCCATTGGCAGAGTGTCGAGATCAAATTAAAACAAAGGTAGCGGGAAAATTCGAAATTTAGAGTCCAAGGAAAAGACATAGGCAACAACCCCAGAGAGAGACAACAATGGAGATAACCGGAAAAATCATAGAAATTCTTCCTGAAAGGTCGGGAGAGTCCGCGAGAGGGGCCTGGCGCAAACGTGAGTATGTAATGGAGATTGAAGGCCAGTACTCTAAAAAAATTTGCTTTGTGGTATGGGGCGATAAAATCGATGAGTTCGCTATCCGAGAGGGTGAGGCCTTGCTAGCCAGCGTTGACTTAGAAAGTCGTGAATATAATGGACGCTGGTATACAGACGTAAAAGCCTGGCGGATATCGCGGGGAGAGGATACTCAAACAGGCCCGGTAAAAGATAACATATTGGATGAGTTTCCCTCAAAGGTTACGGAAAACGTTGTGCTAGATGATGAGATACCATTTTAGTTGGTAGAAGTGTGTTGTAATGGCGGCCTTTATTGTGAGACGGATAGCTTCGTCACTGCCGGTTGAGGCATAATTTGAGGAGGTGCTATACCAACGAGGCGCAATTAAATCACGTCCCACAAAAAGTTTGAAGCACGCGCTCATGAGGTTTTGGGGGGGACTTGTAATACCCGAATTTGGGATTTTCCTGGTAAGGATCTTTAATCGACTCAAGCAATTTACGAAACGGGTCTAGATCTTGTTCTTGGGCGGCTTGCAGCGCCCTTTCGACATTATGGTTCCGGGGCACTAACCACGGATTAGTCCTCTCCATCAAACTAATGGATGAGGATTGAGGCATGTCATTTTTTTCTTGCCTTTTCTTCCACCGTTTATGCCAATCTTTGAAATCGTTGTTTTGATAGTCTTGCTTTTCTAGTAGACGTTCTTTGCTCAAGTCCCGAAATGTATTAGTAAAATCTTTTTCGTGTTTATGCATCCAAGACGTCAGGTCAGTGTAGAGCTCCTTATCTTCTTTATGTTCACCAAAAAGTCCAAGTTTGGAACGCACCATTGAGACGTATTTAGATTCAAATATTTTCTCAAATCCATTAATTTTTTCGTTTGCGACTTCGATAGATTTGTCGAAATTTTCATCAATTAGAGGCAGAAGGGCTTCCGCCAGCCTAGCGATATTCCATTGGATGATTTTCGGTTGATTGGCGTATGAATATCTTCCCATTCGGTCAATTGAACTGAACACCTTTTTAGGATCAAACTGGTCCATAAAGGCGCAAGGACCATAGTCTATTGTTTCTCCTGCTAGTGTTACATTGTCAGTATTCATAACTCCATGAATAAAGCCAATACGCAGCCAATTGGTGATTAAATCTGATTGTAATTGTATGACTGAATCCAAGAGAGATAGAGCCGGACTATCGGTTCGTTTCAATAGTGGTTCATGACGATCTATGGTGTAATTGAGGAGGGCCTTCAATAGAGTTTTGTCTTTTTGTGCTGCTGCAAATTGGAAAGTTCCAATTCTGATGTGCGAAGTCGCAACCCTCGTTAATATAGCACCTGGCAAGGGAGTTTCTCTGCGGACTTGCTCTCCAGTCGAAACTACCGCCAATGAGCGGGTGGTAGGTACCCCTAGAGCATGCATCGACTCTGAAATAATATACTCTCGAAGCATAGGTCCCAGCGCAGCCCTTCCGTCTCCGTTCCTGGAATAAGGTGTAGGCCCAGATCCTTTTAGCTGGATATCAAAAGTGGCACCTGAAGGGGTAACGTGTTCTCCCAAAAGGTGAGCCCTCCCATCACCGAGTATAGCGAAATGTCCGAATTGGTGGCCCGCATAAGCTTGTGCGAGGGGTGAGGATCCTTTTGAAAGAATATTTCCGGAAAAGAGGTTGGCTTGTTGCTGATCGGAAAGATTTGAAAAATCCAAGTTTAATGAGGCCAAAAGAGTTTCGTTGATGACGACCAACTTCGGGTCTGCAACAGGTGTCGGATCGACACAGCTGTAAAATATTCCATCGAGTTCTTTGTAAGAGTGTTGAAAATTGAAATTATATGCAGACATGAAGTCATTGACCATTTTCTGTATTGAACGATCTGTTAGATATAGATATCACAAGGTGCTCGGTAAAATACAAAACTTTATATAGTTTAGTGCAGAAGATGCCGTATTACAGTAACGCGCTGCAACAGTCGCTCTCCAGAGAAATTTGCATCAATATGTTGAAGATCAGCAGCCTTCAGAATTTTTACAGAGCTGTGCCTTATCGGTTTTCCGTATAAGTTTCTCGCTAATTATATGCTAAGGGTAGGACAAATTGAGGTTAATCGGATCGAGGTATCTATGGGGAATTCAGAAAATTTGTTGAGGCTACCAACTTCGTGACAAAGGCAGAGAAGGACGGGGGTGGCCTTGTCTATGAGCTTGGTTGGACAGAAAAGATTGGCTGGAAGTGGAGTTCACCATACGGAGATCAGCCTGATGATGCAGAGCCAGCATTTCATGTGACATTTGATGAGGCGTAAGGATTTTGTGAATTAAGTGCAAAAAGGCTACCCCCTGACAGGGAATAGAAAATGTCCGCTTATGAGGAGTTTCGGTTTTTACCCACGCACGGCTTGCAAAGATAAAAAAATATTCTTCTCCAACAGGAGAAAGGCCTTCTGGAGCAAATTATCTTGATAATTCTGGTGTAAACCTCGTTGGTGATAGGCCGACAAAACTAAATCGCGGAGAGGGTCATGCGCCAGCGGGAACTACCCGCCAGTCGTGAACGGGCTGTTTGATATGGGGGCCAATGTATGGGAGTGGGTTGATATCGCCGATCAATTGTATATCGGAACTCGTGGAGGTTCTTGGTGGTATGGGGCGACTCAGAGGAAAGAAAATTCCGATGCATCCAAATCCCGAGATATGGCGGTGGTTTACATAGGTTTTAAGTGCGTGAAGGATATAAAACTCGTCCAATAGCTTTGAAACATATCGGTTAACAAAACACTTAAATAGAAACCTATGTTTATCCCGATGGTATTCTTTAATTCGGTAGCTTTTTGTAACATATTTTTGTTTGAGTCGTTCTTGAATTCAGCTACAACTGCTCATCGCAAAATTTTGAAGAGCAAGTAGAGAGTTGTGATTATTCGCAACAGTGTCAAATCTTATGTGTTTGTCGTTGAGGCAACGGGTGTGTCGTTCAAGATTGAGTTCAAATAGTTTAGTTACTGATAGCCTTAAGGCCTATGATCCTGAAGTTTTTTGGTCAACTCGGTTGCGCCGCCGTGGATACCAAAATTGGATATTATTTCTCTCTAACATAAATCTATATTATTTTTGGGAAAAGCGTTGGTTTTTTATCGCCTTGGCCATAGGAACGGTTATGCTAGGGCTCCCGCAGCCTGATGGATTGTCGCAGGCAGGGCTAATTGTCCTCACGATGTCAGTTGTCGCTGTAATTTTGTTCGTGACGGAACCCGTTCCGCTGCCCACTGTCGCCTTGTTAATCATTGTGGGTCAAATTGTTCTTCTGGGGCTTGACTCCAATACAGTTGCGAAAAGTTTGATGACAGACTCAGTGTTATTCATCATGGGGTCCTTGATGCTCGCCGTAGCAGTCGTCAAACAGAAGCTAGATCTCCGAATAGCATGGTTCATAGTTCGCTTTACGGGAACAAAGACCACCTACATATGTTTTGGTGTGTCTTTAGTTTCAGGCGTTTTGGCTTCGCTGGTTGGAGAACATACTGTAGCGGCAATG
>CAJXEC010000112.1 GCA_913052165.1 uncultured Rhodospirillaceae bacterium
CATTGCGGGGTTTTAGGCAGAGTTTTGGCTGGTGTCACCAATAGTTTTTAAATAATCAAGTGCGCCTTGAAGAATAAAGGCTGCCGCCATTTTGTCGACAACCTGTTTTTGTCGGGCTCGAGAAAGATCTGCCTCAATCATGGTTCGGGTAACGGCTAAAGTGGATAGTCTCTCATCCCATAGGGATAAAGTTATACCCAATTCATCAATAAGATTCACAGCAAATTGTCTTGTCGATTGAGCGCGGGGGCCGAACGTTCCATCCATATTAATTGGATTTCCTAGAATGACTCCGGCAATTTCCTGATGCTCTATTATCGATGCGATGTTCTCACAGTCTTTTCCGAATTTTTTTCGAGTAATTGTTTTGTATGGAGAGGCGATTAAGCGACCAGGGTCTGACATCGCGACTCCGATCGTCTTTGCTCCCAAGTCCAATCCAATCAACCGTCCCCGTTTGGGTAAGATGTGTTTCAGGTCTTCTATGTTGCGGATCGTCATTGCCGATGATATTTTCCGCCCAACTTTGCAGGGACGATTGTAAGACAAAATTTCTATTACTTTGGGGAAAAATAAGTCATGTCCGTCGATAAATCTACAGTAATGCGGATATCGCAATTAGCGCGAATAGAAGTTCCAGAGTGTGACCAAGATCAACTAGTCGACGAGTTAAATAATATACTGACCTGGGTGGAACAACTCGACGAAGTGGATACGGAAGGCGTGATGCCTATGTCATCAGGCTTGCCTGGCGCGGTTTTACCGCAGAGAGACGATTTAGTCTCGGCTGAAAATCGGCAGCCCGACATATTGAGAAATGCGCCAGTTTCTAGAAGTGGGTTTTTTGTTGTTCCCAAAGTGATAGAATAATGTCAGACCTCACCGCGCTTACAATCGCTGAGGCTTTAGAAGGTCTGAAAGCTCGAGAATACACAGCTGAGGAGCTCACCGAGGAACATATTAAATCAATTGAAGCTTCACGTGCTCTAAATGCTTTTGTTCTTGAGACTCCGGATCAAGCCGTTGATGATGCGAAGGCTTCAGATGCGAGGCGTGCGAGAGGAGAAGTGGGGGCGCTTGAAGGTATTCCTCTCGGGGTTAAAGACCTTTTTTGTACAAAAGATGTTCGGACGACCGCTTGCTCACACATCCTTGAGAATTTTGTTCCGCCGTATGAGTCTTTTGTAACTAGAAAACTGAGAGCCGCTGGTGCTTGCTTTCTTGGGAAAACCAATCTCGATGAATTCGCGATGGGTTCGTCAAATGAAACGAGTTATTTTGGGCCTGTCCGGAATCCATGGGGCCAAGTAGTTGATGATGCAGGCTTAGTGCCAGGCGGCTCTTCTGGTGGATCAGCCAGTGCAGTTGCTGCAGGGCTGTGTTTGGGAGCGATTGGAACTGATACAGGGGGATCAATCAGACAGCCCGCGGCTTTTTGTGGGATTGTCGGAATGAAACCGACATATGGACGTTGTTCGCGATGGGGAATCGTGGCCTTTGCGTCCTCTTTAGACCAAGCGGGGCCAATGACACGAACCGTGAAAGACGCGGCAATAATGCTAGGGGCAATGGTAGGTTTCGATGAAAATGATTCGACCTCCGCTCAAAACGTTGTTCCAGACTTTCAAGCCTGCCTGGGCCAAGACATCAAAGGTTTGAGAATTGGTATTCCCAAGGAGTACCGAGTCGAGGGTATGGACCAGGAAATTGAGGCGCTTTGGACCAAAGGCGCCGGGTTGTTGGAAGAGCAGGGCGCTGAAGTTATTGAAATTAGTTTGCCTAAAACAAAATATGCGCTGCCGACCTATTACATAATTGCTCCCGCGGAGGCGTCGTCGAATTTAGCGCGGTATGATGGGATGCGTTTTGGTTTGCGTGTTGATGGAGAAAATCTCGAAGAGACTTATATGAAAACGCGTGCTGAGGGATTTGGTGCGGAGGTGCGGAGGCGGGTGCTCATAGGCACCTACGTTCTAAGTGCGGGGTACTATGATGCTTACTATCTCAAGGCTCAAAAAGTACGACGAATAATCTCCGAGGAGTTTGCATCTGCTTTTGATCAGGTCGATGCGGTTCTTACCCCTACGGCGCCCACTCCCGCATTTTCGAGAGGAGAGAGGACAGACGATCTTATTTCAATGTATCTCAATGATGTGTTCACCGTGCCGGCTAGCTTGGCTGGGCTTCCAGCAATCTCGATCCCGGCAGGTTTGTCTTCGCACGGACTTCCTCTAGGATTGCAATTGATCACTCGTGCTTTTGACGAATCGACATTATTCCGTGTCGCGGGGGCTCTTGAAGAGGCTGCTGGCTGGTCACCACATCCGCTGAAGTATCAAGGATCATAACGTGCGATATCATTTTTGGTATGTGCTGATCCACGTTGGTTTAGGGCTCATTGGTTACCAGTATTTTTTATTCACTAATACCGGGGGTACGTTAGCGTTTGGAACAGCATTAGTTGTTCAGGCTTATGCTGTCTTCGAAATACACAGAGAGGCTTGGCCCCGTTTTAAACCGTCCAGGGATGCGGAACCTAGCCTTCAAACCCGAAATGAGATGTATACAGACTATAAGAAAAGGCTGCTTCGCGTTTGGTTTATGCGAAGTTGCATGTACGCGCTTCTAACGTTGATAGCTGCTATGGCCGTAAGAGGGGAAGGACCCTGATGAGTTTGATTAAAGGAAGAACCGGAGACTGGGAGATCGTTATTGGTCTTGAGGTGCATGCCCAGCTCTCCACCGCATCAAAACTCTTTTCCGGTGCCTCTACAGAGTTCGGCGCTGAGCCTAACACTCAGGTTACGCTGGTTGATGCCGCGTTACCCGGTATGTTGCCCGTTTTGAATAAAGAAGCGGTTGAGCAAGCGGTGCTTACTGGTCTCGCGATTAATGCAAATATCAACGAGCATTCAGTTTTCGATAGAAAAAATTATTTTTATCCTGATTTACCGCAGGGTTATCAAATTTCTCAATTTAGTGATCCTATTGTTGGTTCTGGCGAGATCGAGATAGAGCTGGATGGTGGTTTAACACGGACAGTTCGAATAACTCGTATCCATCTAGAACAAGATGCTGGAAAAAGTCTGCATGATCAGGCACCAAATCATACTTATGTTGATCTCAATCGATCCGGGGTGCCTCTAATGGAAATTGTTTCTGAACCCGATATTCGATCTGCCGCTGAGGCAGCAGCTTATGTTGTGAAACTTCGTTCAATTCTCCAATACGTAGGTAGTTGTGACGGCAACATGGAACGGGGTAATTTAAGATGTGATGCGAACGTCTCGGTGAGAAGGCCCGGCGAGGAATACGGGACGCGTTGCGAAATTAAAAACCTTAACTCGATCCGATTTCTTCAGCAGGCGATTGATTACGAAGCCAGGCGCCAAGTTGATTTGATTGAGTCTGGAGAAAAAATAGTTCAGGAAACTCGACTTTTTGACTCTAATAAGGGCGTTACGCGTTCGATGAGAAGCAAGGAAGAAGCGCATGACTATCGTTATTTTCCTGATCCGGATTTAATGCCATTGGACCTAGAATCTGACTATATCGAGTCTCTCCGACTCTCGTTGCCGGAACTTCCAGACCAAAAGTTAGAGCGGTTTATCAACGACCTAAAGCTGCCTTTAGACGTTGCTAAGGAATTAGTCACGGAGAAAGAAAAAGCAGATTATTTTGAGCCGGTGGCCCTCCGCCGCGATGCGAAACTGGTTTCTAGTATGGTCCGAAAAGATGTATTTGGTTACGCAAACAACCATTCATTAGAGATCTCGGAAGTTCCTGTTCTCCCTGATCAATATGGAGAACTCGTTGATTTAGTATCTGCTGGTGATGTTAATGCGCGAACGGCAAGCGAAGTTTTTGTTGAAATGGCCGAAACGGGCAAATCTGCGAAGTCGATAGTCGAAGAGCGAGGCCTAAAACAAGTTTCTGATTCAGGAGAGCTTGAAAAAATTTTAGATGACATTATCGCTGGTTCCGAAGAGCAAGTGGTGCAGTTCAAAAATGGCAATGAGAAGATCATTGGCTGGTTTGTTGGACAGGTCATGCAAAAGACCAAGGGTCAGGCAAACCCAACCGTGGTCAACGATCTTTTGAAAAAGAAGTTGGATAAATAGGAAGAGGTGGCACTTAGCCGAAGACCCTCTCCTCTGGTTTTTAATAAAAAGTAATTTGAAGAGGGTTTCGATGATTGACTTGTACACCTGGGCAACCCCGAATGGTCATAAAGTTCATATTTTGCTCGAGGAATTGGGCCTTCCTTATACGGTGTTTCCAATCAACATAAGGGCGGGGGAGCAGTTTGAGGAAAGTTTTTTAGAGATAAGTCCCAACAATCGAATACCCGCAATGATTGATCGTGATCCAGTTAAAGGCGATCAAATCACAATGTTTGAAAGCGGTGCCATGCTGATATATCTCGCAGAAAAGTTGGGAAGATTTTTGCCGGGATTGGAAAACCCCAAGGGACGTTCTGAGGTTATGCAGTGGCTGATGTGGCAAATGGGAGGTATCGGGCCGATGTTTGGTCAGGCAAGCCATTTCAGAGAATATGCTAGAGAACGGGAATCCCTAGATCGCCTTCAATATGGTATCGATAGATATACAAATGAATCACATAGACTGTACAGGGTCCTGGATAAACGTCTGGATAAGAGGGATTACCTCGCCGGAGAGTACTCAATTGCCGATATAGCTGTATGGCCTTGGTGTCGCGAGCCAGGTAGAAGAGGGGTTGACCCCAACGATTTCCCAAATGTTAGGGATTGGTTTGATAGAGTAGCAGATCGGCCTGCTGTAAAGCGCGCAACAAAGGTGCTTTCTAAAGAGTCAGTACGACCGACAAAGCATGACGATGAGGCCTGGTCCATCATGTTTGGTGATAAACAGTTTAATCGTTAAAAAATCTGCCCGCGGCTGGGTAGAAAGTATTTTTCTGGAAGCTAGGCGGTGTTTTCTAACGCCCCAACCTTTCCGTCGATTAAAACAATTGCGAGTCTGCATGGTTCTTTGTAGCTGTTGTCCCAGCTATGGTTTGTGCCCTGTTGAACCATAACATCGCCCTTATTTAGGGTGACGCTTGTTCCATTATCCAACCCCATATCAATTTTTCCATCCATTACAAAAATAATATCCAAGGTATCCGTACGATGCATTCTACCGGGTGTTTCTGGTGGGAGATTCATAATCGTGAATCGCGTACCATTTGGAGGGGGCTGTGTCCCTAATTTTCGAGCGCCATAATCTTCTTTTGACCATATCTCTGCAGGGCACTCATCGCTCGACCAAATTAGCGTCGAGGTTGAACCCCTTGGGGACCATTTATGATTCTCGGCAGTCTTGTCCATAGCAATTATTGCTCTGCCATTTTCATCGTGCGTCGTCACGATGCGGCGAATTGGAGGGTTAGGTGGCGCTCCCGTTAAATTATTTGGCATTGTTGGTGGCAATGAGGTCTCCCCAGCACCAGGTTTGCTTTTTCCATCCAGTAAGACAAAACCTAACCGACAGTTTGTTTGCCCATTATTCACCCAGCTGTGATTGGTTCCTTGTTGAACCATTACATCTCCAGCGTTCATGTGAACGGAAGCGCCATCATCCAGTTCCATATCAATTTCACCGGATAAGCAGATTACGTAATCTAACGTATCCGTTCGATGCATCATTCCGGGACAACCAGGCTCGAAATCAATGACACAAATTCTGGCCCCTCTTTCAACTGGTTGCCTCTCAACTACCCTTTTACCGTAATCTTCATCCGACCAAATTTCGACCGGCATTTGGTCGGCATACCAGATTAGCGTAGAGCAATTCATGCCATGGGGTGGCCATTTATGATTTGTTGCTGGCCCATCTATTTTTACAATTGCATTCAAGTTGCTGTCATGGCCTGTCACGATCCGGCGAATGGGCGGGTTCGGTGGTGTTTGGTTTGTCATTTCATTACTCCGGCAAGGGATATTTTTCATGGTCACCAGGTATTTCGACTTCAAAGGTGACCAGTACCAAAGCCACCATTACGTAAAACCCAATGATTGTAACAAGTTCAAGCAATGTCTGTTCCCCGAGGATTTCTCTAGCAGACTCGTAAGTCCCATCTGAAACATTTCTGTTTTCAAGGAGTTCTGTAGTTACTTGGAAGACGTTTATGTCCTCGTCCGTTTTTAATTTTGGAATTTTTCTGTCCCGGATGGCATTCGCAACCTCCTCATCAAGCCCTAGTTTTCGCCAGCTATTCATGTGGGCATGCCATTCATATTGGGCCGTGTAGTGACGCGCGACTATAAGCACAGCTAACTCCACCAAATTCTGAGGAACATTGGAGTTTCGCCGCAAATAGGAACCAAACGCATTAGCTTTGTCCGCCAACTCAGGTGTACGAAGCCAAAGTGCGAACGGTCCCTTGGCTGCGCCGCCGCCTCTAGTCGATGCGATTTCGTCATTGGCTCGCCGTTGCTCTTCGGTCATTAGGTCAAGGGGTATGGGTTCTATTCTCGCCATGCATCAATCCTTTTACGTTTTGAAATCTGGTGATCTAGCGACCCATATTGAAAGACCGCAGAGTGCCGTTACACCAACCAATCCTACGATATAGAAGCTATTTGCTAACCCCACCACCTCGGCCAAACCTCCCATTATTGGTGGAATACACATTCCGCCAAATCGATTGAAAGAAATCCTCATGCCGGTAACTCGACCTTGCTGAGATGGTCCAACATTTCGAGCAAGTATGGTCATCATAAGGGGAAGATTAAGACCTTGCCCAATGCCTCTGCAGCAAATTGCAATAAGCAATAAAGGAAAAAAATCGCCGAGCATGGGAGTGATCGCAATAAAAACAATTGAGATCCCGATCATGATGATTAATAGCCAGTGGTCTGCGAGTATTTTTGTAAGAGGACCAATGGTTAAGGCAGCTATTGCGGAGGCGGCGTTGGCCGTTCCGATGAGCAGTCCTATAAGGGAACCTGATAGTTGAATTTCCTCTCTTAGCCAGACTACATAGAAGCTCGTTTGTACTCCGGACCCCGTTTGTCTCATCACAGTGATCATAATGACCATTGCGATCGCCGGAACCATCAAAAGCCGGAGCGTGGAAGTGTAGCTTGATTTAGTTCTTTCGATAGATACGTTATCAGTCTGTTTGGCCTTGTCCTCCTCCTTAGGTAGCTCGGTATTGAGGTTGGGTAAGAATGAAGCCGCTATAATGCCTCCTGTAATCCAAATGGCGAGGAAACCAAAACCACCCCAGACCCCGTAAGTATCCCAGGCGCCGCCAACCGCGATTGGTCCCACAAAGCCGCCCATTCGGGCTACAAAAGTCATGCGGCCAGCATATATATGATGGCCCTTCATTAACTGACCCACGAGGGTTTGACTCCCTATCCAGCCGGTCGCTTCAGCATACCCTGACAGCATTTGCAGCACGATCAATGTAAATACAAATCCAAAGGTAGGCGTTTGTCCCCCTTCGCTCGTATCGACCCCGAATAATGGGCCAACGATGGGATAGGCAAGAGAAACCGCGATGCCGAGAAATCCGAACCACATAATGACTTGGCGGGTTCCGATTTGATCCATTAATGCCCCGCTATAAATCGACATAGTGACGGT
>CAJXEC010000113.1 GCA_913052165.1 uncultured Rhodospirillaceae bacterium
ATTACCCTTATTGGCTTATTAACAGACAGTTCGTGTTTGCTGGCGTTAATTTGATCTTCTATTGCTCCTGTCGTGGCTCCGGCGTATTGTGGGAACATAGGCAGCACCATTATGTGATCAAAACCCTTGGCTTCTTTGATGGCATCTTTAATTGAAGGATTCCCATAAGTCATTGCTGTGATGACCTTTATTTCGGAAGGCAAAACAGTCTGTAATTTCTTGGTAAGAGAGAAGGTTATTTCTACGATGGGACCTGCGCTCTCTCCCCAGATACTAGAGTAGTCTTCTACTAATCGCTTTGGCCTACTTTTAAGAATTATCCCATTCAGGATTGGCAACCAAAGCCACCTAGGAAAGTCCACGACGCGAGGATCTGATAAAAATTGTTTTAAAAATCGTCTGATCGACTCTTCATCGGGACCGTCTGGCGTTCCTAAGTTAACTATGATTAGAGCGCAATTTTCTTTGGGTTCCATTTTTTAAAGACTTAATCTCTTTAAACGTTAAATACTCGCGCCATGAAGCAAGCACGTTCGCAAAATTCAACGGAGCAACACATAGGAGCTACTTCAGCTCAGCACTCATCGAACATATCGGGGTTCTCTTCTAACGCGACATTATAAATTGGCTGAAAGCTAAAATACCCCGCTTCTGGGAGACCCATTTGAGTTCTTGTTAATCTCGCCACATCAGGTCTTATCTTGACCGGATCTCCCGCTGCCTCAGCCATTAACTGAGCTTGGCATGTTCTTTCCATGGTTATGTACCACCAAGCCACTTCATCGATCGTTTTGCCGGCTGTAAGCAGCCCGTGGTTTTGGAGTATCGCCGCTTTCTTCGTGCCAAGCGCTTTAGCAATCCTCTCGCCTTCCGAGGTATCATTAACAACCCCAGTGAAGTCATCGAACAGGACGTGATCCTCAAAAAAAGCGCAAGAGTCTTGCGTGAGAGGATCTAATAGACGACCCAACGTTGACCAAGTCTTTCCGTAAAGAGAATGGGTATGAGCCGCTGCGGTAACATGAGGAAGGTTCTTGTGTATCTGAGAGTGAATAGCGAAAGCTGCTCTATTCAAAAGCCCGCTGCCGTGAACGATGCTCCCTTCATGATCGACAAGTATTAGATCAGACATTTTCATTTGCTTGAAGGACTTGCCGAATGGATTAACCCAAAATTTGTCGTCGTGCTCTGGGTCCCGCACAGTAAAATGGCCAGCTACGCCTTCATCGAAACCGAATTTGCCGAATACTCTCAAAGCAGCTGTCAGTTTCTTTTTTCGCTCAGTGCGCTCAATTGAATAATCAATTTCGCTGTGAGCTGTTTCTGCAATCTCTGCCATGTGAATGCTCCCTCAATCAGAATTCAATTCACTTTAATAGCATTTTTTACGATCTATGTGTAGCGAGAGGATTAAATGTGTATTACTGAAATTTCAATGATACGATGGTCAGGCTTCTAGCTAATACAGGATCCGATATGTCTCTCTCTCTAAAAGGAACAAATGAAATCCCTTCTTGTCATGGAGGCCTTGAGAACCTTGATCAAGAATATGAGTATGAGATGAAAGATATTGAGGGGACTCTGCCAACAAATTTAAGAGGGACCTTTTTCAGGAACGGGCCGGGTCGTCAAAAGATTGGAGGAAAAAAATACGGACACTGGTTCGATGGTGATGGGATGCTGTGTGCCTATACTTTTTCAGAGGGAAAAGTATTTTTTAAGAATCGTTATGTTAGAACCCCAAAGTATCTAAAGGAAACGGAAACCCAAGATATAAATTTTAGGGGTTTTGGTACTCAGATTCCCGGTGGCCTCAAAGCGAATTTTTTAAAAATGCCAGCGAACCCAGCAAACACAAGCACTATATACCACGGCGGCAGATTTTTGGCTTTGAACGAGGGCGGAAAGCCATGGGAAGTTGACCCAAGCAACTTAGAGACCCGGGGAGAATTCACCTACGATGGCGGATTGGAGCCTTCGATGGTCTTTAGTGCTCACGGCAAAGTTCACCCTCGGACAGGAGATTACATAAATTTCGGCGCAGGCGTTTCTGGGTTTGGCATCAGAGGACCTAAGCCTTGCCTCAACATCTATCGGGTGGATCGTAACGGCCAGATGGCCGAAAAACATCAGGTCCCATTAGATAATTTTCCTTTCTGCCACGATTTTGCGCTATCGGATCGACACGCGATTTTCTTCTTGGGCTCCATTGTTTTTGGAAACATGTTGCCTGTTGTGCTTGGGACCAGAACAATCTCCGATCAAGTGATATTTGATCCTGCCATTCCTATGCAAATCGTTGTTGTTGATATAGAAAAAATGGTCGAGGTTAAGCGGTTTGAGACTGCCCCTGGGGCGATAATACATTTCGGCAACTCCTACGAAAATGGGCGTGAAATCGTTATCGATGGCATGTTTCAAGACAGTTTCATTGCTAACGAAACATTAAAGGACGTTTTTAACCCCGAGGGACGATTTGGGGGTGGGTGGTTTAAGCGATACTTTTTGAACCTCAAATCGGGTTCATTGAGAGAGGAGGATATTTTCGATCACGAATGTGAGTTTCCTACTTTCAATCCATCTTATGTCGGGACAAAGAATGAGATTACCTATGCAGCTTGTTCGATAGACAATGGGTCAAATAGCTTTTTCAACGGGATGGCTCGTATTTCTGGCGACGGAAGCTCCAACGTGGTTGAGCTAGAGCCCGGCTACTATGGATCTGAGCCGATGTTCGCGCCAAGCACTGACTCTAAAAATGAAGGGGACGGGTATTTGTTGGTAGTCGTTTACAATGGTTTTGAGCATCGCAGTGAACTTCGCATCCACAAAGCGAATGAAATAGACGATCCGATTTGTATTCTTAAGCATCCGCATCATTTGCCTCATCAATTTCACGGGTTCTTTAGCCCAGAGGTGTTCAAAGCTGCCTGATAAAAAAATCCTTATTATAACTCCCGAGAAATGGGTTGCCGACGCAAGGTCTTCTTGGAAATATCGGGGCGACCATCGTCCTTTTTTCGCAGAAGAACCTCGCGTTGGGCAAGAGTCAGTGTGGGATTACCCTCGTCCACCTATTATTCAAAGGGTTGAATACGAAATTAGTGTTTTTTTCAAAGAGAAAGTTATCGCGAGGACAAAAAAGGGTGTGCGCGTGCTAGAGACGGCGAGTGCGCCGACTTATTATATTCCGCCGGATGAGCTGCTGGTTGAAGTTGTGCCTTCCGGACATGAGTCGTTTTGCGAATGGAAAGGAGTCGGGGAAAGTTTAAATGTTCTTGGTCAGCCTGGTGCAGGTTGGCGTTATGTAAGAGTTTTTGAGGAATTTAGTCGGATAGCCAATTGGGTTTCTTTTTATCCGTCAAAATTAGATTGTTTTATTGGCAAGGAGAAAGTCAGGCCCCAACCAGGAACCTTGTATGGCGGCTGGGTCACTGATTTCCTGTCGGGGCCTATTAAAGGTGGCGCTGATAGCGGTGGGTGGTAAGCCGGTTCAAAAATAAAATATTAATCAAAGAAAGAGTAATAACGTGACCTCATTTAAAGAAAATAATCGCTATTGGACCATGACCTCAAGGCCCGAGGGAAACGACTTTGATAGCTGCCTCGAGCTAAGACAGGAGACCAGTATTCCGTTTCCAGATGGAACTTTCATTACTAAGAATATGTTTCTCTCGATGGACGCAGGTACTCGAATGTACATGACTGAGCGGGAAGATTCCTACCAGCCTCCTATCCCGGTTGGCGAGAAGCTGATGGGAACGGTCTTAGGCGAGATCATTGAGAGTCGTCATCCCGACTTCAATGTAGGCCAGAGATTGCGATCATATGGACAGTGGTCGGATTATTCTCATGTCGATCCCAAGCAAATGTTTCCGAGTATCGTAGATGATTCTGAAATAGAGCTTCCGAATTACATCGGCATTTATGGAGCTAACGGGTGGACGGCCTATACGGGCGTAATCGACACGGGAAGAGTTAAAGCTGGAGACAATTTTGTTGTCTCCGCGGCGGCAGGCTGCACAGGCTTATTGGCCGGACAGATTGCGAAGATCGCCGGCTGTAAAGTAATTGGTATCGCTGGCACTGATGAAAAATGCGAGTTAATTCAGAAAGATTTTGGTTTTGACGGGGCAATAAATTACAAAAAAGAGAATATCTCTGCGAAGCTCAAAATTATGTGTCCTGAGGGAGTAAACGTTTATTTTGATAACGTTGCAGGCGCTACACTTGATGCAGTTTTAGAAAATATGGCGATTTTTGGAACGGTGGCAGTCTGTGGGCTTATGAATAATTATGGATCCTTGGACAGGGTTCCTGGTCCGATAAATTATGATTTAGTATTGATGAAAAGGTTAAGAATTGAAGGCTTTTTTTCCCCAGATTTTTATCACCGTGAACCTGAGATCAACCCGATTTTAAAAAAGTGGCATGAAAACGGCGATTTGAGCCTTCCGATGCAACAGACTGAGGGATTGGAACGGTTGGTTAAGGCCTACTCATCACTTTTTGAGGGAACCAACATCGGTAAGGTTGTTGTTAGGTTATAACAATTTTTTTTGTAAGGGCTACCCTTCACTCGATTAATTAGTCTATACTCTGACGCACCATTTTGGACAGTGTGACTTGAAGAATAGTGCAGAGCACTACCCGCGTGCACTATTACAACTCAGAGGACTTTTATTATGTCATGTAGACAAATTTTAGGGACAATCGTTGCCCTGACGGCAAGTGCCAGCCTTTTTGCGGACAGTGTAATGGAGGAAGTAGTCGTTACCGCGCAAAAAAAGGAGGAAAATATTCAGGAGGTTCCGATCTCGATAACTAAAATGACGGGAGACAGAGTCACTGCCCGATTCGCTGGCGGTGAGGACATACTTGCTTTGGCGCAAGCTGCGCCTGGTCTCCACGTAGAGACTTCAAACGGCCGTCTCGCTCCTCGTTTTTATATGCGGGGGCTTGGAAACGCTGACTTCACCCAGGCAGCCTCTCAACCAGTATCGATTGTTTTTGATGAGGTCCCGATGGAGAAAGTCGGGTTCAAGTCGTTTCCAGTTTTTGACGTCGACTCCATAGAAATAGGTAGGGGTCCTCAAGGCACCTTGTTTGGTAGAAACACCACGGCCGGCATGGTCCACATTACCAGCCGCCGACCTACAGAAGAGTCTGAAGGCTATGTCAGAGCCAATCTGGGAGAAATGGGAACGCGAAATATAGAGGCTGCTATCGGTGGCACAGTGATCGAAGATCAGCTGATGGCGAGAGTCTCTATACTCCACCAGAATAGGGACAATTGGGTTGACAATGGGTTCACCCAAGAAGATGACGTCATGGGAGGGTTCGATATTTTCGCGATTCGATTCCAAGCTCTTTTCACGCCCTCGGACGATTTTAGTATGTTGTTCTTGCATCAGCGTCAGGATCAAGATGGCAATTCAGCATCATTATTCAGGGCAAATACGTTGAGCCAAGGTAGTAATGATTTGAATGATAATTACGATCGAGACGTTGTATTTTTTGACGGTGGAGATGGAAACCCTGCAAGAATAAAGTCTCATGGAACGACCCTGAAAATGGACTGGGATCTTGGGGAGTACACGGTAACCTCAATAACGTCTTACCAAGATATTTATGACAGAGAAGCTAGAGGTGATATCGATGGTGGGTTTGGATGTTTATTTACTTGTTCTGGACCTTCAGGACCCGCGAGCACGCCATTCAGCCCCTTTGCCTCACCATTCGTAGTAAATGTAGATACTGGTAGCGTGATAGATGCAAATCAGTTGACTCAGGAATTAAGGTTAGCGAGCAACTTTGATGGCGCGTTCAATTATCAGGTAGGAGTATTTTACTTTAAGGACGAGTTCTCAAACATATCAAGCAATCAGAGCGCAGGAGCTCCCGCTTATACAGCAAACTCAAGTTCAGATATTGAGAATCGGGCTTGGGCTGTATTTGGGCAAGGAACTTACGAGCTTGCAGACGATTTAAAACTGACCTTTGGTCTTCGCTATACAGATGATGAAAAAGATGCGCAGCATATAAGATTCACTGCAAATGGCCCAGCTCCATTAGCGCCAATTAGCCTTCAAGATGACAATGTCAGTTGGGATATATCGCTTTCTAAAACTACAGCTGCCGGCAATCAGCTATATGCAAGAGCGGCGTCAGGATTCAGAGCGCAAACAATACAAGATCGCCTCCAAGACGATCCGACAGTTACCACGGCGGACTCTGAAACCATTAATTCTTTCGAGGTTGGATACAAAGCCCTTTGGGACAGAGTTAGATTAAACGCAGCAGCTTTCTACTATGCGGTAGATGATATGCAGCTTGTAGCGGTTGGCGGTGCCGATAACTCTACTCGATTATTGAACGCTGACAGAGGGACCGGCGCCGGTGTTGAGGTTGAGGTTGAGTACGCGGTCACTGACAATTTGATTTTCTCAGCAGGTTTTGGAAGTGCGGATACGCGTATAAAGCAGTCCGGTTTGGCCACGGCTCCTTGCGGCTCAGGACTTTGCACGATACTTGACCCGATCGATGCGAACGGTAATGCCGTCATTGATGGCAACTCCTTCCAGCATGCGCCAGAGTGGACCCTAAACTTTGAGATCGACTACACCGCGCCGCTGAGTAATGGCGATGAGATCTATGTGTACACCGATTGGAAATTTAAAGGCGAGACTCAAGACTTTTTGTATGAAAGTATTGAATATACCTTTGATACTCAATTTGAAGGTGGTTTAAGAGCGGGTTATCGGAGCACAGCGAATAACTATGAGATAGGGATATTTGCTCGAAATATCACTGACGAAGATAACGTGATTGGCGGCATTGATTTCGCGAACCTTCTGGCATACGTCAATCAGCCTAGGGTTGTTGGAGTAGAGGCATCTTTTAGATTCTGAGTTCCTTTTCAGCTGTCAAAAAGGGGCCAGCTTATCTGGCCCTTTTTTTGTGCCTAACTTTTTCAGTAACTGGAAAAACGGGCAATCTTGTCAGCTCCAGGAATCAAACCGCATGATCTCTGAAACAGGTTTTCTAGTAACGGGTCCAAATTTTCCTTGAGGGTAGCCGACAGGGATGAGACAAAGAGCCGCGAACGTTTCAGGTAGCCGCAAAATATCCCTAATCGCATCTTGATCACGAAGTGAGAGTGTAGTGGGTGCTGCGCCAAGTCCGATAGATCTTGCGGTTAAAAGAAGGTTTTGAATTCCTGGCCAAACGGACCCTGCTTGCCTATAAATATCGATGCCTTCAACTTTTTCAGGGTAGTCAAAACAAGCGACTATCAGTGCAGGTATTTCATGCATATGCTCCATTTGCCAGATCACAGCATCGAGCAATCTTTTCAGCTTTGGGCTTCCTGGATTTTTTACGTCCGCGGCGATATAAGGCTCAGCGTATTTTCTGTTTTGATCTGCCAGCTTCATTTTAATCGACGGGTCTCTAACCACTATCCAACGGGCCCTCTGAGAATTCGATCCAGAAGGTGCTTGGTTAGCTGCATCGATCAGTTGGATTAATTTTTCTTCGGGAACTTCCTCGGGTTTAATTTTGCGCATGGCTC
>CAJXEC010000114.1 GCA_913052165.1 uncultured Rhodospirillaceae bacterium
TGGTTTTGGGGAGCTCCAAAATTAACCTCGAACAATTGACCTCAGAAATCGACTGCCAAAAAATGACCTTCTGTGATTGGTCCAATGAGATCGAAACGGCCACCACCTCTGAAGATTTTTTTTCAAATTCCTCCTCATATCAAGATGGACCTGAAGTTGACTCGGTTAACAAAGCAAGTGATATGTCCTGCATTTTCTGTACATCTGGAACAACTTCTCGTCCCAAGTGCGTAGTGTATGATCATATGGCTTATTGGTTGAATGGGCAAAATACGATCGATTTTCTTGGATTGACGGCCGAGGATAAGACTTTGGAATATCGCTCTTTTGGTTGGAATTCTGCTCAAGTGCTCAGCTTAATGCCCTGGATCGAGACTGGTCTATCGATGTACATCGCAAATCGTTTTTCTAAATCAAGGTTTTTTGAATGGATCAAGGAACATCAGATTACCTTTTCTGCAGGTGTCCCCACTGTGGTTAATATGTTGCTCAATGAACCAACCAACATCACCGCTGCAGATATACCTAGCCTCCGGCTTATGACATGTTCCACCGCGCCTCTTTCTCCTGAACAATGGAAGAAATTCGAGGAAATGTATGGAGTGACCTTATTGCAACTATATGGCATGTCAGAAGCTGGCTGGATATGTGGCAATAGGCATTATAAAAGGCGAATGGGTACAGTAGGCCCACCCGCTAAGCATCAAGAATTTCTGGTGATTGACCCTAATGGGGAAAGTTGCCCCCCGAATATCGAGGGAGAAGTGACGATTGGAGGTCCCCAAACTTGCATAGCTACAATTTCTCCGGAAGGGGAATGGGAAGACATGCAAGATGTTCGTATTCCCACAGGCGATCTCGCAACCATAGATGAAGATGGTTTTGTGACGGTTACCGGTAGGACCAAAGACCTTATCATCCGAGGAGGCGTTAATATTGCTCCTCTTGAAATAGATAATATCATTATGGGCTTGGAAAAGGTGAGTGAGGCCGCAGCGGTCGGTATTCCTGATAAAATATATGGCGAAGAGGTGATTTGTTATGTTGTACCAAAATCTGGTGAGCACTTAACCGAAGCAGAAATTCTTAACCACTGTGCCAATCTATTACCTGAATTTAAGGCACCCAAAAAAGCCTATCTACTTACTGAGTTGCCTAAATCAGATCGCGGTAAAATCTTACGAGACCAATTAAAGGAACTTTGGGTCAATCTAAACTAGGATACGCTACTTAGTTAAGATCCTTGAAAGGAACGAGAAACACCTGGCCAGGATATATGAGATCAGGATTTTCAATCTGGTCCCGATTTGCGTCAAAAATCACTGAGTAAAGAACTCCTTTTCCGTATTGTCGGCGCGCAATCCTCCACAAACTGCTCCCACGGGCTACCTTAACCGATACTTGGGGTTCCAATACAAGGGGTTCTGACGAGCTGATAAAATTCATCTTTGCCCGTTTCAAAACTTTGTTTTGTTCATCAACTTGATCGACCCTGACCTCAGACTGACTTCCAGAAAAGCTCTCTCCCGTAATTATTCGCCATTTACCTTCCGAATTAGCATTGCTTTTAGCGACCAGCTTGTTGTTTAAGTACACATTGAGTTTTGCACGAGGTTCTGAAGAACCATTGATGGTGGTTTCCCCAGTGGAGTCGTAATCTACGGCATCAATTGATACGGCCCCTGACTTTGCCTCGGAAGCAGCTGCACCTTTTTGCTCCCGCAACTCCTTATTCACGAATGTTTTTTGACTGGAGAGAGCTCTTGGACGCTGCAGTACTTCCGTGCCTCCCCCCTTTTGAGGGACAGAGAGGGCCAGAACCCCATCTTTATCCCCTGATTTTTCTGAACTAACGCTTTTCGCCCTGTCCGGTAGATAAACGATGATCCTGCGATCCCCAGAAATTCTCAGGCCTTGTTCGGTCTCTAGCTCTAGACGCAGTTCTCTAGACCCGGGACTTAACGGCACCTCCGGTATCAAAACCCATTCACCCTGACCATCCACCTTGACACTTCCAATTAGTTTTTGACCTGCATAAACAGTTATTCGGCCGTTTGGAGAGCCCCGGCCTGCCACGACCAGGTCACCAGAGGGGTTAACCCGAACAATGTCAAAACGTGGCTGTAGAGCAATTTGGTCGATTTGATCAGTGTCATCAGGTTTCTTTTCAGGAGAATTTTCGGGATCTGCACGAGAGGTCCCTGCGGATGACTCTCTCTGTTTCAATGCCCCAGAATCTCCAACTACATCTGGAGCTGTTTTATTGATGTAGTCTCTCGTTTCCTCGATAAACTTAGGTAAAGGAAAATTTAGTTTGGGATCAATAAACAAAGTAAGGGATATCGCACCTACTATCAGAAAGCCACCTAACAAGGCGACAAGCATTATCTTATTCATGGCTCAACCAGATTATTTTTTAGCCCTACACACGATTTAGTTGGAAGCTCTAAATATAACTCCAAAACCCTCCGATAGACCTAAACTGACCCAACCTCTTACCAAGCATAGTCGCCCTCTGTTTATGCATGTCGCGATCCTCTCAAACCATAAAATTAAAGTTGAAATCCATTTCACTATCCAAGCTTTATAAAAAAAGGGCGGAACAAGCCGCCCTTTCCTAATCTCAATATTCAAGGGCTATTTACCAAGCGCTTTTAACTTTGCCTCAAACCCCTCATAAGCGGCCATAATTTTTTCTTTTGAGCCGGTCAACGACGCCAATTGTATGTCTCTCGCATGCCGTTGAACCGCTCTTGAGCGTCTAACTAAATTTTTCTTATTCTTTTTTGCCGCGCTTTTGAGCATTTTCGGCGCCCTTTTCGCTAAGTCCTGAATGGCAATCGCTAAAAATTCCACCGTTTCATGTGTCCCGAGCCTTTTCTCCCTTTTAAGACTTGGGTGCCCCTTTAAGTAGGCTTTGATCTTTTTACTATGTCCCGCCATTTCCTTTAGGAAAGCTTTTTCGACTTTACTGCTACGCGCATCTGCGTCGATGGGGCTCAATGTAATAGATGCACCCGCCACTACCAGCCCAACAAGTATCGATTTTAAAATTTTCCGCAATCTATCCTCCCGCTTTAATTTTATTTGGCTTTTTTGCCTTTTCTAGCTTAAGCCTTTTTCCAAGGATTGTAGAAATTATCGATCACGTCAAGTCGGATCGCAGCCGAACAATGGAGTATAAATTTTGGAAGCCAATGATGAATGAAATTAGAGAAAAATCAATTTCTCCGACTAGGGTCAATGCCGTGACAGTATTCTGTGGCTCATCATCGGGTTTCAATAATGCGTTCTCTGATGCTGCTCGTTTACTTGGCAAATCTTTTGCCACGAGAGGCGTAAAGCTTATATACGGCGGGGGCCGGTCCGGACTGATGGGGATACTTGCTGATAGCGCCTTGGCTTCAAAAGGTAATGTCATCGGTGTCATTCCAGACTTTCTAAAAGATCGAGAGTTGGCCCATCCAGGCCTAACCGATCTCCATGTGGTATCCAGTATGCACGAACGAAAACAAAAGATGTTTGATTTAGCGGAGGCATTTATCGTTCTGCCTGGAGGGATCGGGACCTTAGAGGAAGCATTTGAGGTCCTTACCTGGAAACAATTAAAGCGGCACAACAAACCGATTATCATTATTAATACAGACAATTACTGGTCTCCACTTGACGCCCTCATAAAAGCGACTGTTACCGAACAATTCGCGAAGCCGGGCACCCAAGGAATGTATATCATGGTGCAAACAATAAAAGAGGCTGTAGATTGCCTCATCTAATTTCCCATAAATAAAGATCGGAGAGTTCTAAATAACATTTACGCTCCCCAAGGCACTATGGACTCCTTCAGCTGTTTGTACCCATCTAAAAATAGAGGTCTATCTGAACCATATATATGATCGAAAGTGTCGAGCGCGGCGTCGAACCAATCTTTCAGGACGGTATTATCTGGATTAGCATCTAGATAGGCATCTCGGATCAAGACAAAATGGATACGAGGATCATATGGTCTCTTCGTCCCTCCAACCGTCTCATCACCATTGAGAATTCTTAATAACATAGCGTCCGCCGATCCGAGAGTTTGCTCGTGGATCGCCGGACCTTCCATCCTATGCATTACCGAGGTCATATCGCGACCATTACCTGTCGTATAACCCATTTCATTCCATAAGCTATTCATATTCTTGTCTGAACCAACATGCTTTAGAACCTTATCACCGTATGCACGAAGCGGGTCAGAAACATCCGCTAGCAGATCAGTGAGCCTATCCCCGTCAAGGTCCGTTGCAAGAACGATACAATCTTGTTTCTCTATTAAATCCCAAAGAAGCAGACCATAGTTAGTGTCAGCTATATGCTGTTCGATACGTCCGCTCCAATTTTGCATGCCATTCTTAAAATCATCAGGGAGCAAAGCAATAATTTTATCAATCTCTTCTTTTTGCTCATAATATGGATTGACCGCATATTGCCGGCCAATATCAAACTTAGTTCCTTCAAGAAGCCATGCATGCAATCCGGCATTTATTCCGTCTTCCATTGCCTGAGTAGGCTTCATTGCAACCCGACCAATCGCACCCGTATTGTTTACCAGACGTAGGAATAATCGGTTAGCATAGGCCATTTGAATTCCGGGAGAATTCATCTCAGAGTGTACTATGCCGTTATCCGGATTGACCCCAAACTTTGGCCGATCCTGTGAGTACGGTAAACAAGGCATGCACCGAACAACTGTGATATTTCCGTAGGGCCGAACGTTACAATAAACCCCCGACATAGTTCTCAGAGGAGCATTAGCCGATTTCCCTTTAACGACTACTTTATTGCCCTTCCCATCATTCACGTAGGCATCGCCAGCCGTCGACCATTTGATCGAAATACAAGGCATTTTTCCGAACCACCCCAGCGGAGCCAAGTCCATATCGTGACGATATTGGGCCCACATCGGAACAGCGTAAAATGGAAGCCCAAGGACATCCAACGCTTCAAGAGTTCCCAACAGGGCGAATGCGTCAGTCAAGGAATGACAAACAGGTTGAACTCCCGCATCAAAATTACCGCCTTGCCAAACTACGGCATCGGGATAACCGTCTGGTTTAATGCTCGATTTCTCAAACATCCCATCAAAAATACCAAACAGGTCACCCCCATCTGCTTCTGCACGCGCAATGGATATTAAATCAATCATACGAATTTCCCTCGATACAGACTTTGGTTGTTACAAGTGCCACCTTTGGCCGTTGTATGCCTCGGCGGCGGCGCTATGTAAAGAGCTCGTACCGCTAGGGAGCTAGGGCCTGTCGTATTGAGGCAATGGCATCCTCAATTTTTTCGACATCAGGCCCACCGGCTTGTGCCATATCTGGCCTTCCCCCTCCCCCCTTTCCACCAATAAGGGGAGATCCCAAACGGACCAAATCAACTGCATTAAATTTCTCTGTTAGATCCTCTGTAACACCCACGACCAATGATGCTTTGCCATCAAATACCCCGCAAATAGCTACTACTCCACACCCTATTTGCTGTTTGAACGTATCCACAAATGACTTCAATTCTTTGGCAGGGGTATCTTTGAGGGTTTTAGATAAAAAAGAAATGGAGCCAATTTTTTCGATATCATTATGGTTAGGCTCCCCGTTGCCGCCAGTTGCCAACCGGCGACGTAAATTGATTAACTCCTCCTCTAAATCTCTGCGTTCTTCAAGTAATGAGCTAACACGATCCACTAACTGACCGGGCGGAACCTTCAATAGTCGGGCGGCCGTGTTCAGGGTCATCTCATTATTTTCCATCCATTCAAGAGCCGCAGGTCCGGCAACCGCCTCAATTCTTCGAACTCCGGAAGCCACCGCGCTTTCGGAGACAACCTTGAAAAACCCGATATCACCTGTGCCAGATACATGAGTTCCTCCACACAACTCCAATGAAAAAGGCTCAGTCCCCTCCCCCATTGCTACGACGCGGACCTCCTCTCCGTATTTTTCCCCAAACAAAGCCATAGCTCCTAAATCAGTCGCTTCATTAGGTGTCATGACCCGAGTCACTACAGCACTGTTGTTTCTTACCTGTTGATTGACCTCTTTTGAAACCTTATTGATTTCCTCGGCGGTAATCGGTTTCGGATGGCTAATGTCAAATCTCAACCTATCCTGAGAAACTAACGATCCTTTTTGGGTTATATGCCCGCCCAAATTTCGTCGCAGAGCCGCATGAAGCAAATGCGTTGCAGAGTGGTGAGACTTAAGACCTGACCTGCGTTCTGGATCTACAGTCATCAAAACCGTATCGCCGACCGATACACGGCCTCGAGTTATTCTTCCGACGTGAACATGCAGATCACCAAGTTCTTTTTGTGTATCAACAACCTTTATTTCGACGCACTCATTGGACAAAATCCCTGAGTCACCCTGTTGTCCACCAGACTCCCCGTAAAACGGGGTTTGATTCGTTAAGATCAAAACTTTGTCATCAGCCTCAGCGTTATCAACAGCCTTTCCGCTTAATACAATTGCAACCACCTGCCCATCTGCTTGTTCCAGGCCGTATCCTAAGAACTCAGTTGACCCAATATCTTCGCGGAGTTGAAACCACAGGCTATCCTCGACATTTTCGCCTGATCCCGCCCAGGCTTTCCGTGCATCGGCTTTTTGTTTTTCCATAGCCTGATTGAAGCCTGCTAGGTCGACGCTCCGACCCTGTCCCCTTAAAACGTCTTGGGTGAGATCTAACGGAAATCCATATGTGTCATACAATCGAAAAGCTATATCGCCAGCCAAGGGTTCGCGATCGCCAAGCTTATCGGTCTCATCGCTCAACAGGTAAAGCCCCCGATCTAACATTTGCTTAAACCGATTTTCCTCGAGCTCTAATGTTTCTCTAATCAGGGTCTCCGCTCTATTAAGTTCAGGGTAGGCCGACCCCATCTTATTCACTAGAACAGAAACAAGTTTGTGCAGGATTGCGTCCTTACAACCCATAATATGAGCATGACGCATTGCTCTTCTCATAATACGCCTCAGAACATATCCCCTACCCTCATTTGACGGTAATACCCCATCAGCAATCAGGAACGCGGAGGATCTGATATGATCTGCGATCACCCGATTAGAATTATGGTGTTCGCCGTTTAATTCTACATTGGCTAGATCCGCTGACGCCTCTACCAGAACCCGGAGAGTGTCAGTGTCGTAATTATCGTGAACACCTTGCATTATGGCAGAAATACGCTCCAAACCCATCCCTGTATCAATCGACGGGCGGGGGAGTGCCTCCCGATGCTCAAGCGAAATTTGGTTATATTGCATGAAGACCAAATTCCAAATTTCAATAAAACGATCTCCATCTTCATCCGGAGAACCTGGAGGACCTCCTTGATACTTATCGCCGTGATCATAAAAAATTTCTGAGCATGGACCACATGGCCCTGTATCACCCATGGACCAAAAGTTATCAGAGGACGAAATTCGAATAATACTACTATCCCCAAATCCAGC
>CAJXEC010000115.1 GCA_913052165.1 uncultured Rhodospirillaceae bacterium
GAACTTTATATCCTTCTGTGTAGAGCTTGAAATGATGGATCAGGGCTTCCATCGACTGTTTCATATCAGCCCGAGCGGGTGGAGCAATCTTCCGATCTTCAGTCTTTACAGGACCTTTTGGAATATCATCTAAGCACTGCCTGACTATTTTAAGACTTTGTTTCATCTCTTCTAAACGGACCATATATCGATCAAAACAGTCACCGTTTTTTCCAACCGGAACTTCAAAGTCCATCTCTTCATAGATATCATAAGGTTGGGCTTTTCGGAGATCCCATGGGACCCCAGATGCCCTCAACATCGGACCAGAAAAACCCCAATCCATAGCTTCTTCCGAGGAAGCAACCCCTATATCTACAGTACGCTGAACGAAGATGCGATTTCCAGTAAGAAGATCCTGCACGTCATCTAACATCGGCGGAAAACGGTCACAGAACTGAGCAATATCCTCCAATAACTCAGCTGGGAGATCACGATTGACTCCCCCCGGCCGAAAATACGCAGAATGAATGCGAGCACCCGACGCCCTCTCATAAAACTCCATAAGTTTTTCTCGCTCTTCGAACCACCAAAGAAGAGGTGTCATTGCTCCCACATCTAATGCAAACGCCGAAATCGCAAGAAGATGGTTTAAAATGCGCGTTAGCTCGGCATAAATGACCCTAATGAACTGCCCCCGCCTTGGAACTTCAACTCCTAGGAGTTTCTCAGTTGCAAGAGCAAATGCATGCTCTTGACACATCGGAGACACGTAATCCAGACGATCAAAATACGGCACAGACTGCAAATAACTCTTATGCTCGATGAGTTTTTCAGTCCCGCGATGCAGCAATCCGATATGCGGATCAGCCCTTTCTACAATTTCCCCATCCATTTCTAGGACTAGCCGCAACACTCCATGGGCTGCCGGATGTTGCGGTCCGAAATTGAGAGTAAGGTTTTTTAAATCATGAGCAGCCATGTTGTTCCCTCATTCTCCGTCAGCATCCGCTTTTTCATCACCTGGAAAGACATAGTCTGCACCTTCCCAAGGACTGAGAAAATCAAAAGAACGGAAGGCTTGCGTCAATTTAACGGGCTCGCGAACAACCCTCTTTTCTGCCTCGTCGTACCGCACTTGAATATGCCCACTAAGAGGAAAATCTTTACGCAGCGGGTGTCCATCAAACCCATAGTCTGTAAGTAACCGCCGCATATCCGGATGGTCCGAAAACATAATACCAAACAAATCGTAAGCCTCTCTCTCGAACCAAGATGCTGCGCTAAACACTGAGGCGGCAGATGGTATGAAATCATTTTCATTGCAAGCCACCTTGACCCGAACTCGGTGATTATGGCGTAAACTCAACAGGTTATAGACAACTTCAAACCTTTTTTCTCGATCAGGGTAATCAACACCGCATATATCAGATAGAATTTTGAAAAAGCAGTTTGCGTCATCCCTAAGGAACGTCAGTAATGGAATAATTCCCTGACTTGTGCTGAACAAGATCAATTCATCATGATCTTGAATGATGCGATTTACGGAGCCAGGTATAGACCCCTCTACATATTCTCCTAGCTCCTGAAGCGCTTGGTTCATTTTTTATTCTACTTTCCCGGATCCATCTAACGGGAGATAGTACTTGTTCGACGCACCTTTTTCTGGAGCTGCAAAACACCGTAAAGGAGGGCTTCGGCCGTCGGCGGACAGCCTGGAACATATACATCTACGGGGATTATTCTATCACAACCTCTAACGACGGCGTAAGAATAATGATAAGGCCCCCCTCCGTTCGCGCAGGAACCCATGGATATAACCCATCTCGGCTCTGCCATTTGGTCGTAAACCTTTCTGAGGGCAGGTGCCATTTTATTAGTCAACGTTCCTGCAACAATCATCACATCTGATTGCCTAGGACTAGGCCTGAATATCACCCCAAATCGGTCAAGGTCATATCTACTAGCCGCGGAATGCATCATCTCAACCGCACAACAAGCCAAGCCAAAAGTCATCGGCCACAGCGAACCTGATTGAGCCCAGCTAACTAGTTTGTCCATCTGCGCCACAACAAAACCCTTGTCGGCGATTTCGTCATTAACCCTTCTGAGGATTTGCTCCTGCCCGGGCACCGCTACTCCCATTCTAACGCCCCTTTTCTCCACTCGTAAATAAAGCCAACAGTTAGTACTCCAAGGAAAGCAATCATTGACCAGAATCCGAGTAAACCAATGCTTCCCAATGAGATAGCCCAAGGGAATAAAAAGGCAACTTCCAAGTCGAAGATAATGAAGAGAATCGCCACCAAATAAAATCTGACATCAAACTGTCTTCGTGCATCATTGAACGGTGCAAACCCGCACTCATATGGTGAAACTTTTTCTGAATTTGGTTTTTGTCGAGCGACAATGAACGAAGCAAGAATTATTATGGCAGCTAAACCTGCCGCGATACCCATGAATACAAGGATAGGCAAATATTCACGTAACAACTCATCCATCCTGATGCTCTCTAATCCTGACGTATAGGGATTATCGTAAATTTTCGCTGACGTTGTTAGCAATCAGAGCATCAAAGCACAAGGGCATAAAGCTGTAATGTAAACTCTCGAAACCTGCTAATTGCCTGCTTTTGGTTCGCAAAAATTTATTAATTTCAAAAATTAAAATTTGAAACAGGTTACCATTTGACCCCTTGGCCACCGCTTTATAGAGTCCACCCTCCGACACAACTCCCAAGGCAGGACGTCATTAGTAATGGATCAGCATAACCCCGACAGCGAGTCTCCGGTATTCCTTCACGATAGCTATATTGCCTGGTGCAATGAACAAACAATCCCGGTTATCGAAGATTTCGGCATAGATATGATGAAAATAGAGACCCAACCATGGGACTTGTTTGGAATGAATGGCGCCGCATGTCTCATGAAAGGCCGTGACGACTTCGTATCTATTTTTTGTTTTGAACTTCCTGCCGGTTCAAAATCTAGACCACTCCACCACCTTTATGAAGAGATCATATTCGTTATGGATGGATATGGTTCTACCCAAATTGAGACACCCTCTGGGGAAAAGCACTCATTCGAATGGGGACGCAATTCTCTATTCTCTGTACCTCTAAACGCGAAATATCAGCATTTTAATGGCTCCGGCACTGAACCTGCGAGGTTGGCATCCATCCACGACATGCCATTTCTCATGAATTTATTCCGAAATCAAGATTTCATTTTCACAACAGAGCATGATTTTGTTGAACGTCTAGGGCCTAACGGATATTTCCAGGGCGAAGGTCAAATGATCGAGATTCGACCTGGTCGTCATCAGTGGGAAACCAATTTTGTCTCGGACATTACAAACTTTGAACTCAAAAGTTGGGCAGAGAGGGGCAAAGGCTCCTCCTCCCTGAGATGGGTTTTATCGGACTCCACTCTTGGATGCCATACTTCCCAAATTATTCCTGGTACATACAAAAAGGCGCACCGTCATACATGCGGCACGAACGTTTTCACGATTGATGGCCAAGGTTACTCAATGCTTTGGTACGAAGGTAAAGAAGATGAAATGGTAAGGGTCGATTGGGATCACGGGGTAATTGTCACCCCTCCCGAACAGATGTTCCATCAACATTTTAATACCGGAGATACCCCCTCTCGTTACTTGGCGGTACAATTCGGAACAGTTCGTTACCCCATGTTGTGGCAAAAAGTAAAAAAATGGACTTCCGGAAATGATACTTCCGTAAAAGATGGCGGCAATCAGATCGAATACGCAGATCAGCCTGAACACCTGCACAAAATCTGGCTCGATGAAATGGACAAAAACGGTGTAGGATCTGAAATGGGAGAAATTTTTGATGAGGCTTCCATTAGGGCCAATAAATAATCATAAGCTTCCACTCCAGAGCATTTAGGTTTATACCAAATTTAGATTGATCGAGACCAACTTATTGATGTGAAGGAGATATTATGAGCGATGATGAAGCGGTAGTAAGGGGATCGGACCCGGTCTTTTTGCATGACAGCTTTCTTGCCTGGTGCAAAGAAGAGCCGGTTCCAGTGATTGAAGACTTTGGGATCGATCTCGCTCGGGTTCCTGTAGAACCCTGGGACAAATACGGCATGAATGGATCAATTTGCCTTGTTAAGGGAAGAGACGATTTCAATACGATTTTTACCTTTGAATTACCCCCGGGAAGCAAATCGAGACCTCTCAACCACATTTATGAAGAGATTATCTACGTTATCGATGGGTACGGATCGACCCAAGTTCAAACGCCTGATGGACAGAAACATTCTTTTGAATGGGGTCGTAATTCTCTATTTTCCGTACCTCTCAATTCCACCTACCAGCATTTCAACGGTTCGGGGAAAGAACCCGCCCGATTCGTGTCATGTAATAACTTTCCTTTTTTAATGAACCTTTTCCGCAACGAAGAGTTTTTGTTTAGTTGCGACCACCAATTCCCCGAGAGGTTGGGCCCCAATGGTTATTTCCAGGGCGAAGGACAAATGGTCGAATTGCGTCCTGGTCGCCATCAATGGGAAACAAATTTTGTATCTGATATTACTAACTTTGAACTTCGGGGTTGGGCCGCAAGAGGTAAAGGTTCTTCGAGCTTGAGATGGATCCTCTCCGACGGCACAATGGGGTGTCATACCTCACAAATTATGCCTGGAATGTATAAAAAAGCACATCGGCATTTATGCGGCACTAATGTTTTTACGATTGACGGAGATGGTTACTCTCTTCTTTGGTGGGAAGGGAAAGAAGAAGACGATATCGTCCGAGTTGATTGGGATCATGGTGTTGTTGTTACCCCACCAGAAAATATGTTCCATCAACATTTTAATGTCGGGACAACTCCCTCAAGATATCTCGCGATACAGTTTGGCACGGTTCGATACCCAATGACCTGGCAGAAAAAAGAGATATGGGAAGGCAAAGTTGACACCTCTGTTGAAGAGGGCGGAAACCAAATAGAATACGATAATCAGCACCCAATTATACACAGAATGTTCTTGGACGAGCTCGATAAACGGGGTTTGAAATCGGAGATGGGCGACCTTTTCGATGAAGAAAAAATTCGAGCTGGCAATTAAAAACTAATAAAATACTGAAAAGGCCGCATCAGTTGCGGCCTTTTTTATTGAACCAAAGCTCGCTAAACTTTTAATGTGCAAAACGCTTGGGACCCTCCCTAAAAAGGTATATCTCCCGCTATCGAGGTTCTATGCAGGTGTCGAACCCCGGGTGGGACAATACCACCACAGGCCAGATGTATTGTTGAACGATTATCCCAAAAAACTAAATCTCCTACCTCCCATTTGTGCTGGTAAATAAATTCTGGTTTTTTCTGATGTTCAAAGAGGTGGTCTAACAGGGGCTGTGCGACTTTGTCCTCCAGACCATCAATAGCCACCGTAAATCTAGGAGACACGAAAAGCGCTTTTCGCCCTGTCTCCGGATGCGTCCTTACCATAGGATGGAGAGTATCTGGTACCTCTATTTCGTAATAAGCATTCACATCTCGATCAAATTCTTTCGATATTCCCGCTCGGGGGTTTCGACGTCGATCTCGAACATGAACGGCCTTTAACTTGTCAATTAACTCGCGGGTCTCACACGGAAGGGTTTTATAGGCTTCATACATATTGGCCCATGCAGTATCTCCTCCGACAGGAGCAACCTCGAGCGCGTGGAGCATTGAGGCCGTACTGGGCTTTTCCGCATAAGTCAAATCTTAGTGCCAATGCTCACCTGCGTAGGCCGCGGTTGCTCCTTGACTTTTTCCGTCCACAATACGGTTAGAAAGAATCAAAACTTCTGGAAACTCTGGGTGTAAAAACTCACCAGAAATACGCCTTACAAGTTTTCCAAACTTCTAAGAAAACGCCACCTGCTCGGCTGCATCCAGTTTCTGTTCTCGAAGAACTAAAACCTGAAACTGGTTTAAGGCATCTCTCAACTGCTGTTGCGATTGAGATTTAATATTCCTTACGTCTATCCCCGTAATCTCTGCCCCCAGAGAGGCATTCAACCTTTTAATAACAAAATCCATCTAACCATCAGCAAAAATTAAAGTTGATTGAGCTTAATAAAAGTTATCTCCGCTATTAAGTGCAACGCATTGCCCTGTAATAAAATCGCTCTCAGGTGAGACAAGAAATACTACCGTACCAACCAAATCATCCGGTGTCTGAACCCTTGCGAGAGCCCTTCTACTTATGGTTCAAACAAATCGTTCCCCACTGTACCCTGGCTCCGATTGCATTGCGTCGGTTGTGGTCAGCCCAGGAGCAACCGTTTTTAAACAAATTCCATCCGCACCCAATTCTTTTGCTATCGCCCGCGTAGCCGGCACCACTCTGCCTTTGGAGGACACATAATGCGCGAAACGAGGAGTTCCTCTCATCATCGTATTTGGAGCTATATTTATAATTCTTCCATAATTCTTACGTCGCATTATTGGTGTCGCCGCTCTGCAACATAAAAAACTACCTTTAAGTTTACACCAAGAACTTTATCCCATTCTTCAACAGAGATTTCTTCCAATGGCTGCCCATTTAACCCCGCGAAAAACGCTACATTATTAACAAAGATATCTATTTTACCAATTCAGTCGGTAACTGAGTCCATCATACCCCACACACTGGCCTCGTCAGCAACAACACATTGATGAACCATATAGTTTACGCACAGAACTTCGGCCTCTGATGCTTCGACCGAACCTTCGCAATCCTTTATATCCGTTTAAATTACGCCAGTCCCTTGACTAGCGAGGCGCCACGCATAATAAGCGCCAATGACTTGAGCCGCTCCCGTGACAATCTCAATTTCAACTCAAAGTTTCTCTCCCATCTCGTTACCCTGTTGTTAACCCTTTGAGACTATATGATTCAAAATTATCACCCTGCATTTTGCTAAATGCTCTAAACCTTTATAGTAACGGCTTGACACAATTTTTTCAGAAATATTTGGAGAAAAAAATGACAACTTTAGGTTTTATTGGCACTGGCGGCATGGGTGTTGGTATGGCCGGCAATCTTTTGAAAGCGGGTCATAATCTAGTTGTAAACGATTTACAACGACATCGATGTGAGGGTCTTGAAAAAGCTGGGGCAACTTATGCTGAAACCCCAAGATCGGTTGCCGAGGCAAGCGAGATAGTCTTCTCAATGTTACCCAATAATCATGCTGCTAAATCGGTGGCAACAGGTCCGGACGGGCTCATTGAAACGACGCAAGGTGCCAGGGTATGGATTGATTTCAGCTCCATCGACAAAGCGACGATACTTGAAGCAAATCAAGAACTCTCAAAAGAGGGATGGAGCCTAGTCGATGGAGCCGCTGGAGGAGTGGAAGAAGTCGCAGCAGCCGGTAATCTTCAAATCTGGGCTTCTGGGGAA
>CAJXEC010000116.1 GCA_913052165.1 uncultured Rhodospirillaceae bacterium
AATTTGTTTTCATATGACTTGGAAATCCCTCCTGGAAATTAAATCCGCGGGCATTGTGGGTACCTTACTGACGCTCTTTTATCGCCATAGACCGCGCTAATAAAACAATAGCAACGCCAATTATCATCACTAAACCAACTCCTATGAAAACAAATTCAGGAAGTTCTTTCTGAAGCAAATAACCGAATATCACGCCAGAAATCGCTGATCCCACATCCATCCCAGAATATGTGAAGCCGAAGACTTTCCCAGCCGCTCCAGCAGGCGTTATGGATCGTATGACCATATCTCTCATTGGGCCGGCTATTCCGTAGAGCAAACCATAAACAATAAGTATTGGAACAAAGACATACGGGTCCGCCAGCTTGAAGGCTGGAAACAACTGCAAGAGCAGTGCACCTATAAGTATAACCAACGCGGTCATGTAATCATGGCGTGTTATGCGATCTGCTATAAAACCGCCCACCAAGACCCCACCAATTGTGCCCGTCAACTGAAGTGAAATTGCCCCATTCGCGAGATTTGATGAAATATCTATTAGTTGAATGAGCGCCCCAGCTCCTAGAGTCATCAGTCCAACTGAACCCATTGCCATGAAAGCGAAAAATAAAAAAGCCAATATAAAACTAGGACGGACTAGAGCCTTAATCTCATTTTTTATTTGCTTTGGTCTAATACCTCTATCAATACCACAATCGCGCAAACAATGCCGATTAACCCATAATAAGATGGTTACTGCTAAGCCCAAAGAACCAACCAATAAAACACTCTCACGCCAGCCAATCTCGGTTCCAAGTGCCAACATTAGGAATGGAGCAGAAGCGTATCCGAAATAGCCTCCAAAATGATGCACGCTAAATGCTCTGCCCATCCTTGATGGGTTAACGCTTCCATTCAAAATGCTAAAATCTGCAGGATGAAACACAGAATTTCCAATACCTGCAACAAAAGCAAGCAATAGCATCAAAGGGTAACTGTCTGCCCACCAAAAACCCATTACAGCTACAGACATGATGAAGATACCTCCGATTAGCGTCGGGCGCGCGCCAATTTTGTCGACAAGAAACCCAGAAGGTGTTTGTAAAATGCCAGATGCAACAAATAATGTTGCAGACAATGTTCCCAATTCTGCCCAATTTAATCGCTCCACTATGAGCATTATTGGAAAAAGTGCTGGCAGAGTTAGCTGGTAAAAGTGGCTAAAAAAATGAGCAAGTCCAATAAGACTGATTACTCTTGTATCCGACGTGGAAATGCCCGAAGCAGACTGCATATTCTAGTCCTAAGAAATAATAGAGGTTACTGTCCGATTGTATCATTTTGGCCGAGTCTCACCAGTTCTCATCAAAGATCGGTTACCCTTGGGGTAAACGTTGGTTGACTCCAAATAATGTCACGGTAACCCTAACAAACTAATAAAAGACGGAGGAGATTGTATTTTGAAGATTGGGATTGCTGGTTTCGGCGCCATCGGAAAAGTTGTTGCCCAAGCTGTAGATCGGGAGCTTGATGGTATGAGCCTTATAGGAATATGTGTTCGCGACGCCGGAAAGGCAAAACGCTCGATGAATTTTCTTACTCAGGAAGTGCCGGTGTTAGGCCCAGAGGAACTAGCTGAAGCATCCGACGTCGTGGTGGAATGTGTTCCTAAATCTGCTTTCATGGACTTTGCCATACCCGCTCTGAAAAAAGGGCGCCTCTTTGTTACGGTAAGTGGAGCGGGCATCCTTGCAAATCCTGAAGTAGTCGAAATTGCCAAAAAAAATGACGGCAAGATTGTTTTGGCAACCGGTGCGCTTCTTGGCCTTGATGCTGTTCGCGCTGCTGCCGAAGGAGAAATAAATGAAATCCGTATGGTAACACGAAAGCCCCCAAATGCTCTAAAAGGGGCTCCTCACCTGGTCGAAAATGATATCTCTGTGGATGGTTTAAACGCTGCGAAAAAAGTTTTTGATGGCACTGCGGCTCAAGGTGCAATCGGTTTTCCGGCAAATGTAAATGTTGCAGCCGCACTAGGCTTGGCCGGCGTAGGGGCTGATCAAACTAAGCTAGAGATTTGGGCCGACCCTCGACTGACCCGCAACACGCATACAATAAAAGTTGACGCCGATAGCGCACGATTTGAAATGACTATCGAAAATGTTCAGACAGAGGAAAATCCGGGAACAGGGAAAATTACGGCTCTGAGTGTGATCGCTTGCCTAAGAAGATTAATCAATCCCATTAGCGTTGGGACCTGAGAGGAATAAGAAATGGAATACAAAGCTCTGAAGTGGGACATAATTGGAAACCCCTTAAAACCTGAAGACAAAACCATCGGCATTATCACGATGAATAGGCCGGAGAACTTAAACGCGGTGGATGTTCGCATGAGAGTTGAACTAGATATTCTTTGCGATGAAATTCGTCACAATTCGCATATTCGGGTGGTGATCCTGACAGGCGAGGGAAGGGGTTTCTCAGCTGGTGGTGATTTAAAATCAGAAGCCGGTCCCGTAGGAGCGGGGGATGAGGATTTTGATCTAGGAAACTTTGGGCCATATAAAGAGCTCGCGGGTTACTTCTTTAATGATCTTAGACATGAGGTGCTCCAACGAGCATTTAGAAAACTAGAGGACCTCCCCCCAGTTGTGATCGCCGCGATAAACGGTCCGGCAGTGGGGATTGGTCTCGAGATGTGCACATTATGTGACATTCGCTACGCCTCAGAGCGCGCGAAACTCGGAGAAGTAGCAGTGCCTGCAGGCTTTCTCCCTGAATCTGGTGGAGCAAGAAATCTTCCGAAGCTAGTTGGTGTAGGTCGTGCGATGGAAATGATCCTTACCGGGCGAATTATTGAAGGATCAGAAGCTGAAAAAATAGGCCTTGTCGATAGAGTTGTTCCCCATGAAAACCTCATGGAAGAAACCCTCAAGCTCGCCGGAGAAATAGCGAGTAATCCTTATTTATCGGTTCGCCATGCTAAGGCACTCGTCAAGTATTATTGGAACCAAAACCGAACCGAGGAAGGATGGTCCAGAGAGCTTGAGGGGATTAAAGAAATCACGAGAACAAAGGATTGCCAGGAGGGGATACGGGCGTTTCTCTCCAAACGAGAACCAGAGTTTCGAGGGCCCTATTACGATCAAGACCCCTTCAAATCATGAATGAGGAAAAACTCTCAATCTGGCCTGGGTATCGAGAGATCCCAGAAAAGACTAACCTCAGTTGGGAGGCAATAGATAGACAGATAAATTCGGGGCTTGGAGGCAAAATAGCGTTCGTCTATGACGGCGGCAAAATCTCTTACTCAGAATTACTGCAAGGCGTATGCTCATTCTCCCGGATCTTGAGTAACATGGGGGTTCAACCCGGTGAAAAAGTTCTTATCAGACTCAGAAATAGCCTAGAATGTGTTTTTGCTTTTTTCGGCGCCATCCGAATTGGAGTTCAACCAGTACTGCAAAATTCACTATTGAGCCGAAACGAAGTTGAGTACGTTTTGGAACACTCAGGGGCCGTCGCCGCTGTTTCTTCAAATGACTTGGCTGCTCCACTACGGGACTTAAGAGAAAAACTCCCCAAAGGTCTCCTCGTCTCTAACGGAGCCTGGCCCGATGAACTAAGCTTTGAGCAAGCACTAGCTGACAATATTGGCAATATTTTGGCGCCGCTCCAAGTTAATCCGAATGTTCCAGCTTTCATGGTTTACACTTCGGGAACAACAGGGAGACCAAAGGGAATAGTTCACGCGCATCGTTGGATCATTTCTCAAGGAGATACAAATCGACTACGGATCCCACCAAAGAAAAATGATGTGGTTTTGGCGACCGGCGAATGGAGTTTTATAAGCGCTTTAGGACACAATGTTTGTTTCGCCCTAAGAAACGGGATCACTGCCGCCGTCCTTACAGAAAGACCAAATCCAAACAACATCCTAGCCGCAATCGAAAAATTTAAGGTAACTTTGCTCTACTCGGTTGCAACCGTTTATAGACGTATTCTCTCGATAGAAGGCGTTGAAAATCAATATGATCTGAGCAGTCTACGGGGCTGTAATGCAACGGGTGAGGCTCTCGAAGCAGCCACCTATAATGAATGGAGCCAGAGGGTTGGCTGTCCAATTTGGGAACATTACGGGGTTTCAGAATTGCAGCTTGTCTTAGGTCAAAGCCCTCACATACCCGTAAAACCAGGTTCAGTCGGCAAACCCCTTCCCGGAACAAGAGTTGAAGTTTTGGACGAGAACTACGAGGAAGTTCCTATTGGGGAAATTGGACACCTTTTAATCGATGCCGATAACCCCGGTTTTTTTCTGGGTTATCACAAAGATCAAGAAAAAACAGAAGAAGTTCTGCATGACGGATGGTATCACACCGGAGATCTCGCGAGAAAAGACGAAGATGGATATATATGGATCGCTGGTCGATCCGATGATTGCTTTAAAAGCAGAGGTATATTTATTTCACCTATTGAAATCGAAGAAGTGCTTCGAAAAAATAATTCGATTGCAGAGGCATGCATTGTTCCGCATCCAGACAAAGAAATAGGAAATAAGATTAGGGCCATTCTCGTCTTGCGGAGTGGGATCGCCGGGAGTGATGACTTTGTAGATGAACTAAAGGACAACCTCAGAGCTAGCATAGCTCCCTACAAAGTGCCTCATATGATTGAATTTTTAGATGTTTTGCCGAAAAGTGCCGTCGGCAAGGTCTTGCGACGATCACTGATAAAAAAAGGACAGTAAGAAGCAATGACTGGTGACACAGACTCATACACGATCTACATTCCCGAAATACCGGCTGAGGTCTGCGGTGATATCGTTGAATGCAAAGTCATCGGAAATATTCAGACACCCTATAAAAGCATGGATCACTGTCCATCGAGACACAATCAGAATGAATTACAACCCTGCCAAATAAGTTTATGTCCTGAGTTCTCCAAGGGAATTGTTGGTATTAACGTCGGAGACCAGTTGCTCATTCTTTATTGGCTCCATTTGGCTAAACGAGACATGGTGCAACTCCCAAAACGACCAGGCGGAAGGACCAAGCCGATTGGAGTATTTTCCACTCGAACGCCTCCACGTCCAAATCCATTAGCTGCGGCGATTGTAGAGGTATTAGATACGCATGCATCCGGACTCAAAGTCATAGGGTTAGATTGTTTGGATGGAACACCTTTGCTTGATATCAAAAAAGCCCGATTTTACAAACAAAGCTCAACCGATGCAGGTCTAAGCTAGAATGGCGCTCAAATCGATTTCTGTAAAAATCTTTAAATCCACAATAATCGTAAAGCAAAACCTTTAATAAATCCCTTTGAAAAAAATACACATTAAATTGGTGACGTTTAAAATAATGTAGTCCATCGAAAAATGGCGAGACACAGTCTTAATCCTGTCAATGTTTCTTCATTCGTTATTTTTTAAAAAAAGAACCAATAACTGTAGTCATTTAATATCGTAACCTTTACCCCCCTCCAATCCCCATGGGTACGCCTTACCTCGCTGACTTGCGCCGGAGTCAGGTTCTCTGGGGCATTCTTCTGAAAAGGTCTCTAGAAGCCGTTTACTCAAGTTGGAGTAATATTCCTGGATCAAAAGGAGAAGCATCAAAATAAGCGGTGAGGTGGCTTCGCATTTTGACAGAGACCTAACACCCCCACAGACATATTGCAGGCTCTCTTGAAAAACGCGCTTTATAGCTTACCACCTCACCACCACCTCCCCCCTGCGGCGGTGTTTACGTAGCCTAAACCCATTAGTGTCTAATAGGGTAGTAAAAAATATTTATTTGATCGGTTTAGCAGCAGCCAGTTGAATTTTTATATTTTCGGCCTTGAGCGAACAAAATGTCGTGTCTCCATCTCCAAAACAACTTCATTATTCTGGTTATGGGTTTGGAATAAAAGAGAAATTAGGTTTTTATCATTTTTGTCTCTGGCAGGAGAAACGTCTGTAACTGATGCCTTTACAGAGAGTTCATCTCCGGGCTTCACGGGTTTCTTCCAACGTAATTTGTTAAAACCGGGAGAACCCATGGCGCAGGCGTCAAAAATACCACTCTCTACAAATAGTCCAAAAGAAATTGAACACGTATGAAAGCCTGCTGCTACAAGTTCACCAAACATATAATTCTTCGCTTCGTCGGGATCTGTATGATAGGGGAGGGGTGCGAAGTCCTTCCCGAATGCGATAATTTCCTTTGCAGAGATCTTCCTTGTTTTTGTTCGAAAAACGCGTCCAATTGTAAAATCCTCAAACCAAATATCTTCGTAAATTTTCATGACTAATACATTTCACTAGAATACCGTAAGAACAGGAGGTGCCAGAAATACTACTTTTGTAAAAAACAGCCAATAACCCATTAGCGATTAGAGCCTTTGGGACTTGGCTAAAATTTTTTTAAACATTTAAATGATGGTCAGACATCCACATGAACAAGCTCGAACAACAGACAAAAGACAATTTATCTCCTGAGAGCAAGGCCCCTCTGGTTACGTTCCGGAGACGTCTTAAAGCCTATTTTTTTGCAGGTGTGCTTGTTACAGCACCTCTCGGAATTACATTTTACGTCTCATGGATATTCATTAAATGGGTTGACTCAAAAGTAACCTCTCTACTTCCGACGGTTTATAACCCAGAGACCTATCTTCCCGTTTCCATCCCAGGTATCGGACTAATTATTGTTTGTATCGTCCTTACAATTATTGGCGCGCTCACCGCTGGAATAATTGGGCGTTTTTGGTTTCGAACGAGCGAAAAAATCCTATCCCGTATGCCTGTTATAAGAAGCATACACAGTGCAATAAAACAAATTTTTGAAACTGTTCTTTCTAGTCAGTCAAACGCTTTCAGAGAGGTGGTTTTATTTGAATATCCGCGCAGAGGATCGTGGGCTATGGGTTTCATTACCGGACAAACTCAAGGTGAAGTTCAAGACATAACTAAAGATGAAGTTGTGAATGTTTTTTTACCCACCACGCCTAATCCGACCTCCGGATACTTACTTTTTATACCCCGGAGGGAATTGGTTACACTTTCCATGTCCGTAGAGGAAGGGATAAAAATGGTGGTATCTGGCGGAATTGTGACGCCGCCGGATAAGCGCTCGCCAAGTGAAAAAGGCGAGAAGAGGGTTGCAAAAGCTGATGGAGATCAACAAACTATTCCACTTACTTTTTGGAATGACCAAAATGAAAAAATTTCAGAAGTAATCGTAGATGGACCAACGTTGATCAACACAACTATACAGCACTCTGTCGATGAAACAAGTGAAGAAGAAAGAACCAACTTTAACCTATGTTTTGATTTTCCTTTAACA
>CAJXEC010000117.1 GCA_913052165.1 uncultured Rhodospirillaceae bacterium
AGGGTTTGGCTCCCTATCCAGCTTGTTGACTCAGCAAAACCGTTTAACAATTGTAGAATCATCACTGCGCTTACGAAGGGGAAATGTGGAAATGCCCCCATGCTTAAAGTGCCCAGAATTCCGAGAATAAGCATTATGCGCCGGGCCCCAAATTGATCCATTAAGGTGCCACCATGTATCGAAAAAAGCACAGGACCTATCTGGCGAGATGCGACGATCAATCCTATTAAAAATGGTTCTTCTGGGCCGACAAGAATGATGGCCCATAACGGCATTAGAATTCCTGTCATAAAGTAAACGTTGCCGTTAAAAAAACCTGTGGCATATATGGGCAGCTGCAGCCGCCAGGGAAATTTTTTTGTATCCGATGTCACGATATTAAAAGTCTCTATGGGGCTATGGTTTACAGGCGCGAAGGCTGGGCGAGGAAGTCAAACGCTCACTAAGTTCTAAAGATCAAAATTGGATAGGTAAATTCCGTGATCGATTTTTACACATTTAATTTCCCTGACGGGCATCAGGTCGCGATTATGCTCGAAGAATTGGGAATGCCATACAAATCTCACATGGTTGATCTTTCCAAAGGAGAGAACTTCTCACCGGAGTTTGAAAAAATTAGTCCTAACCATACCATTCCCGCAATCCTGGACAATGAGGGGCCTGAGGGTAAGCCGGTGCGCGTGTTTGAGTCAGGGGCGATTTTACTTTATCTGGCCCAAAAGAGCGGACGCTTTTTGGGGATTAACCCAATAAGCAGCTTGGAGATGTCCCAATGGCTAATGCTTGTTTTGTCTGGTCTTGCGCCATTTGCGCGGGAATTTCTCTTAAGAAATCAGGTGGGGCCTCATGAGGAGATGAAGTCCACAGGCAGAGAGTTATCATCATTGCAGTCAAAAATCGTGAGGCATGTAAGTGCTCTAGATTTTCGCCTGCGAGAGTACCCATACCTCGCAAAGTCATATTCCATTGCTGATATGTCCGGGATTTCATGGATACAAGCTCTACAGCATCATGGGTGCATATCTGTTGATGACTATGTAGGAGTAAGAAATTGGTATAACAGAATGAAAAGCCGTCAACCGGTGCGTCAGGGCTTAGAGTTGCTGGAGAGGGGTTAGAAGGGAAACAAGATGTATGATGTTTACAGCTGGAGTACCTCAAATGGGCGTAAGGTCCATATTATGCTCGAGGAGTTGGGTGTCGATTATACGATGCACCCTATTAAAATTGCTCGCGGGGATCAATTCACGCCGGAATTTACAGCCATAAACCCCAACCAAAAGATACCGGCTATCGTTGATAACGATGGCCCCGATGGCAAAGCCTTCAAGGTATTCGAGTCAGGAGCAATTCTGGTATATTTAGGCGAAAAGCATGGCCAGTTTTATCCCGAGGAAATCACAAAGCGCTATGAAGTTTTGCAATGGTTGATGTTTCAGATGGGTGGAGTCGGTCCTATCTTTGGGCAAGCCCACCATTTTCGTCGGTCGAGCGGGGAGAAGGTTCCTTACGGTATTGAGAGGTACACAAAAGAGACCCGTCGTCTTTGGACTGTACTTGACACAAGGTTGGCCCATAAAAATTGGATAGCTGCAGATGAATATTCCATAGCGGACATGGCGATTTTTCCTTGGTGCGCGAGGTTCGAGTGGCAAGGAATTTCGCTGCAAGAATTTCCGAATGTCCAGAGGTGGTATCAAGCAGTGGAAGCGCGTCCTGCCGTTCAGAGAGGAATGGTCCCCATGCAATCTCGCGGGATATGAAACGCTCTTTGAACAGAAAGTGTAAAAAGCATTATCTGGAGGGCTAAAATTTGGCTTTTGAAGTGCATCAATCTTCCGCGAAATAAAACCAAAAGAACGTTTTTCTCGTATTTTAATTATGAGATTTTTTTGTCTAATACTGATATTAGTCGCTTTTGCCAGACCGGTGGGTGCCGTTACAACTCAACCGTCATCTGATATCCAGACGGTGATAGAGGCGCAGTTAAATGCTTTCTCGCTTGGGGATGCCGAGGCCGCTTTTAATGCCGTGAGTTTTGAGGTCAAAACAATTTACAAGACAGCCAACTCATTCATGAATATGGTGCTAAATAACTACACACCGCTGTTTTTTGCCAAGAAATGGCGCTTTGATCGGCTGTTTTTAGCAAGCGAGGGTTCAGTGCAGGTGCTGTACGTAAACGATCCGATGGGAAACGATTGGGTCGCCTGGTATAAAATGGTAAAAGGCCAGAATGGTTCTTGGAAGATCGACAATGTCAGCATGGCCCTAATTGAGGGTGTTTTGACCTAAGCGCGTGTGCGTCAAACGGTTTGAGTTTTCTGAGAGACCTGAAACAAAACTGGGGTGAGAACTTCAAATCGTGAGAAAAAACTGGCGCCAATTGACAGCTTTAACTTCTGTGCAATAACTAGATCTGCATACAGCGTGGAAAAACACCACTCCCGGCGGAGGGGTGGCCGAGTGGCTGAAGGCGCTGGTTTGCTAAATCAGTATGCGGGCAACCGTATCGAGGGTTCGAATCCCTCTCCCTCCGCCAATCACCTTTTGGTTAATCAATGATACTCCAATTCGCTTTACTGGTTCCGCAAAAAATCTTTTCAAGTTGGCATCGACTAACCCTCCCCGAGATTAGTGGCCAGAACAAAGATTGCTTATTTTTCTATTGTTAATTGATGGAACACACTCGGGTTTGGTATAGCTCGAAGGTGAGACAATTACTTTGCTCCGAGTTTATTACGGTGAAACGTCTTTGATCCCTTTGTTATGGTTTTGCCAGCTACAGGATCAAATACGAGGGCTTTCATCAGGCCTCAGACGCGGCTTGCTTTTGAGTCGCCTTCAAGTCCTCCGATTGGGGAGCCAATCCCGTGTAAACCTTGTATCGCTGATCCCTGTTCATTCATGAGTCCGCAGTGTGGATTCACTTTTAGGCCACTAGATGTAACCGTTATCCGGGCGCAAAGTGGAGTTGCATAAAACGGATCGGGTCATTTTTTTTGCAGTCTGGGCAGTGATACTTCGGGGTATGGAAAGGGTGCTATCGGTAACATTTTCGATCGATTGATTGTGGCCCACGAGGCTTTCTAATGTCTTTTTTTAGAGACAATTTGGGCAGCAAGTGGCAACTCTGTTATCGTGCTCCCTTGCCATATTGTACCTATATTTTCGATATGGGGAGTGGTGGCACAAGGTCCGTGCTTTTTGCATCTTCCCAAATCTGATGATCGATAATTGCTTTAGCGCCCAGAGGGTCATTAAGCTCTCTATTTGATTGGCGAGACATACTCCTCCGTCGCCTTCATCGGTAAATCTACTAACGTTACCCAAAACAACAATTCTGCCTCCGCTTAGCATATCTGGCTGAAGTTAGCGCCCGAGATTGTTGTCAAAAAGTGCGTCGCGGCTCAGCACATGTTCGTAAAAGGTGCCTATATTTTTTTAATCGCTGCACCCAGCCTCACGGCCATTGTCAAACCATGACAGTTGGGGATTTGAGCGTTCCTTTGGCAGATTTTCTAAGAATTTTTCTGCAAATAACTCTCCAGCAATTGCAAGAGCGCTTGAAATCCGCCACTCGCATTGATGACATTAGGTGCCTTGATTTTTACCGGCTGATTATTTGGAGTTTTATATTTGACCCCAATGATCTTCCCCTCGGAACTCAAAAGCTTTTCAATCCTACATCTAAGGTAAATTTGGCCGCCATTGGTCCTCAGCCCCTTATTCAACAGTCCCAAAAAAAATTCGGACCACTAGTTTCCTCATCAAGACCAGCGCGCATTTCCATCGATGGACTAAGCATTGGTATCGGATTAGCCCTTGGTGAGTGTTGCTGTCATTCAGCAACCATGGAACGGAGCAACGCAAGGGTCTCGGGGATTTCTTGATCAAATGCTCCTGCCAGATCAGGATCAGCATTATTTTCGCCCGTTTCCATAATTGCTGAGTATAAGATGACAGTTTCAGTCTCTGATGTTCGAAAAGCCACATGCAAAACACCAGTTGAAATTCTCGAGTTACAAAAGTGAAAGTTGTTCGAACTCGCTTCAAAAACAATCACTTTCAACCCGCGACTTGCCATGACATTTGCTGCGGTAAGTCCAGCAAATCAACCACCAATTACCACAGAGTGATAATCCAAGCTTCGCGCTTTCGTATTTCGTGTTGACTCAGAAAATCTAGATAAAAGCGGTCGAAATGTGCAAGTTTAGATCGCTTGAAAGTTTTTTGAGATTGTGTCTCGTTAGTTTAAGCTCTTTGCGTCTGAACAGAGTGGTATTCATAATTTGCTGAGGAGAAATGGAAATGAATAACCAGATTTTAATTTTTATAGGGATCGTTGCTGTAGTTGCAGCTATCGGGGTAGCGTTAGTGGTGACGCACGAACGAAATGATAATTTTGAGAATACCCGGCAATTTGCGCGCTAAAAGGATGTGACTTTGTCAAAAGTAAGAGAGGCCCAATAACTATACCAGTGCGCATCGCTTACGGGCTTGTGAGGTATAATGTGCACTGCATTTATAAGCCATGGCCCTGAGTTAGGTAGTTGCAGCAAAGCACGACCTGCCTGATCCGTGCGAGGCCCCTTGACCCTATCACCGGTTTTCTTTGAGATTTTTATTATCTGTGCTCCCTCTAAAGGCCTCCCGTTGAACAACAACTTGATTGGTAACTTCTCTTTTTCCTTCAATCGGTAAGGATTTTTTTCTGCTATTAGCTCCAATGGCATACCTGAATAGGTGTCTTGACCCTTGGTGGTCTGCCCCACCTGTAGCAGAAGTTTTGCGCATCTTGAGTAGAGCTCTTTTATCTTGGTTTTGGGGAAACCAAGTCGGGTATGTTCCGTGACAACATGTTTAAGACCCTCAGTTTCAAGGTAAGTTTTAAATTTGTTCCAATCGTTAAATTCTAAGTCGGTGGGCTTGGTGTGTTGTGTAATGATTGCTAAACCCGCTGAATTTAGAGTTAGCTGGGCTGCAGGATCGTCTCCATCCAAGCCAACCACTTTACTACTATGGCCATCAAGAGTGTATGCGAACTTATAAAAACTATCTCGAATGAAAGGCCAAGACTCACCTCTAAAATTTTCACCAATCCGAATGCTGATTGATACCTTATCCGAGGGGACTAATTTATATTTATCGGGCTCCAACCAAAACTCATGGGCAAAACAGGGCGGAGAAAAAAAATACAGTGATACGCAACAAAGCAGAATATAACGCAAAATACTCATGGTTTCGCTCTTATTTGTCGGGGATACTGGTAAAGACTGGGTCGATCTTGTTATTAGCACTTATCATGGCTTTCATGTCGATCTCAGTGAGCCGCTCACATGAAATAAGACCCGCAGTGATAGAAATTGATATTGGCCAGCCCAAGATTGTCAAACTGAAAGCCCTTACAAATTTTGAGGCACTGATAGCAGGTACCTCTTCTAAACAAGGTAGGATCCTAAAACACTCCGATGAAGACCCTAATTATGAGAAATTTCGGAGCCTTTCGCAAACCGAATTTGAACAAAAAGTTCGGTTCTTTTTGCCTGCCTGGATAGCTGGCCTTGACCTTAGATTAAATGGCAAGAAGATCGCGCTTTCTGTCGAGAAAATCACTGTTAGAAAGGCTCAAGATAAAACCCTGCCGAGGTTGACCGAGGTTAATATCATCGGAGCTAAGCCAGAAAATGTACGTCGCTTGAATTGGAGCCTAAAATCAGAGTTCGGAACTAACATAATAAGGATAAAAACGGATGATAGGGGCCCAATCAAAGCCTATTGGCTAAAAGATGGTGAAGAGAAAAATATTATTATAAATAAAAGGCCCGAGGATAGTGATTTTCAGGCATTCTCTACTTTCGTAAATATTGGATTTGTCCACATTTTTCCTTACGGACTCGACCACGTTCTTTTCATACTAGGATTGTATTTTTTATCAACTCGAATAAAATTACTTCTTTTTCAAGTTACCTTATTTACTATAGCGCATTCGATTACTCTCGCTCTTGCAACGTTTCGGGCTGAATTTCAAATTGCGCCTCTAGTCATTGAGCCTTTGATTGCCGCTAGCATTATATTTGTAGCGTTTGAAAATTTTTTCACCGATCGTCTCTCGAAATGGCGCTCCATAATGATATTTGCTTTTGGCCTTGTACACGGCGTGGGTTTTAGTGGTGTTTTGAGGGAGACGGATTTTTCTGAAATTGACCTACTAGTTGCACTTGCCGGTTTCAGCATCGGCGTTGAGTTGGGCCAAATTTTGGTTATTTGCATTGCTTACCTTCTGGTCGGTTGCTGGTTTAGGCGGAAATGGTGGTACCGGCGCCGCGTAGCGCAGCCTTGTTCTATATTAATCGGTATTTTTGGCATATATTGGTTGCTTCAGAGGCTGATTCCGAGTCTCTGACGTGGCGGCTATGGATTGAAAGGCTCTCATTTGAGTCAAGCGGGTGCAGCTGCTTGCGAGGTCATTCCGTGGTCAAAATTTCGGAAAACGTTGCGATATTAAGAGGGATAAAAACCCTTGGCAATTGAGGCCTAAAATATTAGTGTTCCTCGATTTGTTTTCGTTTAAGACCTCAGGAGTGAAAAATGGCTGATACAATAGTTGTAGCACAGGCCGTGACGCCATCCGAAGCAAATGATCCAATCGTGGTCGCACAGGCTGAAAGCCCGCCAGCCGCAGGCGTGGCCTCTCCACCGGCGGGTGCTGCTCCGGCAGAAGGTCCTGCCCCGGCAGAGGGTCCTGCTCCTGCAGTAGGTGTTGCTCCGGCAGAAAGTCCTGCCCCGGCAGAAGGTCCTGCCCCGGCAGTAGGTCCTGCTCCTGCAGAAGGCACTGCTCCGGCAGAAGGTCCTGCTCCTGCGGAAGGTCCTGCCCCGGCAGAAGGTGCT
>CAJXEC010000118.1 GCA_913052165.1 uncultured Rhodospirillaceae bacterium
AAATGGATTTGGCTTTTGAAAAACCATTCCAACCCTGGCGCGGAGGCTGACAACATCCATATGCCGATCATATATATCTTCTCCATCAAGGAGGATCTCGCCTGAGACGCGACACCCATCGATAACATCATTCATACGATTCAAGCACCTCAAAAAGGTAGACTTTCCGCAGCCAGACGGCCCAATTAAGGAAGTTACCATCCCTTTGTAGATACTGAGGGATACGTTTGTAAGGGCTTGTTTGTCCCCATAGTGAACATTTACCGCTTGGGCAGATACCTTAATAGCCCTCTCTTTTTCATTGCTGGGTTTGGCAATCCTGACACCCGAAACTAGGCTCTTCTCATGAGTATCCATAATTATTTACGACCGCGCCTGCTTTTGTTGCTGCACGATCTACCTCCGTAACACCTTAATATCTCACTTCAAATTTTTTTCTCAGTATGATGGCTGTTAGGTTCATGATTAAAAGAAACACTAAAAGCACCAAAATAGCTGCAGCTGTCTTCTCTGCAAAGGCTCGTTCCGGACTGTCTGCCCAGAGATAAACTTGAACAGGTAAGGCTGTAGCCGGATCTGTAATACCTGTCGGGACATCGGCAATAAAAGCGACCATCCCAATCATCAAAAGTGGCGCTGTTTCCCCAAGGGCTCGTGCCATTCCTAAAATACTTCCAGTAAGCATGCCTGGCATTGCTAGAGGAACGACATGATGAAAACACGCCTGCAAGGGACTGGCTCCAACTGCAAGAGCGGCATCTCTTATAGATACAGGGACAGATTTCAAAGCTGCCCTTGCCGCAATAATAATCGTGGGCAATGTCATAAGCGCAAGGACTAGTCCTCCCACTAAAGGAGCGGATCTCGGCATGCCAAACCAATTTAAGAACACCGCTAAACCAAGCAGCCCGAAGACTATAGAGGGAACAGCCGCCAAGTTATTAATATTTACTTCAATAAAATCAGTTAATTTGCTGGGCTTGGCAAATTCTTCCAAATGAATGGCCGCCAAGACGCCAATAGGAAATGATATCACCAAACACACCAACAGTGACAAAGCAGATCCAACAATGGCGCCCCAAATTCCTGCCAATTCCGGTTCCCTCGAGTCAGCAGTTTGAAAAAAAGCACTATTGAACACAGATTTTAGGTGCCCCTGCTCAATAAGGGTATCAGTCCATTTGACTTGCTGGCGGTTTAACTTTCCTGCTTTTCCCTCAGAGTTAATTTGAACGGTACCTTTTACATAAGCGCTTACGTCATCTGATGTAGGGACTTCAAGTTTGAAGGTTTTTCCTAGAAAACTTGGATTGCTTTTTAGGACTTCCCTCAATTTAAAACCCGCACCTGTTGAGACTAATTTATTTAGAGAACGTCTTTCAAATCGGGAGCGGGCATCAGGAAACAAGCCTCTCAAGGCAAGCCTAATCGGTAATTGGAAGTTTGCTGTGTCAAATAACTGCTTGTCATCTAATGAGTCGACACCAAGGGAGACAGCGTCAGTTGTTATTTCTAAATTCAGGACGGTTTGCTTAAATGCTGGGAGGCCCCGACCAAGGACTGAGATTAGTAACGCTAAGAGTGCAAACATCCCGAGTGAAATTGCTAATATGCCATATTGCCTATGTCGCCACTGTGCATTCCTGCGTTTCTTAAGACTTTTCTCTACCTTTGTTGCGGTGTCCGCTGAAGGAATTTTTTCAGTCATATTTTTCTCGATAGGCACGGACAATTTTTAAGGCAATCACGTTCAAGACTAATGTGACTAAGAATAATGAAATGCCGAGAGCGAACGCCGCAAGGGTTTTTGCGCTGTCAAATTCTTGATCTCCTGTTAACAATGTTACAATTTGGACGGTAACTGTTGTGACAGCTTCAAAGGGGTTCACAGTAAGTTTTGCCGCTAAACCAGCGGCCATAACAACGATCATGGTCTCTCCGATAGCACGGGATGTAGCAAGCAAGAGACTTCCTGCGATTCCCGGAAGTGCTGCTGGCAAAATAACTTTTTGTATGGTCTCTGCCTGCGTTGCCCCCAGCCCGTAAGACGCTTCTCTGAGCGCAAGAGGAACTGCGGTCATGCAATCATCTGTTAATGAGGACACCAGAGGCAAAATCATAATTCCCATCGCCACCCCTGCCGCCATGGCACTCTCTGAGGAGACGTAAAAGCCTCCAATTTCTCCCATATCACGGAAAAGAGGCGCCAGAAGAATTGCAGCAAAAAATCCGTAAACGACCGTGGGAATGCCCGCTAAAATCTCTAACGTTGGTTTTATCGTATCCCTGACTTTTGGGGCCGCGTACTCGGATAAGTAAATAGCTGAGAATAACCCGAGCGGAGTCGCAACGACCATCGCGATAAAACTTATTAGCAAAGTCCCTAAAATAAGTGGTGCAACCCCGAATGCACCTGATGCCCCTACTTGATCCTCTCTCAGTGCCGTTTGTGGGCTCCAAGTAAGGCCAAACAAAAAATCAAAAAATGGTACTTTTTGAAAAAACCGAAAGGTTTCAAATAACAACGACGCAAAGATGCCAACCGTTACAAAAACGGCGATGGCACTAGCGGTGAACATCAGCGCCAGTGCCATTTTGTGGGTTAAAAGCCTCATCAGTGCTTAATACATTTCTTTAAGGCATCTTGATAGGCTACATTGAGAGATTTTTGAGAGTCTTCGCCGCATTGGCCCAACTTTTTCTTTCACCATCTTGCATGGGAATTAGCCCCTTCTCGGCCAGATAACCCTCTGGGCCCCAAGCTTTTTCACTGGCGAAAGCTTTAAGGAATTCCTGAATTCCTGGAACGACACCCACGTGAGCCTTCTTTACATAGAAAAACAAGGCTCTGGAAACCGGATATTTGCCGTTAGCAATCAATTCGAATTCAGGAGCTACGCCGTCCATCAAACTACCCTGAAGACTGTCAGAGTTTTGATCAAGAAAGCTGTACCCGAAAACACCAAAAGCTTTTGGATTGGCATTTAGCTTCTGGACTATGAGATTGTCATTTTCACCGGCCTCAATAAATGCTCCGTCTTCCCTAATAGAATGGCAGATGGCCTTATATTTCTTTTTGTTGATTTTTTTCATCGCTTTGATTGCAGGAAACTTCTTGCAACCCCCTTCCATGGCCAATTCAACAAAAGCGTCTCGCGTGCCAGACGTGGGAGGGGGACCCAAAACCTCAATTCGTTGAGCGGGTAATGATGAGTCAACATCTGCCCAAGTCTTGTAACGGTTTGGAACCAACTTGCCTTTTGCGTTTGGCACATCTTTAGCGAGAGCCAGCCAAACCTGTTTTCGAGTGAGTTTCATTTGAGGAGATTTTTTAGAATTAGCTATTACGATGCCGTCATAACCAACCTTCATCTCTATGATATCTTTTATTCCATTTTTCGCGCAACGTTTGACCTCCGAGGACTTGATCCGTCGTGACGCATTTGTGATGTCTGGGTGCTTCACACCAATGCCACTGCAGAAAAGTTTTAGGCCGCCCCCGGAACCCGTGCTTTCTACAATAGGTGTTTTGAAGCTGGAGGTTTTTCCAAACGTTTCCGCCACCGCGGAAGAAAATGGGAATACAGTTGAAGAGCCAACAATTCTAATTTGGTCTCTAGCACTAGCGCTAGAGGCTACCGCAAGCATGATTCCTGCCAGTAGAATGGTCTTTTTGTGCATTAAACAGTCCTCTTTTCCTAAGTTATACGCCTCCACTGAGCGCCCTTAGTTTTTACTTAAAAAGGAAGTCTGCATTGTTACCGTTAGGTTACAATTTTGTTGCAAAGTAAAGGATCGCACATTTGCACTTATTCAGTGAAAGCAGGGATGGAAAAAGTAAAAGTTGTTCCCTTTATGTCATCACTTTCAATTTTCAGGTCACCACGATGTCGATTTATTGCATGTTTAACAATTGCTAATCCTAACCCTGTCCCTCCGGTTTCCCGAGAGCGGGCTTTGTCGGTTCGATAAAAGCGCTCTGTTAGCCTTGGAATATCGGTCTGTTCTATCCCTGTGCCTTTGTTATGAACAGATAGAGCGACCCCATGCACATGAGCAGGATAAACAAGGTCTATCGGATTTATTGAAACTTCAATAATTGAACTCTCTTCCCCGTAGGAAATAGCGTTATCGACAAGATTTCGTATTACCCTTCTTAGCTCATCACTATCACCTAAAACCGATGGAACCACATTTTCTGTGTTCAGTCTGATTTCCATGTTTCTTTTCAAGGCTTTTTGTTTCCCAACAAGTATTACGGAAGAGGCAAGGGTAACTAAATCAACTTTTTGAGAGGGTCGAATGTGTTCTTCTGCTTCCAATTGGGATAGAGACAATAAGTCGTCTATTAAATTTTTCATACGATGTGCTTCATTTTCCATCAATTGTAAAAAATGAGCCCTCGCATTGTCGTCTTCTTTTGCCGGGCCTTGGAGGGTTTCAATAAACCCCGTCAAAGACGACAATGGCGAGCGCAGCTCATGCGACAAGTCCCCGATAAACGCGGAACGAAACTCTTCTGCGTCTAAAACTCTCGTAATATCATGTAAAAGCATTATGGCTTTACCCAATTCACCCAGGCTCTCGGGCAATAATGAAACCTTAAAATCAAAATGTTGTTCCACGGGAGCACTCAAAGTAAGGCGACCTCTCACCTCGACTTCTCTATCTTTTAAGATTTGATCGACTGCTTTTAATGCGCCGGGATCGCGAATAGCCGCAACCAAATCGTCATCGATACTCTTGCCGGGAAATATCAATTTTGCGGCCTTATTGATGAATCGAAGTGTTCTTTTGGCGTCTATAATTATTACAGGATCGTTAATTAGATCTAAAATCTCTAATTCTACGTTATCCATTGGAACTCCGACAGCAAGTGAATGAACCCATCTTAAAAAAACAAGTCTATCTGAATTTATTTTAAACTTGCAAAGTATCCTAACGATTTTCCTAAGATGTTCTGAAGGATTAGTAGCAAAGAGAAATGATTGGTTAAATCTTTTTAGATTTGAAGATAATCATAGCAGCGAGCGATTATAAAAATGGTCTAAGTAAATTTTTTGATAAGTAACGGTGCGCTTGGTAGAGTTTGAATTTTCGACCAACGGCTTAAAAGAACATCGAAGACCATATTTTCATCAACAAAAACAAAGGGTCGCGCACCGCTAATCGTTTCTCTTGCTCAACATACATTATATTTGAGAGTGTCTGGAGATATTAGAGATATGTTCAAATCTCTGCTTGGTCGGTTTGTCAAAACCAGGACGATAGCGTGAAATAATAGACTTTGAGATGCACGGCGTTGATATTTTCTATCAAAATCCACTAACAAAAATTGGATGTGGATTGTCTTGATTATAGCAGGAACTAAGTTTTGGCCATGCTACGGATATTTTACAATAGGGGTCGTTTTTTAAAGGACATCTAAATTTATTGAGTGCCGGGTATTGGGATATCCATCTCGTTACCACGGCCTTGCTCCTTCGCACGGTCAAAGACGATTTTGGCGAGCGCCATATCAGCGGCAGCTGTCCCATTATTGTTAAAATGATAAGTGATTTGTTCGTCTGATATTCGGCCTGGATGTGCTCCGGTAAGAATTGATCCTAGCGAGTGAATATCATCTTCAGCGATGATCCCTTGCTGAATGGGGTCGTACAACCCTGCCTGCTTCTCCATGGTGACCGACTCAAGATGATTGACGGCAATGACGTCGGCCCGTCGTACGGTCTCATCATCATTCTCGCGTCTGCCGCTTTTTAACCACCCCCCCTCGACGAGTGCACTGTTAGATCCAACAACCGTGACCACATGTTGACCAGGCTCAAGAAACGAACCATCAAAAACTGGCACGTTGGAGTCGGTCGCCGAGATAACAACATCGGAGTCTTTAATAACTTCCTTCGGTGTTTCGACGGGCACAACCTCTTTATTGATCATTGCTGCCATTTTATCACAAAACGCTATTCGGTTTTCTGGATTGCGGCTAAACACTTTTACCTTTTCGATGTCACGGACAGCGTCGATAGCAAGAATTTTATTCACCGCTTGACCCCCTGAGCCAAACAGCCCAAACACTTTTGAGTCTTTTCGGGCCAAAGCGTCAACACCTACACCGGTGGTGGCACCTGTACGAAACGCCATTATGCTGGTGAAGCCTGTCCGCTCATCAAAGATCTCACCCATCATCATGCCATCGAGCTTCGCGGTCTCAGAATTCCATAGCAGATAGACTGGGTGTTCCCTATATGGGTAAGATTGATTACTTCCCTCATGGCTCACCATCTCCCCTCTGGTCAGCGAACCGATTACGCCAAGACCTGGAATGCCGCCTGGAAAATTTGACACTCGCACGCCATTAGGAGAATGAACCCGCCGCCGCGGGGCATTGCCAATTGGAAATTCATCGGCTTCTTTGTAGCCTTGAGCAATGGCAGCAACCGCCTCTTCCATATTGATCAGCCCCTTGATCTCATCTGGCCCTAAGATAAGGATCGCGTTACGGTTTGGTCTATCTACTGCCATGCTTTTAAACCTCTGTTCATTTTTGTTCATTCTGGATCGCCAAGATACTGAGTCATCCTATTTATCAGTCGTTGAACAAGCAAGCGAATGACATCGTCTTTGATGTGGTGGACTAATTCGCATATAATTTTGATATGAAAGTTCGCGTAGAGCCCATTGACGCGCCATGCGGAGCCCGCATAACCGGTGTAGACTTCGGTGCTGAGCTCGATGCAGATACATATGCCGCAGTTCATCGAGCATGGCTTGATTATCAAGTTTTAG
>CAJXEC010000119.1 GCA_913052165.1 uncultured Rhodospirillaceae bacterium
TGGACCTTACGACGACGTTTGTTGGCGTACCGAGAGCACAACCGAAGTCGATTACGAGGTAGAATTAGGAGTAATTATCGGCAAAAAAACTTCTCGAGTCTCTCAAGAGGATGCTTTAGAGCACGTGTTTGGTTACTCCGTAGTTAATGACGTCTCTGCACGAGATCTCCAACTTGGTGGTGGAGCTGGGCAATGGGATCTCGGCAAATCTCTAGACACATTTTGCCCTTGGGGGCCGATTATTGTTACACGTGACGAAATCCCAGATCCACAGAATGTTGATGTCAGGCTTCGCCTGAACGGAGAAATCCGCCAGGAGTCTAATACGCGAAATATGATCTTTTCCGTCGCATATCTCGTCTCATACCTCTCTCAATACATGACCTTGATACCGGGAGACCTTATTGCGACAGGGACTCCCCCAGGGGTCGGCATGGGTATGGACCCCAAAAGCTATATGACTGATGGCGATATTTGCGAAACAGAAATCGATGGCATCGGCACACTTCGGAATAAAATGCGTATTCTCGCTTAAATCTCTATGAATTTATAAGTTGATAACCGCCGGGTGCTGTTACAAGACACTGAGCATTCGTCGGATCTATCTCTAGCTTTTGTCGAAGTCGATAAATATGGGTTTCAACGGTATGTGTAGTTACACCGGAATTGTACCCCCAAACCTCAATTAATAGCTCATCACGACTAACGACGGCGCTTGAAGAGTTTTCAAGGTATTCCAAAATTTCTGCTTCCTTCTCTGTTAATCGAATAATCTGGTTCGTCGATCTCTCAACTAAAACCCAACGAGACGCAAAATAGTCAAACCGGCCAATTTGAAAGGTGGGGGCATTGGTTACCGCGAAGCGAGTCAGCCGAGACTTAATTAGGACAATGAGCGACGCCAACTTGAAAGGCTTTCTAATATAATCATCCACAATACTCTCTAAGGGAACCGTGATTCGACTGTCCACCGCCGACGCGAGCAAAATAATGGAGTGAACTTGATTAGATCTGTAAAGCGAGTCACAAAAGTCTTTTATCCCAATCCCTTCAATCGCCTCGTCAATTATAATAATGTCAAAAGCAGCCCGGTGTATCTTCTCTTGCGCTGCATCTGCAGATAACACAGTGGAAACCCCGGCCCCTAGTTGGCGTTCTGTTTGCTCAGAGACAATTTCAGATAAATCAAGATCCTGAGAAATCAAGAGGATGCTTGGCATCGAGTCGTTGGCAGTTTCAGTCCCCAATTTAATTATCCCCCCCGGATCAATGGGTATACGAGTTCTCTTATCTAGCTGGTCTCGGGCCGAAGATGGAAGTGCCTAACCGTATCTCTGTCGCCCCCAAGCAAATTGCCTTGTCAAAGTCAGCGCTCATACCCATACTTAATTTAGTTATTCCATGACGCCTCGCGCACTCCGCAAGTAAAGCAAAATGCATTGCCGGCTCTTCATTAGCTGGGGGGATACACATTAAACCCGTGAGAGGCAGTTGAAACTCTTCCCTTACTTTCTTTATAAATTCATCTGCCACTAGGGGATCTATCCCTGATTTTTGTGGCTCCTGACCCGTATTAATCTGAATAAACACTTCGGGACATCGCCCGACCCGATCGCGTTCTTTCGCGAGCGCTTGAGCGAGCTTTGGGCGATCAAGCGTCTCAATAACATCGAATAGATTGACTGCCTCACGAACCTTGTTGGTCTGAAGTGGGCCTATTAGATGAATAGTTAACTCTGGATGAGTAGCCTTTAGCTCAGGATATTTTTGAGCTGCCTCTTGGACTCTGTTTTCACCAAATAACCTATGACCACAACTCAAAGCCTCCCTGACCGCTTGAGCAGGGCGATATTTGGATACAGCCATTAGATTTATTGCCTCGGGATCCCGTCCTGCGTTAACAGCAATAGAACCAATCTGTTCTTTTAATCTCGCAATCCTATCAGGAATTTCACATAGAGGCGGTGCCGTTTGCATATCTACCAAGAGAAAGAATCCTTTTAGAGAAGCGCTCAGTTAATTTACCAAAAAATCATTTATGACTATAGAAATAGTCGCGCTTTTGATTTTAGGCTAGAATGGATTGCAAATTCTAACAAAGGTGCACGGTCAGAGTGGAAAATCTTATCACAAATCAAACTCTTTTGGATCAACTAAAGGAAGCGAGAGCTAATCGAAAACCATGGCTTGGTAAGAATGCGATGCCTGACATCAACGATTATTTTTCGGTTAAAGAATTCGAGTCACTTATTAATCAAACCGGCATCTGGAATTCAGAAAAACTTCAAGTTCTAATCGACAATAAACAAGTCCCACCAAATTCTCTTTTTCAAATCCAACAGACATCAAAAGGGCCAAAACATCTTCTCAATGCCTCCAAGCTCCAAGACGTGTTGAACCGAGGCAGCTCGGTCGTATTAAATGATGTATGCGAGCTGTCACAGGGTATTATGGAGATCAGAGAGATCTTTGGAACCTGGACAGGGGGGAAGCTTGATTGCAATGTCTATTTTTCCCAAAAAGGTCACCAAGCCTTCCCGATCCACTACGACGTCCACGATGTCTTAGCCATCCAAGTTGAGGGCCATAAACACTGGCAGATATTTCCCGAGGGTGTTGAATATCCGATCAATCACCCGATATTTTTGGGTCGGAAGCAAATGAACCCTGCCCAAGAACGCCCCCCACCTATCTTAGACTTTATCCTTGAACCCGGTGATCTGGTTTATATACCCTCGGGTTACTTCCACCACGCTACATGCCTCGAAGGCAAATCGCTTCATCTGTCCTATGGTCTCGTTGAAATGATTGGCATGGATATTATTTCTTTAGCTTTCGAAATGGCAATTCGTGACAGCTTCTTCCGGACACCAGTGAAGGCCTTTCTCCGAAATCAAGATCCAAGCGATTTTTATCTCCGCAAATGGTCAAAAAAAGTCACAGATTTATCAAGGGATCCAGATTTCAAGAGGCAGTTCAAAGAAAATCTGGATAATTTCAAATATCGGGGAAAGACAATATCAATACGAGCCGATAAAGATTGAAATTCTATATGGAATTGACAAAAAAGGGGGGCAAAAGCCCCCCAATTCCTCTCTAAGAATTAAGAAATTCCTAGAATTTAACTTTGATACCAGCTGCGAAACCGCTGTCATCGACATTAGTACCGCTTTGGTTCGTAGTCTCACTGTTAAAGACAGAAGCAGATACGCTTACGCCCTTACCAAGGTTACGCTCAGCACCAAAGGTGTAAACAGTTTGCTCACGATCGGAACCACCAGTATTGGTGCGCTTACCTTTTCCGTAACCAGCACTCACCTTATTGGCTTTATCCAATTTGTAGATCAGACCAGCACCCGTGAATTTATCCTCTCGAGTTGCAGAAATGTCTTCCTCTGCCATAGTCGCTGTGAGGGTGATAGGTCCCTGAACGACCTTTAAGCTGGCGTTGGTACCTTCTTGATCATAGCCGCTGTTATCCGCAGTCGTACGGCCCAAAGCAACCGTAATTTTGGCACCGCCAAACTTACCGTTGTATTTAACGAGACCGGAAACGCCGTCCTTGAACCCTGAAGTCTCAGAGTCGTCAAAGTCGCTGTTTGCGCCATCTGAAGCATCTGGAGTGTATGAAACAGAGAGCTGTAACCCGTTAATCTTTGGCGTGCTGTAGTGAACGTTCTGCGCGTCACCCATACCCAAATCATTGTCAGAGTTATTGAGGGAACCAGTTGCAGCAATCCAGTCGCCCGCATCACTCTTGATGATGCCAACCGGACCAACAACAGAAACACCGCCAGCACTAGCTGCCGCGACGTCGTTGTTACCCATTTGCAACTTACCGAAAGAACCGGAGACGTAAAGTGATGTTTCGTCAAAACCATTTGCAGTTTGACCATCGTTACCGTTACCGGCTTCCATTTCAATACGACCACCAACGGTCATACCGTTGCTAAGCTTCTCCTTGAAAGAGAAATAAATCTCTGCGTCATTTTTGACATCAAAGTTGCTTAGTGGGCTGGCCGTGCCATCTGCACCCCAACCAAACCACTGCTCGTAGTAACCGCCAAGCTTAAGCTTAGCCGCAGATGCTGGTGCAGCGGCGATCAACGCTGCGGCAGAAACAAGCACAGTCGTTGATAGAAGTTTTGAAGTTTTCATTATTGTACCTCTTATTAATTTTAGTGTGATCTTAATACCACAGCTGTTTTTTTCCAGATAATCCCCAGATATTCAAGGGGTTTGTAATAATTTATTGGTACCCTTGAAGATTTTTATCTGTATTTGTTGTATTTTTACCACAAACGCCATCTCCGAAATTCCGCTCGACTTCTAAAATTTAAGATCTGATAGAACAAATGGGTAGCGAGGTCCGCCTAAACACGATATTTTGGAGGTGATTTTTAGTCTCGGTATTTATTGAATTAATGGTTAAAAAGTTGTTGATCAAAGGTTTGCTGATGTTGACCGCCCTTGCAACCTTATCCGGGTGTGGTGAGCTTAAGATGGAGCAAGATTTTGATGTCAAAGTACCCGGACGGCCAGGAGAGATCTTAAGCGAAAAAGAATTAGAAAGGGTTGATAAAGAGGAAGGGGCAGCCTTTGGCAACAGTCTGGATTTTCTATTCGGGGATGATAAAAAACAAAGACGCTCGCTTGGTCCCACCATTGAAGTAAGTGCTCTCCTCTGGCGGGCTTCCCTTGATACGATTTCCTTCATGCCCCTAAAATCAGCGGATCCGTTCGGAGGCGTGATTATTACCGATTGGTACGTACCTCCAGAAACACCGAATGAACGACTAAAATTAACTGTATATATCCTCTCTCGACAACTACGCTCCGATGGAATTCGAGTATCAGTTTTTAGAGAGACCCTCAAACAGGGAGTCTGGCGCACAGCACCGGTAAGCAAAGAGACAGTGAACAAACTGGAAAACAAAATCTTATACCGTGCAAGAGAATTGCGTATTGCCTCAAAGAAAAATTATTGAAAACAAGAACCCTTAGTTCAAGCCTAATCAAAAAGTCTATCGTCAAAATTAAATGACCGAAAATTCCGATAATAGTCGATATTCCTTCAAGGAGGCGGAGGCTCGCTGGCAAGCCGCATGGGAAGCAAAAAAATGTTTTAAAGCCTCGAAGGACCAGAAGCTTCCCAAGTATTACGTCTTGGAGATGTTTCCCTATCCGTCGGGGCGGATCCACATGGGTCATGTTCGAAATTATACCATGGGCGACGTGGTGGCCCGCTTTAAGCGGGCCCGCGGATTTAATGTTCTCCACCCCATGGGCTGGGACGCTTTTGGAATGCCCGCAGAAAATGCTGCCCTGGAACAAGGTGTCCACCCTGCTGAATGGACTTTTCAAAACATAGACACGATGCGGAGCCAGCTCAAAATGATGGGTTTGTCGATTGACTGGTCCAGAGAAATTGCGACTTGCGACCCGTCATATTACACTCATGGGCAGTCGATGTTTTTAGACTTCCTAGACTCAGGGTTAGTTTATCGGCGAAAAAGTCGGGTAAACTGGGACCCTGTCGACAAAACGGTCTTAGCAAATGAGCAAGTTATCGAGGGGCGCGGATGGCGCTCTGGCGCGGAAGTTGAAAAAAGGGAGCTTTCCCAGTGGTTTTTTAAAATCACAGACTTTGCCGAAAGCCTCCGCGAGGATCTCAAAAAATTAGAACGTTGGCCTTCACGGGTCCGCCTAATGCAAGAAAACTGGATAGGACGCTCTGAGGGTATGCGTATCCTTTTTGATATAGCGGGGCGAGAGGAGAAGTTAGAAATATTCACCACGCGTCCTGATACATTGTTCGGAGCAAGTTTTTGCGCGATTTCGGCGGACCACCCCATATCGATCCAATTGGCAAGCCAATCCTCTGAAATGCAAAGTTTTATCGACGAATGCCATAGAATGGGAACAAGCGAAGCGGTTTTAGAGCAGGTCGAAAAACAAGGTTTCGATACCGGTCTAAGAGTCCACCATCCGTTAGTTCAAGGCAGAACCTTACCACTCTATGTGGCCAATTTCGTCCTGATGGAATATGGGACCGGAGCGATTTTCGGCTGTCCAGCACATGATCAACGTGACTTGGACTTTGCGCGAAAATATATGCTCGAAGTAACCCCGGTAATTTTGCCTCCCGATACTGAGGAAACGAAATTTAAAATCGATAAACAGGCATACACGGGGATAGGAACCTGCATTAATTCAGAGTTCCTTGATGGGCTCACCGTAGAAGAGGCCAAAGCAGAGGTCGCCGACAGGTTAGAGAGTATGGGGTTGGGCAACCGAGAAATTAATTTTCGTCTCCGAGACTGGGGTATATCGAGGCAACGTTATTGGGGCTGTCCGATACCTATAATACATTGCGAGAGCTGTGGTATTGTGCCCGTACCCAAAGAGGAGCTTCCGGTAGTGTTACCCCATGAAGTGACAATTGATTCATCAGGAAATCCTCTTGTCAAACATCCCACATGGAAACACGTCGATTGCCCCAAGTGTGGCAAACCAGCTGAGAGAGAAACAGACACGATGGACACATTCGTGGACTCTTCATGGTATTACGCTCGATTCTGTTCCCCTCACTCAGCATTGCCTGTCGACCGCTCCGAGGCTGATTATTGGCTTCCAGTTGACCAATATATTGGTGGTATAGAACACGCTATTCTACATCTGCTGTACTCCCGTTTTTTCTGTCGGGCGATGAAAAGATCTGGTTGGAGTAAAGTGGACGAGCCATT
>CAJXEC010000120.1 GCA_913052165.1 uncultured Rhodospirillaceae bacterium
ATCTTTGAATGAGCATGCTATAATTCCCAAAAAAATACATTTTTTGATAGAAGTCGAAAAATGTCTTGCATTCAAGCAAGCATGATCCAAAGAGATTAGGACTCCCTTACACCGATCCCAGTCCTTTTAATGCTTACAGCTATTCCAAGGATGATTAATAGCAAGAAAATTCCAACGATGTAAAAAGCTGACTCCAGCCCTAACCACTCTGCTATTGCGCCCATAGTAATGGGAAGAAAAACACCGGAACACTGATTGGCAGTAGCCCTCAGCCCGGCGCTCTTTCCCTGATGCTCAGAAGGTGTTGCTCTTGCCATCAAGCCTATTAAAACTGGCTGACTGATACCCATGGACGCTCCATAAAACGCCATAGCAATGAGCAGTGCGGTGTAATTTGGAAGAAGAGGTGTGATAGATAGAAGGGTTATTTGTGTTGCTACCATTAAAAGAGCTAACCAGCGATCGGAGATTACTCGCAACAAAGCCCCGACACATAGAGCCGAAAAACCACCAGCAATCGCCCATATGGTAAGTAAAAAACCAATTTTAGTTCCCGTTAATCCAATTTCATTTAACCAAACCACATAAAAGCTGTGCTGCACCGATATCCCGGCATATCGCATAACCGTTATCGTCAGAACTAACACGATGGCAGGAACGGCTATAAGGCTCAAAGCTTCTTTATAATCTCTCCAATTAGGCACTAGTTGGTGCAGTTTTGACGAGGAACCCGCTCTAACCCTTGTAGTGGTAGGTAACATCATTGCCGAAATAACTGGCAGGCATGCCCAACATGCTAAAAAAGAAAAGGCAAAAAACGCTCCAAAGTGGTCCCATATCGCTCCAATTGATGGAGGGCCAACAATCGCAGCCACCCGAAGTGAGGCACTTAACCTGCCGGCATAAACCGGGCTTCCCCCCATAAACTGACCAATCATGGTTTGGCTTCCCAGCCAACCCATTGCCCCCGCCCAACCCGCAAACAGTTGGATCGCGATGACGGCTGCCAAGCTTGGAAAAAAGGGATAGGCGCTATTAAGAATGATAGCTGCACAACCAAACAAAACAATAACTCGGCGCGTGCCAATCCTATCCATCATCGCGCCTGAATGAATTGAAAAAAACGTCAGCAGAAGATAGCGACAACCCAATGCTATTCCTGCCTCAAGCGGAGTCGCACCCAGAGAAATAACCCATAAAGGCAAAATGACCGTCGCCATATTATTGAGGCTATGACTAAACATCCCGCACCCATAGACGGGTGCCTGGATCCGCCAAGACACTTCTGGAACTGCGCTAGATTGCAGTTTTGCTTGATTTTTTCTCAAGTTTCCCATAATAAAATTTATTAATTGATTTAATAGATTGTATTTATTAAATTTTATTTCTATCTATCAGATCTAGTCACAACAGTATTAAGCAGAACGATACGAAGTTCTGTGAAGAAGAGAGGCCTAAGAAAACAAAAAGACCCTCGAAAAAAAGGCACGCAAAACTGTTAAAAAGGTATTGTTAGAGTCTCAAAAAGACCGTCGCAGTTGATAAGATCAACCCGTTTCCACAAAATCTCAAAATTCCCTTCGGCTGTTAAACGCAATAGGTGCCGCACTCTTCCGCTGTAAGACCTCTGCTTGTCCAATCTAAATTCTGTCATAATCTGCGCGGAAAATACCGCTATTTGATCATCGATATTTTCGCCTTTAGCAAGTTCAATATTGGACACGAGATGGCATGTTCGGGTTGGTGGTTCTTGTGAGTGAATTTTGGGATGTCTAATCCGCTGTATTCTAGTTTTTAAAAGCGGTAAATCATCAAAAAAGATTGATACCGATTGATATGGATCCTCTTGATCAGGCGCGCCCGGGACCCAGTAATATCCTTCTGGAGCAAATAACTCGATCCACTCCTCAAACCGCCTTTCATCTAAAAGACGAGCCTCACGATATATAAAGGCCTCTATTTCTCTGATCATATCAGTTAAACGCCCTGGACCGTCCCGCACATATAATGCAACCAGGCTTTATGCTGGTGCCTTGCATTCGCCTCCGAGGTTCCAAGTCCTTCAAACGAACCCTCGTTATCAATTGACTCTTCCCCAACCGAACGAGCAAAGACAATCCAATCATGGCCATTTGCTTGCATGCCCTCTTGGCACCGAACCCAAGCATCCATATCGTCAGCCATAACCATCCCAGAAGGCGAATGGCTGTTATTGTTTGATCTTAGGGCCGACTTCCACATCTCCTCTGGCGCTCCCTTGAGCTTAAGAGGGATAATTATGTTTTCCGTGCAGTCCACGGAGATGGGATTCATAATGCGAATATGCTGGGTCATGTACTGGATCGACCAATGCGGAAAAAAAATGCTGTTATGGTGATGCACCATCATTTTTGCTTCAGCATCTCCGCCGTAAGCATCAACCATTGATCTCTTGTAACGCTCATAAACCGGTCCCTGATTTTCTCTATCCATGGGAAATCGCTGCATATAAGTATGCCCATGAGCGTGCCCGGCAATAACTTGCTCCTCCCACTGCATATTAAGCGAGCTATGTTTCTCTAAAAGCTTAACCTTCCCAGCCTCATCACCTTCTGCACCTTGCCTTCGGAACTGCGTGCCATCCTCTGCTGTAGTAGAGGCATGCGTAAACATTGGATGATATAGATCATTCAGATTTTCTAACTGGATTTTCCAATTTGCCGCAAATCGATATCGAAACATACCCGCTGGTGCCTCTAACTCCCCTAAGGGTGACCTATCAACCATATTATCGATATGATCTCGCATTGGTCCAAGAAAGCTATCTAAATCACACACCTCGCTATCAAATGCGACAAATACAAAGCCTCGATATAGCTCCTGTTTTGGCGGCCGGGCTAAATCGAAGTCACCACCTTTAATAAACCCATCGGCGTAACGCTCTGGGTAGGGAACGCCAGCATGGTTACCATTCGTATGAAAAGCCCATCCATGATAGGGACACTCAAATCTCAATGCCTTGCCGGAGGGTTTCGTGCAGACCCTCGCTCCTCTGTGAGAGCACCGATTGAACATCACATGGATGCTACCATCACGATGGCGGCTCATGAGCATAGGTTGGTCTAAAAGCGTTAAAGTCACATAGTCTCCTGGGTTAGGTACCTGACTCTCATGCCCGACCAGCAACCAAGATTTCGAAAAAATACGATCAATTTCTAGTTTGAAGATTTCTGGATCGATGTAGTAGTCCTTATGTACTCGATCTGGTCCAATCAAAGAACTGAGAGATACTTGGTCGTATGAGTCCATCTTTTTAATCCCGTTTAAAAAACCTTATTCGTTTAATAAAATTTAGCACGATCTGATAATTACGCCTAACTAGGGTGAGGGAACAAAGACGCTTTCTAACGTATAAAATGCTTCCTCAATTAATTGAGACGTACCAAGCCCCATTAATGTGCAAGGTCTGTCCGGATGTGTATCGAGAGTGCGGACCAACCAAGAACCTTATTGTCTCCGCAAATTCAAGGGGATCCCCCTCTCTACCAGCTGGGATACCGTTGGCAAAATGGTCTGAAACCTCCGTGCCTGGCTTGTGGAATCTGCCAGGAGCAACGCAATTAACGGTAATATTTTGAGGCGCTAATTCAACCGCGAGCGATCCTGTTAACCCCGCGAGGCCCATCTTAGCCGCCACGTCTACACTCCGTTGCGGATTCCCCGTATGAGCGGAGGAAGCTCCAACATTTATAATCGCTCCTCTCCCGCCCGCCGCTAAATAAGGCACGGCATGCTTAATCGTTAAAAATGCTGAGTCCAGCTTCTGCGCCATAATATTACGCCAGTCCTCATAAGGAATTCCTGTGACGGGTCCCTTATTCGCAGGCCCCACATTATTGACGAGGATATCGAGGCGTCCAAACTCGGTGGCCGCCATTTCAATCATCCTTTTTACTGAAATTTCATCCGTAACATCGGCCATAAGTGAGAGAGCTGTTCCGCCTGCATTTTCGATTTCTTCAACAATTTCAACTGCTTTTTTTTCTGAGGTTCGGCCATTTATCAGAACCTTAGCACCCGCCTGCGCAAGCGCTTTTGCCGTAGCGCTACCCAAATTACCGGTGCTACCGGTGACAATTGCACCAAGCCCTTTTAACTCTCTTTGCGGCATCAAATCTTAATCCTTCATTCGGCAGTTTCCGCGGTCCAACTTTGTCGATCCTTAAGCTGATTATCACATTCCTGCAAAAAAACTTCTCTAGCAACATGGCGTGAAGGCAAACGCCGTCCACCCGGGGTTAAACGAGAAGAGCCAGACCCCGCGGTCAAACATAAATGTGGTTTTAACTTTGGCTTCAATTGAGCGTTTTCAAAAATCCATGATGCTGCTTCATTGGCACAATCGCCTAAAATAACCTTTACTGGGACCTGACCCATTGTTGGCCTGACACAAAGACCGTAAAAGGGCATTTTCAATTTTCCTGAATTGAGTGCTTCCTGATCAAATTTTTCATCATTATTCCAGATCCCTCTTTTGCACGAGTGTAAACTAAGAGCTCTATCCAATCTAACCCGTTCCCTGTGACCGGGAATATCCAAACAAAGCCCACGAGGCTCATCGAGAGGCGCTGTCAAACGTATAAATTGAAAATCAACAAGGACAGATTGTGAAAGGGCCATTGAGGATAAAAAGGAAAAAGAAACAGCTACTCCCAGTATCAACAACCGTTTGTGAGACCAGGAAGAATTGAAAATACTCATAGACCACCTCAAACGACAAAAAATATTTCCTTCGGATACTATTTTGGCTGGTTCATGGCAATTAGTTGCTTCATCGACTTTTCTGAACCGCGTGATTTTATTTTTGAAACTAGATAAGGAGTTCAATATTTCAAAATCTATCAGTTTATCCGAAAATGGTGAGACCCTGATTTTAGAATGGAAAGGCGATCACGGACGGGCTTTATCCCCTCAAAAACTTCGCGCCGCCGCGGGATCAGCAAATGAAGGACTTTGTATAGAACATTAAGGATTTTTGATATATTCCATTTAGTGGTGGTTGAGTGATCAAAAAGATCTCTCTGAAAGCCTAATGAATCACAGGAGCACAAACCAAATGGGACTAGTTGATACAGTAGAGCACCATCAGATCAAAGATCTTACGGAATTTTCTCAAGAGAGTTTTGTAAGAAAATCATTAACCCAATCTAGGGGTATAGTATGCGATTTTGTTTGCTTTGAACCAGGTCAGAAGGCGGATTTACATAAACATCCAGTTCAAGATGAAATATTTTTTGTCGTCGAGGGCAAAGGCACCATCATTTTTGAGGAGCGTGAACCAATTCCGGTCGAGGCCGGAAGTGTAATTTTTACACCATCGGGAGTGACTCACGGCGTAGAAACCGTAAATGACGAGCGCTTAATTTTAATGTTAATTAAAGGTCCTGGGGTCACGATAAAGGACGCCAGATCGTTTATGCATGGGGAGTCTTAAAAAATTTCTGAGCCAAACCAACCCTTAATAAGGTGATGAGGTTGTTCCGGTAAGTCGTATACTCCAAATTTCTATGATCCATTAGTGCCCTCGAATCATGAGGTAGGGCCGCAACAAAATGATATCAAAACCCGCATTCTGTCTGTCCGTTCTTGAAAACCGCTTGATAAATAAGACTTTCAACTAGACTGAAATATCGGCTGGAAGAGGGTCAACACCAACTACTGTTGTTCGACGTAGCAGCCGTCGTTCTTCTGGACAAAAATCAGTCCTTGCGTGATTGAGACACCGATTGTCCCAAATGACAAAATCGCCAGGAGTCCAACAATGCTCATAAATTAGTTCGGGGCTTTCACTAAAGTCGAGTAACTCCGCTAAGATTTTCTTACTCTCCTTATCAGAAAACTCTACAATCTTATTTGTCATGAGCCGACTAACGTAAAGTGCCGTGCGCTCGGTTTCTTCATGAGCAATAAAGACCGGGTGTTCCCTAACACCACTTAGTGACCGATTAGGCAGGTGCGCTCCATTATTCGCATAATACAAGTGCTCTGCATGGCATCCTTTCAGTTTTTTCTTTAGAGAATTCGGAAGCATTTCGAACGCTTTATACATGTTCGAAAACATCGTATTTCCGCCTACCTTGGGTACCTCCAAAGCGTATAAAAGAGTGTAGCGAAACGGCTTTTTCGCAAAAGCGCCATCGGAATGGAACATCAGTTCTCCATCCGGTAATGACCCAATGGGCTTGCCATCTTCTCGTATATTACTGACCAACATGGTGCCAGGGTGACGGACGCGATCACTTTCCGGCGCGGCGGTTTTTCGCAATCTCCCCCCCGGTTCTCCAAACCAACGAGTGAATTTTAGCTGCGCGACCTCATTCAGCTCCTGGTCCGGAAAAACGAGCACTTGATAATCAAGCAATGCCTGCTGGATTTTTTTATATTCAGCGTCCTCAATTAGACTTCCTATTTCCACTCCGGTCACTCGCGCTCCAAGGGCGTCGGAAATTCTTTCTACTTTCATCACAAACTTCTTATGTCTGAATTCGGCTTCTCCCTTTGATCGCTGAAAACCGCAGAGCTGTCAAATGCGATCCACTAAAGTCGTGGCGACGAGGGCTAAGGTTAATACATTTGGGAAAATAGATATTAAGAAAGCTGCTTTGTCATCTAGATTGCTTGGATACTAATAATAAAAGGCCAAAAGCCTTTCAATAAATGAGAGGTGACTGTAAACCAAAAGCGATGG
>CAJXEC010000121.1 GCA_913052165.1 uncultured Rhodospirillaceae bacterium
CAGAAATACTCGGTCGTGTTTTTAGGTTACGGCGATGAGGACACGCATCCAGCGATCGAACTGACATATAACTGGGGCGTTGACGAACCTTATGAGAAAGGTGCGGGATACGGTCATATTGCGATAGGGGTGCCAGATATCTTCGAAATTTGTCGTCGTGTGGAAGCGCGAGGTATGAAGGTGCCGCGGCCACCGGGTCCATTGAAAGGGCGAGGCCCTGATGGGCCTGTAATCGCGTTTATTCGCGATCCCGATGGCTATTCAATTGAGCTTGGGCAGAGGCCCTAAATGAACGTTTTGATAGTATCGATTGAGGTTTGAAAATGGTTTCGGGAGAACAGTTTGAACTACAGTCAGGTCATAATGTTCAGCATAAATTCTCTTATGAAGATTTGCGTGACTGGATCGATGAGGCGGATAGGTTGGGCGAATTGGAGCGTATATCCGGAGCTAATTGGGAACAGGATATTGGTTTAGCAGCGACGGTTGTTAAGTATAAAGAGGATGCGCCTGCGCTTCTGTTCGATGATATTCCGGGCGTTCGATCGGGTTTTCGGGTTCTCGTGAACATCTTCGGGGGGAAAAGAAAAAATATGACCCTCGGATTTCCGACCAATCTGAACAAGGTCGAGTTATCTGACGCCTGGACCCGGGTATATTCTCATGATGAGGAAGCATTAATACCGCCCACTTTTGTCGATAGCGGGCCAGTATTTGAAAATGTGATGATGGGCGATGATGTGGACGTGCTGGCATTCCCAGCTCCCCTTTGGCATGAAGATGATGGCGGGCGTTACATCGGCACGGGTACATACAACGTTACTCAGGACCCAGAGACTGGTTGGTATAATCTCGGGGCATATCGAGTGATGGTGGTAGACTCCAAAACAGTTTGCTTTAACACAGCTCCCGGTAAGCATGGTCGTATTCATATGGAAACCTTAGCTAAACGTGGCGAAAAATTGCCGGTTGTGATGGTGATCGGAGGAGAGCCGGTAACGTTTATTATGGGCGGGTATGAAATTCCAGATGGGGTATCTGAATTTGACGTCGCAGGAGGGCTGAGAGGTAGGCCTTTAGAATTAGTAAAAGGGAAAATAACTGGCCTGCCATTTCCAGCGAATGCAGAGATTGTTATTGAAGGCTTGGTCGATCCCCAGGATCTAATTCCTGAGGGACCATTTGGTGATTGGTGCGGTTCGTACACAGAGGCGGGACGTGTACGGCCAAAATGCACGGTAGAGGCAATTTACTACAGGAATGATCCAATAATTCTTGGCTTCCCGCCCCAAAGTCTGCCAGATGAATACTCTCGTTTCAGAGCAATAACCCGATCGGCGCTAATGAAACAAAACATCAAAGCGGCGGGCATACCCGATGTTCAGGAAGTTTGGTGTCATGAGGTAGGGGGGTCCCGAATGTTGACGGGGATTTCGATCAAAGCCCGATATCCAGGCCATGCTGTTCAAGCCGGACAAATAGCGAGCCAATGCTTTGCTGGGGCCTATGCTGGAAGATGGGTAATTGTAACAGACGAAGATATTGATGTATCAGATCTTGAAGAGCTAATTTGGGCGGCTTTGATGAGATGCGATCCGGCGACGGAAATCGATTTCATTAAAACAGCATGGACATCGAACGCGGACCCCAGGTTGCACCCTGATGAGAAAGCAAGGGGAAATATTACAAACTCGCGTATGATTATCGACGCAACAATTCCTTTTCATTGGCGAGATCGTTTTCCTGTATCTACCAAGCCTCGAGAGGAGTTGTTGACACAGGCTCGCAAAAAATTTGGTTATTTATTGGAGAGGTAGAATGGGCAGATTAGATGGCAGGGTGGCGGTTATCACAGGTGGTGCCCAGAGCATTGGAGCCGCGTTTGCGAAGGGGTTGGCATCAGAGGGCGCCAAGGTTGTTATCGCTGATTTGTCTGAAGGGCATGATATAGTGAATATAATAACCCAGGCAGGTGGGGAGGCAATGTCCGTAGTAACTGATGTCACCGATGAGTTGGCTTGTCAGAATATGGTGGCAGAGGCAGTTAAAGAATATGGAAGGCTCGATATTCTTGTTGCAAATGCAGGGATTTGGGTCCAGCTGGGACGCGAGGATGCTGTTTCAATTAGTTCTGATGATTGGGATAGGGTGATGACCGTTAATGTCAAAGGCACTTGGCTTTCCGCCAAGGCGGCTCTACCCCAGATGGTGCAGCAAGAATACGGAAAGATCATCACATTAACCTCCACCCGAGCAATAAAAGGGGGAAGCAGTATGCTCCATTATGATGCCTCAAAAGGTGCGATTATTTCGATGACAAAAAGCCTAGCGAGAGAGTGGGGAAACAAGGGTATTCGGGTGAATGCGATTGCGCCTGGTGCAACTGATACAGAATTCAGCTTAGCGCACATGGACGCGGTGCAAGAGGAACGGCGGAAATTAACTCCACAGACCAGATCAATAAAGCGTGCACAGGATGCAGAGGATTTGGTGGGTACGTGTGTTTTTCTCTCGTCTAGTGCGTCTGATTTTATGACTGCTCAAACGATCCCAGTCGAGGGTGGAGCAGTGTTCTGGTAGGAGTTAGCTATGGTCTCAATATCAGATTTTGAGCCGGTCATCCCAAGGGCGCGATTGGGTTTTATAATTCCTGCATCAAATCGAATGGTGGAACCGCAAGTCCAACATTTTTGTCCGGATGATGTGGTGCCTCACTTCGCTCGTGCTGGCATTACCAACCGGCATTCTGCTCCTCTATCTGAGTTAAAACAGCGCATTACTTATCAGGCGGAACTTCTCGGTGACTCAAAAGTTAATGTTGTTGTTTTACAATGTACCGGAACGTCTATGGGGGATGGTCCCGAGGCCGAAGAAGAGGTGGTCAAGGCAATGGCAGAGGCATCTGGAGCTGAGGCTTTGTCTACGGCAAGGTGTGTCACGTCTGCCCTTGCGGCAATCCAGGCTAAAAAGCTGGTTTTTGTATCCGAGTCCAAAGAGGTAGGTCATTCGAAAAAAGAGCGGTACCTGAGGGGCCAGGGCTATCAGCTATTAAAAAGCAAAGGGATGGGACTGCCTGGCAGCGATTATTCCTGTGCCACCCCATCAGATTACTGGTTTCAGGCGATGGCAGAGATGAGAGATCCTGAGGCAGAGGCTTATTTTATTTCCTGCGCTAATGTGCATGCGACATATAAGATCCCGGAGTTGGAGGAGTTACTTGGGGCGTCAGTTTTGACAAGCAATCAGGCAGCTCTTTGGTGTGCGTTGCGAACGGCTGGTATTGGCGATGATATTCCCGGCTTGGGAAGTCTTTTTCGCTTCCAGTTAGCATCTAGAACCGCTGCGGCGGCTAAATAATTAAAGTTGATGGGCAGCAACGACTCGAAGAGGTCAGAAGGCTCAATAGTTCGATAAAAGTATAAAACAATTTGGTAAAAACGATTGATGGAAACCAAGCGATAAAATTCGATCTGCGTGAATACTTTCTAAATTCTTATCATTTGTGCGTTATCAAATGAGGGAGAGAAGATGGCTGCGAAAAAATACGATAGAAAAAACGAGGATGTGGGGAACATTATTGGCCTAGAGCATATGAATGTTTTAATCGGTGATCAGATCAAAGCAACATTGTTTTATGTCAAAGCCCTAGGGTTTACCCGCGACCCATTTATGATGACCAATGCAGATAATATGTGGATTAATCTAGGACGCAGTCAATTTCATTTGCCTACCGGCAAACCGCAAGTCTTAAGAGGTCGGACGGGATTGGTCGTGTCCAGCCATGAAAAGCTGTTAGAAAGGCTAAAATCAACTAGACAAGATTTACGGGGAACTAAGTTTAGGTATAGCTCAGATAAAAAACGTAAAGTGATTGATGTGGTCTGCCCTTGGGGCAATCGGTTTAGGTGTCACGAGGCGGGCGCATTTGGCAAGATGCGTGTAGGAATGCCTTACATTCAATTTGATGTCAGGGTAGGAACGGCAGGGGGTATCGCAGGTTTTTACCGTGAGATAATGCGGGCGCCCAGCCGAGTTGATCGGTGGGACGGGGCTAGAGCGGCTTTAGTTCAAGTTGGAGTAAACCAAAATCTCATTTTTCGAGAAAAACGAGGACCAGAAGCCAAATTTGATGGCCATCATATCCAAATTTATGTCGTTGATTTTTCAGGGCCTTACAACAGACTTTTGGACCGCGGATTGGTAAGTCAGGAGAGCAATCAATATCAGTATAGGTTCGTTGATATTACCGACCTAGAGAGTGGGGAATTACTCTTTAAAATTGATCACGAGGTGAGAGCCATGTCCCATCCGCTGTATGGAAGATCTTTCGTTAATCGCAATCCTGATCAACACATAAGGAGTTTTGTGGAAGGTTACGAACAAGGGGCATGGTTAATGCCTGCTCAGGCTTAACCGATGGTAAGTGATTTTTTATATGAGTGATGTTTCTGTGACAGTGGCGTGTGGTCCGTATGATCACATGGAGGCTTTATCAAGAGGACTGGTGAAACCGGTCGGAATCGATGTTACCTATCTGGGATTTCAATCCCCCCCAGAAATATTCGCCCGAATGATCAAAACGAATGCTTTTGATATTTCCGAAATGTCTCTGTCCTCTTATTTTAATCTTCGGTCCAAAGGAGACTTTCCGTTTCTTGCCCTTCCAATTTTTCCGTGTCGCGTATTTCGACACGCTTATATTTTTGTAAATCGTGATGTTGACATCGCGGGCCCAAAAGACCTGGAGGGCAAAAAGATTGGCGTTCAGCAATATCGGCAGACAGCGGCAACTTGGATCCGAGGAATCCTGACTGCGGAATATGGAGTTGATTTTTCGGGTGTTACTTGGGTCGAAGGTGGGGTGAATACCTCGAGGTCTCCCGATGCGGATATGGACTTAAAGCCAGCGTCGAAAATTGATCTGATTTCTGCACCGGCAGGGACATCAATTAATGATCTTCTGAAATCTGGAGAGGTCGCCGCTTATTTTGGGGCGCGTATGCCCAACTGCTACCAAACAAGTCAAAATATCAACCGGCTTTTTCCCGATTACCGAAGGGTTGAGAGGGAATATTTCGATAAAACTGGTATCTTCCCGATTATGCACACGCTCGTGATCCGAGAGGATCTGCATCGTCAAAAACCTTGGATCGCGGAAAATATGTACAAGGCTTTTGAGGCCTCTAAAAGATGGGCACTAAAGCAAATGAGATTTACGGGGACTATGCGTTACATGGTGCCTTGGCTAAACCATGAGCTTGAAGAGATCGACGATATGTTCAAAGGGGGAGACCCATATCCGAATGGAGTCAACGCCAACAGAAAGGTTCTTGAAACTCTGATGCAATTTTTAGTTGATCAAGAATTTGTAAATGCTCCAGCCCCGGCAGTTGATAATTTCTTTATTCCAATGGTCGAGTGGGCCGAATAGCAGAGTTCAAATTCTTCACATCAGTTTTTCACCTGAGACCTTACATCTTCTCAGGCGCCGTTTATCGTTAAGTTCAAAATGTGTGCGTGCATGAACCGTTGAGAGGTTGTCCCAGATTATAAAATCTCCAGGTCTCCATGTATGTTCATAGATGAACTGGTCTTGTTCGATATGATCAAATATTGTTTCTAATAAGGTAAAACTCTCTGTTTCGTCCAAACCTTCTATTTGGCACGTCATCAATCGGTTAACAAAAAGAGCCTTGTGATTGGTGTGTGGGTGGGTGATAACGGCGGGTTGCCACGCGTGCTCGATTTTTTCTAATGAGTTTAGATCTGGTCGTTCTATCGTGGCATAATCGTAGACGTTCAGCCCTCTTTTGTCCTCTATCTCCTTTTTCAAATGACTGGGGAGCGTATTCCAGGCGGCATACATGTTTGCCCATCTTGTGTTCCCCCCATGCATTGGCACTTCGATCGCATAAAGCATTGTGAATTTGTCCGGCTCTTCGGTATAGCAAGTGTCATGGTGGAACCACATCTCTCCATCAGGAATGATGCCAGTGGGCATACCGTCTGAGTCTCTAATGTTGCTGACATAGGCAATTCCGGGCGTGTCGTAAGAGCTTTTGGGTGAAAAATAGCTATCGGGAAGTTTTCTGCTTCTTACTGGGCCAAGCGTCTTTGCTAAATTAAGTTGTTCGGCAGCAGTAAAAGTTTGTTGGGGGAATAAGACCACTTGGTATTTATGTATTAATTCTCGAAGTTCGGATGATAGAGCCTCAGAAATCGGTGAGGCCAAATCGAGCCCTTCAATTCGCGCTCCAAGTGGCGCTTTAAAAGGAGTGATATTCATTTTTTATCAAGTCACCGGTTCAGTTAGAGGGTGAAGCATAACGCTCTGGGGAAACAACTCAAATATTAAAGTATGAGACTCAATCCGAATGAGATGGCCACAGGTTGATACTTTGGTGTGTTAACGACACTATGCGCAAGTTCTGTTGGCGAGGAGAGGAAAATGGGACGAGTAGATGGGCGGGTAATTATCGTGACAGGGGCGGCCCAAGGGTTGGGAGCGACTTACGCACGAGCGTTGGCCCGTGAGGGCGGAAAAATTTGTGTCTCTGATCTGGTAAGTAGCAAAGCCGTGGTAGAAGAAATTAA
>CAJXEC010000122.1 GCA_913052165.1 uncultured Rhodospirillaceae bacterium
AACGCTTGCTCCGTCGTTTGACATCAAGACAGCTAGAGGGCGCCCTATAACCTCACTCCTATTGAAAATGGTAACTATCTTTTCACTCAATGGCCTGCTTTCATTACCGTAGGATTTTATCTCGGCGAGAATCTTAATAATTGCTAAGGGTGTACATGGAATTAAGGCCTTTTTGTCTTGGGCATTTTCGAAAGCATATCTCTCATTGTTTGATAACTTTCTTGTCCAGAAGAAGCTCCCCGCTTCTATATCCTTCTCAGGGACGACTAAATTTCTTAAGTATTTGTCCTCTTCATTCCCGAACACTGGGAAATATATGAAAATCCCATGCGTGTCCTTTTCCTCATTTGCGCGAAGGATGGCTGACTCCAGAGACAGCCTAGGCACTCTTTTCAAATCATATTGAAAACCGATTTCTTCGAAAGCTATTTTTGTAGCATTGGCATAGCTGAGAGATGGTTGATCGTCTGTGGCGATGAACCCTCTGACCTTTAAAGGAGTCTTAAAATCGGCGATCCTTCTCCTTATTTCATTACGATACTTTTCCGCAATTTTTGCCGGGTCAATAATCCCCACGTTACCTTATTCCTTTCCTTCATAAAGGGGTCTTGGGCGGGTTACTGAACCTAAATACCCTCTATGGTGCCTCGCGTGATATTCAGCGACTGAGAAGTTCTTCAGTTCCATTAGGGTTAGCGCGATTGAATCGCTTATAGCAAGCATTATGGCGATAGTCGAACTTGGTGTTATTTTCAGAGGACATGCTTCTTCAATGCTTTCGCCCATGTCCAACACAATATCGCTCAGATTTCTAATTGGTCCGTCAACATGGGAGGTAATCCCAATAACTTTCGATATGCCCAGAGCCCTCGACATCTCAAGCATTTCGATTACTTCGTTCGATTTGCCGCTCGTAGAAAAAGCAATAATACAGTCGTCCTTGGAGAGCATACCGAGATCACCGTGACCCGCTTCCGCAGGATGAACAAAGAAAGCTGGGGTTCCAGTGGAAGACATTGTCGCTGCAAATTTCTGTGCTACGTAACCGGCTTTCCCTATCCCAGTAGTAACAACTTTACCTGGACTCTCTAGCAATAATTGAAGAGCCTCTTCAAAAGCCTCAGTAATTTTTATGCTGGCAATTGCGCTTGCTTCCATATCGATTATGCGCTGCATTTTCTCTTTTATGTTCAAGAAAGATTCCTTATTTATCGCCCTAGAACATTATACGTAAAGTTTAACTCTTTGTGATAAATGTTTCGGTTGACGTCATCTTTATTGATGAGAAGTGAAAAAATCCAAAACCTCAATCAATGCGACGTTATGATTAAAGTCATTTCTGCAATTTGGCCAAGAAAGCCACTGGCAAGCTACAATATCCGCCTCTGAAATTACTTTAGCTGGTTTCTGTGCGGCCAAGCTTCCCTTGAACCAGTGAGTTCTGCAATTATAGGTTTGGCCATTCCATAAAAACTCGTATTCATTTGTGAAGCTTTCCGATTTAGATACGACTAAGTAACCTGTCTCTTCTCGGGTTTCTCTGACAGCTGCTTCGCGGGCCGTCTCAGTCGGCTCTATTCCTCCCCCCGGTAACGACCAAAACTCGACTCCTGACTTAGGGTCTCGTTGTTTTATAGATAAAATTTTCTGATCGTTTATGCAGACCATCCCAGCTCTTATTCGACTAATCAATAGAATTCTCACCAAGATATTTTCTTTGATTCTTCTTCAAGATCTTAATTCGATGACCGCTCAAATCTAGTTCTTTCTTCGGGGTGAATTACAGGTATAGAAGAAATAAGTTTTTGCGTGTAAGGATGGGCCGCCTCGTTGTAAATTTTATCACTACTGTTTTCTTCAACTATTTTCCCTGATTTCATAACTGCTACCTTATCTGACATATGCTTCACAACCGCTAGATTGTGAGAGATGAATAGGTAACTGAGGTCAAACTCTTTCTGTAAATCTAAAAGTAAATTTAAGATCTGTGCTTGAGTAGACACATCCAAAGCTGACACGGCTTCGTCACACACCACAAGCTTTGGTCTTAATGCAATGGCTCTGGCAATTCCAATGCGTTGCTTTTGCCCGCCTGAAAACTCGAATGGGTACTTTTTCAAGGATTCTCTAGGGAGTCCTACAATGTCTAATAACTCAAGGACTCGTTTCCCTCGATAAATTTTGTTGAAGTTGTTTATCAGAAGGGGTTCTTCAATTATCTCACTCGCGGTGTGCCTTGGATTTAATGAGTCCATAGGGTCTTGAAAAATCATCTGAAGGTCGTTTCGAATAAGTCTCAATTGGTTGGTCTTTAACTTAGTTATATCTTTCCCATCGAAGATGATTTTGCCGGAGGTTGGTGAATAAAGTCTTAAAACACAACGAGCAATAGTTGACTTGCCGCAGCCTGACTCTCCTACTAAGCCAAGTGTTTGGCCTTTAGTGATAGAAAAAGACACTTCGTCTACAGCTCGGTTGTAGCTTTTTATTCTGCCCAGCACACCTTCTCTGATGGGGAAATACATTGCTAATTTTTCTATCTTTAAAATACCATGAGACCCGTCTCGGCCGATTTCCGCCGTGTCAGAGTCCTGACTATTTCCTTCGTAATTTAAGTTATCTGAATTTGAATCGCGTTCTTTTCTCCTTTTTGTGATGCTGCCCAAAACTGGAAGGATCGATTTGGGTTGAGAATCGAGACGCGGTATTGATGCAAGCAAAGACTTCGTGTAGTCATGATTTGGCCGGTCAAATATATCGAATACATTTGCAGTTTCACAAATTGTTCCACCATGCATTACAACTACGTCGTCGCATGTTTCGGCGACGACTCCAAGGTCGTGTGTAATTATAAGAACAGACATCCCCATTTCTCTTTGTAACTCTTGGATTAGCTGAAGGATTTGAGCTTGTACCGTTACGTCAAGGGCTGTTGTGGGCTCGTCAGCAATCAGCAAATCGGGATTGCAAGCGATAGCCATAGCAATCATTACTCTTTGACGCATCCCTCCAGAGAGTTGATGCGGGTATTCAAGCATTCTTAAATCGGGGGATGAAAGCCCGACTCGATCTAGCATGTCTGCCGCTGATCTGAGAGCTGCATCGTAACTAATGTCGCTATGCAACCGGTATGACTCAATCATCTGTTTTCCAATACTCAGAACCGGATTTAAAGCCGTCATCGGCTCTTGAAATATCATTCCTATTCGATTCCCGCGAATTCTTTCCATTTCTCTTGGTTGAACTTTCAGAAGGTTCTGTCCTTTGAAAATAATCGATCCCGAGAAAATTTTTCCGGCTGGTTTTGGGAGTAATCTCATAATGGACAGCGCTGTCACGCTTTTTCCACATCCTGACTCTCCAACAATGCCCGTAGTTTTTCCCTCTGCAAGGGAAAAGGAGATATTATTCACTGCTCTAAAAACCTCAGATTCCGATAGGAAGCCAGTGCTAAGGTTATTAACCTCTAGTAATTTCACGGGTTCTCTGCGAACTGATCGAATACTCGCACCCTAGCTGGAAAAGATTTGTTTTCTCTCTTAGCTTGTAAGGTTTCTTCACGCATCTCTTCGTCAATCCAGTGAACAAAAAGTTGGGTGCTACTTCGGCTATGTTTGTAATTAAAGTGGTCGGGAAACCTTAGCCAACGCCAGTGCCCGAGACGGTAACTCGGTTGAATAAAACCTGGAACGAATGAGGCATGGTCATGGTGAAGCTGGGTCATTTTATGGGCTAATTCGATCATTTCATCTTTATCGCTAGACTCCCTGTAAGAGTCGATCATTCGATCCATCTCAGGGACAGCCAATAATTCGAGGTTATTCGTTTGAGTCTTCACTTTTCGGTCGGGGTTAAGGTTGCCATCATCCAGAAAAGCTTTATCGAAGGCGTTTTCAGAATGATATGTTTCCCAAAATCTTGGATACATTTCCAACCCTACTGCGAACGCAAGAAAATGAATCTCGTGTTTTTTTTCTTGGACTTTCTTCCATCCGGCTGTGCCATCAAGTGTTTCGATGATTAGCTCAAGACCTGCTTTTGCAGCCTCTTCTTTCAGAATCGTAAGAATATCTTTGAAACGTTCGTAACCCGTCGAGACAGTGAATGAGAGCCTATCTCCTTCCTCATTGATCAATATCCCATCCGAGCCCCTTTTTTTGAACCCTGCATCAGAGAAAGCTGCTTGGGCCTTGTCTAGGTTGAACTCTCGCGATCTAATGTTTTTGTTAGAAAATTCGCCATAGCCGTCGGACGAGGTCTGCATCCTTTGATAATCGCCTCGAAAAAAATTTTCTATAACTAGTTTCCAGTTTGACGCGTGTTGAATTCCGACTCGTATGCTTTTATTGTCTAGAAACTTTTGATTTGTGTTTATCCACAAGCCGTAAGTTGGGCGGGGATGTTGATTATAAAAAACAGTTTTTTGAATATAGCCCTTAAGCACTTCCGGCGCATCATTTGGTAATTTTTCGTACCAATCCTCAGATAAAGTCAAATCGAATAGGTCGATTTCCCCTCGTCTAAATGTTTCAAAATACTTTGAGCTGTCCCTGATGACATTGAAACTTATGGTGTCCGCGTTGAAGCGATATCGGAAGTGTTTTTTTTCTTTTGCCCACCAGTCTTGGTTTCTTCTTAATTTGATGGATCTGCCTTTTTGCAGATCCTTTTCTGTGTCTAGTGTATAAGCCGATGTAGTAGGTGGAAATTTCCACTGATAGTATTCTGTGAAGTTATCCGCTAAGTCATAGTAATAATGTCTTGGTACAGGACGAAGGCCCAATATTCTTGATGCCATATCCGGTTTATTAGTTGGAACGGAAATGGAAAAGGTATGGTCATCATACCTTGTGATGTTGGAGTACTGTGTTCCGTACCAGTTGTTATACCAAGGAGCGACAATATACTCGGATTGGTAAAAGAAAAACATGAAGAAAAAGTCTTCCGTTGTAACTGGATGCCCGTCTGACCAATAGGCATTCGGATCTAATCTCACAAAAACTGTTTTTGAATCTCTATCGATTGCCCAGGAGGTTGCGAGGCCTGGATAAAAATCGAACTCGTCAGGGTGGGTTCCAGCCAAAGAGATTGTAACGTAGTCATTTAGAAGAGGACGAAAAGAGCCGTTAGAATCTGGACCCACCGTCCTCAAAGTACGGGGGAAATCTTGAAGCCGACGGTATTCCGTCCCGCCTTTTTTTGCTTTTCCTGAGCCTATTTCAGATAAATCGTCACCGCTTGTCCATTTTAGATCTGCCGGAAGGTCTTCTAGCGTTTTAAAGCTAAAGAATTCTGGCCTCTCTAGGTAATAATTATCTACTTCCTCAGTATTATCGATCGCTTCGGACTTCAAGTTTTCATCTTCTGATCTCGAACATCCAGCGATTGCTAAAAAAATTGCAAAAGCAAAGCAAATTATCTTAGTCATAACTTCATTGTTTCTCATTCGTAAATAGTAAACTTTTTTGGATCAAATGACTCTCTTATGGCTTCACCCACAAAAGTAATCAGTGTGAGTATTATCACCAGCGTTCCAAAAGCAGATATAACGATCCAGGGCGCTGTTCGGAGAGAGCTAGTGCCCTGCCTTAATAGTTCTCCTAAACTCGGGGTAGGTGGCGGTAGTCCGAATCCTAAAAAATCCAGCGCGGTGATTGCAGTGATCGCAGCGATTACAGTAAAAGGAACAAAGGTAATCAGGGTCGACATCGCGTTAGGCAGAATGTGCCTGAATATAATTCTCCCGGTTGACGCTCCCATTATTCGCGCGGCTGAAACATAATCTCGTGATTTTTCTCGATACGTTTCTGTGCGCATGTAATAAGTCATAGAAGTCCATGAGAATAAAACCATAACCGAAAGAAGTATCATAATCCGAGCAGAAGTGGGTAATCCTGAGGGAACGACACTAAAAACAATAATCACCATATATAAAAAGGGGATGTTGGACCATATCTCGATGAACCGCTGAAAAAGAAGGTCGAATATCCCGCCAAAATAGCCCATCGCACATCCAATTATGATTCCGATTAAGTAAACTGAAAGTGTGAAAGCTAGAGCAAACCAAAGCGCAATTCTTGTGCCGTAGATAAGCCTAGAGAGTATATCTCTGCTTGTTGTATCTGTTCCTAAATAGTGCCCGTTTTCTATGGAAGGCGCGCTGGGCCGGAAAATATTATCCTGAGTGCTATTTTCGTAAGGGTTAAAGGTAACTGGAGGCATAAGAACCCAGTTGCCCGTGCCTTCCTCCTGAAATTTCTGTTTAAGTTCTCGGTAGTTTGTTTCATACGGATAATCTAATCCAAAGTCAGTCCCGGGATGAAAGGCTGAATAAGTAGGGAAGTAGAGATTGCCCTCGTAGCTGACCAATAAAGCCCTGCTATTTGATATTAGCTCACAAAATGAGGTCAGAATTAGAATTCCTATTAAGATAAGGAAGCTGTAGTAGCCTCTTTTAATCTCTTTGAATCTACTTATTTTCCTTCTGGTTTCGGGGTTCGAGA
>CAJXEC010000123.1 GCA_913052165.1 uncultured Rhodospirillaceae bacterium
TTTTTTCTTCATGTGAAAGCCCATCAATTGCGCCCACAAATTTTTGTCGATCAGCGAGATATCTCTTCCTTTCAATTTCATCATTAGTGAGAGTATGTAAGATCTCTGATAATAGCACTCTTTCTGGATGGATCGGGGGGTAGTGGGGTTTGTAGCCGGACTCTCTCTTGGGAGCCGTCCATGCAATTGTGCCATAATTATGGTGCCAAGTGGGCTCAAAACCAACCACATCCGGTTTTCGAGCTTCGAGTGCCCCAAAGGCAACACCCCAACACCGCAGTTCTATATTGCCTGTATCATCCAGAGCTTTTTCATCGAGTGATAATAAATGACGGGTGTTTCCTTGACCCAAAATTTCCATAAGTTTACCGTCGAATTTTGTGCAAGGTCCCGGATCTTTATATCTTGGGGTGCCTGGAAAATGTGATAACCCGCCACTGCAAACGATTACTCCAGTTAGACCCTGTGCCTCCAGTCCTTGCCGAATAAATTTTCCAAACGCAAAACATCTTTCCATCGAGGGTTGCGGAGGAACGTACGCATTTACAAAAATTGGTATTATAGGAATGTCGATCTTGCAGAAATCCAAGGGAATTCCGAAGGCATAATCCAGTTTTGCTGTGCTAGTAAAAGCTGGGTCAAAACCCACCTCTTGCAGGTATCTGATAAGTTGAAGAGCGGCCTCCCCGGCAACAGGATAAGAATAATTTCGTCCTGCAAATGAACCAGATGCATTTTTCCCGATATGAACCGTAAACCCGGGCGTGCAATGCAAAAGAAATTGGTTCGCGTGATCGTTGGCAATTACAATACAGACGTCCGGATTAAGCTCTTTAAGCTTTAATCCGATGTCTCCCACCATTTTCTGGACCCGGGTGACCACTGTTGGATCCTCTGTGTCGGGAAGGGTCCAAAGTTGGGGAGCGTGGGTGGTGCAAACACCCCCTAAGATTCCAAATTTTGACATTATTTTTCTCTTGATCTTAATCAGCCAACGGTTCACTAAAACAAAAAAATTCTATTAAGCACCCAGTCTGTGCAAGGTGGTATAATTCGTTATGATGTCTTCAAAATTGTAATTTGCAAGTTCTCGAATGGAGGGCAATATGGCTGGTAGCGTAAATAAAGTGACTCTGGTTGGTAATTTAGGAAGAGATCCGGAAGTCAGACAAACTCAGGATGGACGGCCGATCGTTAATTTATCAGTCGCAACCTCTGAGAGCTGGCGTGATCGGTCCAGCGGAGAAAGACGAGAAAAGACCGAGTGGCACCGCGTTGTAATTTTCAATGATAGACTTACAGATGTTGCCCAAAAGTTTCTAAGAAAAGGCTCTAAGGTATATTTGGAAGGTCAGCTTCAGACCAGAAAATGGCAGGATCAATCAGGGCAAGATCGATACAGCACTGAGGTGGTTCTGGGACAATTTCGAGGTGAGTTGACTATGTTAGATGGCCGTTCTGATAGCTCCATGAATTCAGGGTTTGACGAGATGTCTAATCAATCCTCAGGAGATAGCATTCCGCAAGAGGCATTACCCGCGACGGGTGAACTTGATGATGAAATACCGTTCTGAGGGTTAGCAGACGACTCTCGCTTCTACCTCTTTGCATTGTTTAAAAAAACCTTAAAAAAACATATATAAAACAATAGGTTGGCATTCAGATTCTCCTTTTAGATTGGTTGTTCAAAAGTGGAGAAACTGTTACACTTCTTAAACTTTTAACAAGTGGCTATTCATGTCTTAAATTGACGTGTGAAAGATAGAGAGCGCTACCTTTTTTGACCGACGAAACCTCTATACCGCCTCTAGATATTAGGCCTGTTTCAATCGAAGATGAGATGAAATCTTCATACCTCGATTATGCAATGAGCGTAATCGTGAGCCGGGCATTGCCAGACGTTCGGGATGGTCTGAAGCCAGTCCACAGACGGATCCTTTTCGCGATGAACGAAGAGGGCTATGAGTGGAATCGAGCGCACCGTAAATCTGCCAGGGTAGTCGGTGATGTGATGGGTAAATATCATCCCCACGGTGACGCCGCGATATACGACACCATGGTTCGTATGGCTCAAGATTTTTCAATGCGTTTACCATTGGTTGATGGCCAAGGGAACTTTGGTTCTATGGACGGAGATCGCGCGGCGGCCATGCGTTACACCGAAGTTCGTATGGATCGAGCCGCAACTCAGCTACTTGAGGACATTAACCGGGATACGGTTGATTTTCAACCAAACTATGATGAAACAGTTAATGAACCGGTAGTCTTACCAGCCCGCTTTCCAAACCTGCTTGTAAACGGGGCCGGGGGAATAGCTGTTGGCATGGCAACCAATATTCCAACTCATAACCTTGGTGAGGTTATAGACGCTACTTTAGCCGTTCTTGAGCGGCCCGATATCTCAATAGTTGATCTATTGGAAGTAATTCCTGGCCCAGATTTTCCGACCGGCGGATTAATTATGGGAAGAAGTGGGATCGTTCAGGCATTTAAGACCGGAAGAGGGTCGGTAGTGATGCGGGGCCGTTGCCATATTGAAGAGCCGCGTAAGGATCGGGAATCAATAGTGGTTACTGAGATCCCCTATCAGGTCAACAAGGCGAGAATGATAGAGCGTATTGCAGAGTTGGTTCGCGACAAAAGAATTGAGGGTATTTCTGATATTCGCGACGAGTCCGACAGAGATGGCGTAAGGGTTGTCATAGAGGTCAAGCGAGACGCCCAAGCAGATATCGTTCTTAATCAGCTGTACCGTTATTCCCCGCTTCAAACGAGTTTTGGTGTCAATATGCTAGCTTTGAAGGCTGGTCGTCCTGAACAAATGAACATCAAGCAGGTGCTCGAAGCGTTTATTGAATTTCGTGAAGAGGTCATTACGCGTCGGACGATATATGAGCTTAGAAAAGCGAGAGATCGTGCACATGTTTTGGTAGGCCTTGCAATTGCCGTCGCAAATATAGACGAAGTAATCAAGTTAATTCGGGGAGCTAAGGACCCAGTTTCAGCACGTGCAGCCTTGATGGACAGGGCATGGCCAGCGTCAGAGGTTACCGAGTTAATAAAACTGATAGATGATCCCGAGCATCCTATTATTGATGACACCTATAGTTTGTCAGAGACCCAAGCCAGAGCCATTCTCGACCTACGTTTGCAGCGTCTGACTGGTTTAGAGCGGGACAAGATCGCTGATGAACTGAATGACCTTTCAGGTAAGATAAGCGAATTCTTAGATATTCTTGCTTCAAAGGACATGGTCCGAGGAATACTCGCCGACGAGCTAAGGGAGGTGCAAGAAAACTTCGCTAATGATCGCCGAACGACAATTGAAGACGCAGAATTAGATACCGATATTGAAGATTTGATTCAACGGGAAGACATGATTGTGACCGTGACACACGGCGGATATGTCAAACGAGTTCCGCTATCTACCTACCGGGCGCAGAAAAGGGGTGGAAAAGGCAGAACAGGGATGTCTACCAGGGACGAGGACTTCGTCTCAAAGGTCTATGTAGTAAATACTCATACTCCGGTTTTGTTCTTTTCTTCTAAGGGAATGGTTTACAAGATGAAGGTATATCGCCTTCCTGTGGGAACTCCTCAGGCAAGAGGAAAAGCTCTTGTTAACTTATTACCTTTAGATGAAGACGAAAAAATTACTACATTAATGCCTCTCCCAGAGAATGAGAAGGATTGGAATGATCTCGATATAATTTTTGCGACCTCATTAGGCAACGTAAGACGAAATAAATTAAGTGATTTCACCAATGTCATGGCAAACGGAAAAATAGCCATGAAATTAAAGGATAATGACAGTTTAATTGGTGTTCTGTCGTGCAATGAAAACCAAGACGTCCTCTTGGCCACTCAGAATGGCCGCTGTATCCGTTTTCCAGTGACCGCAGTTAGAGTGTTTGCAGGAAGAAGTTCCTCAGGGGTCAGGGGAATGCGCCTTCAGACTGATGATCAAGTCATTTCACTGTCTATGTTGAAACACACAGAGTTCTCTGTCGAAGAACGTAACGCCTATTTAAGAAGATTGAGGGCAGAAAGACTATCTGCTGTAGGTGATGAAAATAGCTCCATCGAAGGAAAAGATACTTCAAGCCCGGCACAAGCTCTCTCGGAAGATAGATACTTAGAATTAGCTGGAAATGATGAGCTAATTTTAACCATAGCCGCCAATGGTTACGGCAAACGAACCTCTGCTTATGAATATACAATCAGGAATCGGGGAGGGCAGGGCATCACGAACATTACCCTTGATAGCGGCGGCCGAGCTGATAATTCCGTAGTAGCCTCATTTCCAGTAATAAATGATGAACAACTCGTTATCGTGAGTGATCAAGGCCAAATGATACGGACCTCTGTTGAGGACATAAGGATAGCCGGTCGATCCACTAGGGGCGTCATCGTATTTAGAGTCGGAGATAGAGAAAAAGTGGTGTCGGTAAGCGCTCTAAGCGATAATAATGAGGAAGAAGATCAAGAAACTGAAACTACTCCGCCCCAAGACCAGCCTGCGCGTGCTTCCGATGAGTGATAATATAATAGCTCTTTATCCAGGCACATTCGATCCAGTAACCAATGGGCACCTTGATATTATTCAAAGGGCAGCACGAATGTTTGATTGTTTGGTAGTTGGTGTCGCAATGAATGCAGGTAAAAGTCCGCTTTTTAGCATAGAAGAACGTGTCTCAATGATAAAATCAGAACTCTTAGAACTAGAACAGGACCCAGAAAAAATCATTGTTGAAGGTTTTGACTCTCTTTTAGTTAGCTTTGCGAAAGAAAAGCAAGCTACGGTGATTATTAGAGGGCTGAGGGCTGTATCTGATTTTGACTACGAATTTCAAATGGCCAGCATGAATGCTCAAATCGCTCCAGATATAGAAACAGTTTGCTTGATGGCCTCTGACAAACATCAATTTATAGCCTCAAGTCTTGTCAAAGAGATTGCAAAATTGGATGGCGATGTCTCTAAATTTGTTTCGCCAGGTGTCCTGGAGAAATTAAAAGAAAAAGCAACAGAGCGTCGGGCAAATTAATATTATTTTGGGTTTTAATAGTTTTAATAAACATCTATTGACGTAATTTCAGCCCATATTTATGGTGCTGCAAAAATCGGGCGCCCGTAGCTCAGCCCGGTAGAGCAGCGGACTTTTAATCCGTTGGTCGTAGGTTCGAATCCTACCGGGCGCACCACCTTTTTTCCCAACAAAATTAATAAGTTACAGCCAAACTTTGACAGAGGGTCAGAGCGCAAAAAGTGCGTTTGGCAGAGATTTTGGCAGAGATTTGAAAAATTCAAAATTATCCGTTAGTCATTTTATCAACGAAAAGGTTAAGTTTTGAAATCATCTTCGTCCGTGGCTGTTGAACCTCAATCTCAATAAAAGTAGGTGGTGACTCTGGTGGTGTTTTGTTGCTTGCCAGCCGCACCTCTTTTCAATCGTTTGAGTCACTTGGAGTTTTCTTTTAGAGATCGATATTTGTTGTAATGATAACCATCTATGCCATCGACAAGATCCTACCCCCCAATACTGAACCAACCTTTACCCCATACTCCGTTAGCGTCTGAATGTTGCCGAAGATTGTCATAAATGAGAGTTGTATAGACTTTGTCGACGCCAATACCCCTTTCTTACAGTATCCCTTTTGCAGCCTCGGGCCTTACACCTTGGACTGTAGTTCGCCGCAGCAAGCGTCTTTCACCTCCCGAAAAATCGGTCCTTGCATGATTGAGACAACGATTGTCCCAAATTACGAAATCACCAGGTGACCAGACGTGCTCGTAAACTAAATCTGCGTTCTCTGAGTGGTCCAGCAATTGGTCGAGTATCTCATTGCCCTCGTCCTCCGGTAACCCACAAAGGCCTCGCGTTAGCAACCGACTAACATATAATACCGGTCTCCTAGTTTCTTCATGTGCCGTAAAAACCGGGTGTGTCCAATTATCGGCCACCCTTTCTATCCCCAGCGCCTGGAGGATTTCTGCCGTGACATGACGACCCGCGTAGTACCCATGGTGTGCTGCGACGTTAGCCAGAAGGTCTTTCAATTCAGGCGGCAAAGTTTCAAAAGCTTTGTAAAGGTTCGCAAACAACGTATTACCGCCAGTCGATGGCACCTCTAGCGCGTAGAGCATGGTGTAACGGTAGGGATGCTCGTCATACTGGCCGTCAGAATGAAACATCATATCCCCGTCAGGAAGCGAGCCGATTGCCTCACCATTCTCGCGGATATTACTAATAAGCATAATAGACTCATGCGATCGACGACTCTCTTCACGGCGCCCAGCATACCGCTTGCGTGAAGGCATATCCCCCCAATACTTGGTAAAGCGAATCTGGTCGTCCTCTGTCA
>CAJXEC010000124.1 GCA_913052165.1 uncultured Rhodospirillaceae bacterium
GCTTATGAGGCTATGAATAATGCAGGATCTATGAAGTCACGCTTGATAGTCATTCTGAACGACAATGACATGTCGATAGCCCCTCCGGTTGGCGCTATGAGTGCCTATCTCTCTCGACTGGTATCCTCTCGAACTTACCGTTCGTTGCGCCATATAATGCACGACCTGGCAGAAAAATTTCCGCGCCCATTAAAAAACGCGGCGACTCGCGCCGAGGAGTATGCTCGAGGGATGGTGACAGGGGGAACCTTGTTTGAGGAACTAGGTTTTTATTACATTGGTCCGATAGATGGGCATAATCTGACCCACTTATTACCGGTTTTTAGGAATGTTCGTGACTCAGAAGAGGATGGACCGGTTATAATTCACGTTGTTACGAAAAAAGGTGGCGGGTATCCTCCAGCTGAAGAAGCCGAGGATAAATATCATGGCGTTGGAAAATTTGACGTGGTTACAGGAACACTGGCGAGAGCACCTCAGGGACCTCCCTCCTATACCAGTGTATTTGCCAACGCGCTTATTAAAGAGGCGGAACGAGATGAAAAAATTGTTGCAGTAAATGCCGCTATGCCCTCTGGAACAGGCCTTGATAAATTTGGGGCTGTGTTCCCTGATAGGACCTTTGATGTCGGGATAGCAGAGCAGCATGCTGTAACGTTTAGTGCCGGGCTTGCCGCCGAAGGTTTGAAGCCCTTTGTAGCTATATATTCTACATTTCTGCAAAGGGCCTATGATTCTGTCGTGCACGATGTAGCAATCCAGAGCTTGCCAGTCCGTTTTTGCATGGATCGCGCGGGCATGGTCGGGGCCGATGGTGTAACTCACCAGGGGGCCTATGATATCGCCTACTTGGGATGTCTGCCCGGGATGGTGCTGATGGCACCCTCAGACGAGGCAGAATTTATTCATATGATTGCTACAGCTGTTGAATTAAATGATAGGCCAAGCGCCCTTCGTTATCCCAGAGGCGGCGGCGTTGGGGTTGCACTACCCGAGGAAGGGAAGGTTCTTCCCTTGGGGAAAGGAAGAGTTGTTCGAGAGGGTACCAAGATAGCAATTTTGTCATACGGGACCCGTCTTGCAGACTGCTTAAATGCAGCAGAAGAATTAGCTACTCGGGGGCTTTCCACAACAGTGGCAGATGCCCGTTTTGCGAAACCCATTGACGAGGATTTAGCAAGGCGACTAGCGACAGAGCACGAAGTTCTTCTGACTGTAGAGGAGGGTTCTGTTGGTGGTTTCGCAACGCAGGTGGTGCATTTTTTAACGTTGAACGGGTTACTTGATGGTGGCCTAAAGTTTAGGCCTGTTTGTCAACCGGACATATTTATCGATCAAGAAACCCAGGAAAAACAGAATGAAATCGCCGGTCTGGACCACAAATCGATAGTGCGTACGGCACTCTCTGCACTTGAGGGAGACACGGAAAGCGTAGGCGGGCGTGCCTGAATTGCGCCATTTTTAACTTATGGCACCGAAAATTCGATTAGATGCATTGCTTGTGGCACAAGGTCTCGCGCAAAATCGGACGCGAGCGCAAGCTCTCATTATTTCGGGTTCAGTTTTCTCCGATGAGGTCCGACTTGACAAGCCGGGCCATCAGGTAAAATTGGATACGAAACTAGAAGTCCGAAGGTCTAAAAAAAAGTTTGTCTCTCGCGGGGGTGAAAAGCTAGAGCACGCTATTGCTTACTTTAGTTTTTCGGTACTCGGAGATAGGTGTCTTGATATCGGCGCCTCCACCGGAGGCTTCACGGATGTTTTGCTGAAAGCCGGAGCGAGCCATGTCACTTCAGTGGACGTTGGCCGTGGTCAGTTGGCATGGGAATTACGAAACGACGAACGCGTCACGGTCTTAGAAGGCTTCAACGCGCGGTATCTCACGAAAGAGCAGGTGCCAATACCTCCAAAGTTCATTGTATGCGACGCAAGCTTCATAGGCCTTGAGAAAGTTTTACCAGCTGCTTTAGATTTGGCAGCCCATGATGGTGGGCTGGTGGCGCTAATTAAGCCACAATTTGAGGTGGGTAAGGGTCGCGTGGGGAAGGGAGGTGTTGTTAAAGATCCTGATCTGCATCTTCAGGTTTGTGAAAATGTCAGTAACTGGCTGGAAAGAGAGATGGATTGGGGGGTCAAGGGTATAACCGAAAGCCCTTTAAAAGGACCGAAAGGGAACAAAGAATTTTTAATTTACGCTTGCAAACGCGTTGATGTCAGGTAGCCCGAATATGGCTGACTTTTGTGAGGTTGTCACGGTGAGGTCTTTGGGTCACCGAGGTGACGGTATTGCTCAATTTGATAATCAAGTTTTTTATGTTCCCTTCGCTGTCCCAGGGGACCGCGTCCTCGTTTCCCGCAGTTTAGATGGGACTCTAAAAGTAGAGGAACATAGTCATGTCAGCCCACTGAGGGTGGAGCCCTCATGCGAGTATTTTTCCCGTTGCGGTGGTTGCTCCGTTCAACAGCTGCAAAAGGATGATTATAACCAATGGAAGAAGAATATACTTGTAAACGCCTTGAAGAGACGTGATATCGACTCATCAATCGTGGAGCCAATGATTGAGGGTGGTCCGCGTCGGCGGAGGCGCGTTAGGTTCCATTTTGTAAACACCAAAGACGGCATCGTATTTGGATATCGATCACCCCAAAGCCACAGAGTCATACAAATCAATCGGTGCCCATTAATTGAAACAGTTTTAGAAAAATATATTGAACCGTTGCGGTCAGCGTTTTCAGATCTTTTTAGACCTAAAACGGCTGGAGAGGTCTCACTGACCGCGGCAAATGAGGGGGTCGACCTTCTTTTGATTATGGAGGGTAAGCCTGATCTTTTGATGCGAAAGAAACTGGCGGCTCTCGCGAGTCGACTCGGTCTTGTCCGTATCTCATGGAAGCAAAAAGCCCGAAATGGAAAATCTGATCTAGAAATAATTCTGACGCAAAAGGCTGTAACGATATTTTTGGGCGATACCCGAGTAAACCTGCCGGCCGATGGGTTTGTTCAGCCTACGGGTGCGGGCGAGATATCACTAATAAGCTCGGTCTTATCTGTTTTGAGGCCCGGAAATGTGGTCCTCGATCTTTTTGCTGGGAGTGGAACTTTTGCTTTAGCTGCAGCAAAAACACGCGCGCAAGTGCATGCTGTTGAGTTTGACTCCACTCAGTTAGAAGCCCTAAAAACCGCGGCAAAAATTGAAGATTTTTCGGAATTAGTGACATGTGAAAAACGTGATCTCAAGAGAAGACCGATGCTTGAGCCAGAATTGCGAAGATATGACGTGGTGATTTTAGATCCTCCCCGAGCGGGTGCAGAAAAACAAGTCAACCAGTTGGCGAGGTCAAATGTACCCAAAGTTATCTATATTTCATGCAATCCGGTGACGTTTGCGAGGGATGCCCAAACTCTTGTTAGGGCTAAATATACCCTCGAGAGAGCTCAACCTATTGATCAGTTTTTTTGGTCTCCGCATTTGGAGGTGGTTGGGGTTTTTAACAGAAAATAATTTTTAACCGCATTGTCCACGGTGTCTCAGGAAATGGTCAGCAAGCACACACGCCATCATAGCCTCTCCCACAGGGACCGCGCGAATACCGACACAAGGGTCGTGCCGCCCCTTTGTCACGATTAGAGCATCTTTGCCTTTTTTTGTGACGGTATTTCGGGGGGTTAGTATGGAACTCGTTGGTTTCACGGCAAACCGGACAATTATTTCTTGGCCGGTAGAAATCCCGCCCAAAATACCCCCAGCCGAGTTAGACTCAAAATGGACCTTGCCTTTTTGCATACGCATTTCATCAGCATTTTTTTCCCCTGAGAACTCTGCAGCGGAGAACCCGGCCCCGATTTCGACCCCCTTTACCGCGTTGATCCCCATCATCGCAGAGGCTAGATCGGAGTCTAGTTTTCCATAAATTGGTGCACCCAGTCCGGCTGGAACCCCAGATGCACGAATTTCTATGATAGCACCAACGGATGAACCGGATTTTCGAACGTCATCTAGGTAGTCCTCCCAGCGTTTTGCCGCCTGTGCATCGGGGCACCAAAATGAGTTATTTTTCACTTCGCTCCAACGCCACTTACGCGGATTGATTTTCTCATTTCCAATTTGGGTTATTGCCCCCCGAATTTTTACCCGTTTCCCTATTACTTTTCTGGCGACGGCACCAGCAGCTACTCGCATCGCCGTCTCTCTCGCAGACGGACGACCGCCCCCACGGTAATCTCTCAGGCCATATTTTTTCCAATATGTATAATCCGCATGTCCGGGCCGAAACTTATTCATAATATCTGAATAGTCTTTTGAACGAGCATCTTGATTTTCAATCAAAAGCGCTATTGGCGTTCCAGTAGTTTTACCCTCAAATACTCCCGACAATATTTTTACTGAATCGGGTTCTCGCCGCTGAGTAACAAATCGGGATGTTCCTGGTTTTCGTTGATCCAACCATATTTGGATATCATTTTCAGTTAACAAAATATTTGGTGGAGCCCCATCTATTACGCATCCAATTGAAGGCCCATGACTTTCACCCCAAGTACTGAATTTGAAAAGCTTCCCGAAGCTATTATCTGACATCTATTTATCTATTTTTTGACAACAGCTTCGATGTCTGGAGCGTCAACCGCCTTCATTCCAATGACGTTATATCCGCAGTCGACATGATGTACTTCACCAGTGACACCCGCCCCTAAATCAGAGAGCAAGTAAAGGCCAGCGCCACCGACGTCTTCGATCGTTACATTTCTTTTTAATGGAGCGTTTAGCTCATTCCACTTCAGTATGTAGCGGAAGTCCCCAATTCCAGAAGCAGCGAGGGTACGAATTGGTCCAGCGGATATAGCATTTACTCTGACATTTTGACCACCCAGGTCGACAGCCAAATAGCGCACGCTGCACTCAAGTGCTGCCTTCGCCACTCCCATCACATTATAATGAGGAACAACCCTTTCTGAGCCAGCGTAGGTAAGCGTCAGAATTGACCCCCCGTTCTCCATAAGGGGCGCTGCAGCTCTGCAAATTGAAGTCAGTGAGTAACAAGAGACCGACATAGTCTTTGTGAAATTTTCGAGTGACGTGTCTACGTAACGGCCAGTAAGTTGATTTTTATCCGAGAACGCTATCGCATGGACTAAAAAATCCAATTTACCCCATTTTGATCCAATGAGTTGCATGGCATTCTGAATGCTATCGTGATTATTAACATCACATTCTACGATCAAACTGCTGCTAAGCTGCTCTCCCAGAGGGCGAACACGTTTCTCGAAAGCCTCATTTTGGTACGTGAGGCCAACCTCCGCTCCATGTTCGGCAAGAGCGGATGTAATACCCCAAGCTATCGAGCGATCATTAGCAACGCCCATCACAAGGCCTTTTTTACCTGCCATAAGCATGGGAGACGCGGTCATTGGATAAAATGCTCCTACTCGAAACAGTCGACTTCAGTGTACACTAAAGCTTACTGCGGGCAAAGACGTCGTCGATCGGCAAAGGCGTAAACCAAAAGATATTGGGATCAGCTTATTATTTGCCATGTTCCATCTACACGACGACATGCGGTTCCTCTCGCTGTTTCTGAGCGCCCGCCCACAGTGATGGTTTGCAAATATTCTCGGCAATTCTTGCCATTTTGAGAGGACGTGTGCGTTGTTCGAGTCGGAGTAAATGTGCCTGAGTTTCCAGAGTCAGGATTAGACCATGATGAGGACTGACCAGAGGGATTGCTCTCAAGAGCGCGGTTTGCCGTCTGAGCGACGTAGGCTCGATCTACTTTGTCTAATAGGCGCCCGAGATCGGCACCAATAAGAAATCCCGCAACCGCTCCCGCTGCAGTAGCCGCCACTTTTCCGCTTCCGTCTCCGATCTTTGATCCTAACAAGCCTCCCATTGCACCACCAATAAGTCCGCCTAGCTGCTCCCTTTGACCCGCATTATTGCTCATACATCCCGTTAAGGTAGCTGTTATCCCAAGAAGAATTAGTACGATGTGGATTGATTTCATTTTTTATGTCACCAGTTGCTTTTTTAGGACTATATTAAAAGGGTACACGAAAACGGGGTGCCTTTTCCAGCGCCAATTTTCGAAGAGTTGGCGCTTGTTGATGGTTCAATTTAAAAAGTAGGGTGTCACTTTATGAATAATGATGGGTCGTTAAACCCCATTAAACTCTTTGAAATCTGGTTCGAAGAGGCAGAGGCAAGAGAACTTGATGTTCCCAACGCCATGTCATTGTCCACAGCCAACTCCAGTGGCCGCGTGTCATCGAGGATGGTTTTGATGAAGGCCTATGATCAAAGAGGCTT
>CAJXEC010000125.1 GCA_913052165.1 uncultured Rhodospirillaceae bacterium
GCTTATGATGGCTATCAGAGGGATTTTTCTAATCTGAGTGAAATTGGCGATGCAGGTTAGTTCCGACGTATTTCCTGAATTTGACAGTGCCAACACAACGTCACCTTCGGTAATCATTCCGAGGTCACCATGACTGGCATCCGCTGCATTAACGTACTGTGAAGGGGTTCCAAGCGAGGCCAGAGTGGCGGCTATCTTAGCTGCAATGTGACCGCTTTTCCCCATTCCCGTTACCACAATTCGGCCTCTTGCCGATTTCAAAACTTTAAGCGCGTTGCTAAAGTCTTCATCTAAATTGTTGGCGGCAGCAAGGAGGGCCTCCGCCTCTTTTCGCAAAACCTTTTGACCAATCGCAATGTCTGCAATTCTCCTATGATTAGGTTTTTTATCGGTTTCGCATTCGTTTGGTGAGACCGTCATTGATCCTTAGTTGGTTGGGTGTGGGGTGTTTTTGAAAGAATTTTGATCCCTTGATCGAAGTATACTTCCAAAAAACATTTTAGTGCTCAAAAATATCTATGTTGGGCCATCCGGATAGGTCTAACGCCACACGGTGGGGCAAAAATCGAAAACAAGCCTGAGCTAAATCTAGACGTTTCTCTCGAAGGAGCATCAGTTCAAGTTTTTCGCGTAACTCGTGGAGATAGACAACGTCGGATGCGGCATAGGTTTTTTGGGCAGCAGACAGTTCCTGGGTGCCCCAATCTGAGGATTGTTGTTCTTTGGATAAGGAAATCTCGATTAGTTCGCGACAAATGTCTTTAAGCCCATGCCTGTCGGTATAGGTTCTACATAACTTAGAGGCAATCTTCGTGCAAAAAATTGGCGCGCATTCGACTCCTAAATAAGTCTTTAAGACGGCCAGGTCGAAACGTGCAAAATGAAAGATTTTTTCAACCGAATTGTCAGTTAATAATTTCTTTAAATTCGGGGCATTGTATGCACCTTGTTTAAATTGGACGAGATGTGCCGAGTTATCTCCCGCGGATAATTGAACCAGGCATAAACGATCTCTGACTGGCACTAAACCCAGCGTTTCGGTGTCGACGGCAACTGCGGAGCCAAAAGAGAGGTCTGCTGGCAAATCACCATGGTGGAGGGTTATACTCGTCATAAACTCAAATATCCCCCTTTTTCAACTTAATCGTCCTGGCTCTCGGGTCGATTCCGGTCTTTTCCGAAAAAGAAGCCACCAACTTTGCAACCAGGCTGGTTATAACTGTTCTCACGAGTGATGTAAGCACCCCTTAGGCCCCACAGCAAGACTTATAGTTAGAATGCCTTACATGAGTTGTTATGGGATTCATAGGAAAAATTAACGTGGCTTTAAATAGAGATTAATTATTAGCTGAAAGACAAGAAAAGTAACCTATGATCGTCCATAGGCGCGCGCCCTCAATTTTTTAGACAAGTCCGCCAAATTCTTTTTAAAAGGATTGCTTACAGGTAACGTGGGTCATAGATTTGCAATCTCAACAGAGGCATGAGCTCATTTGAAATTTATTAAATTTAATTCATGAAATGAATGTTCTGATGTATAAATTATACGGAATGGCCCAAAAATAAGGTGTTTTATGCTATTTAAACGAATCGATCACGTCGCAATTCACGTCTCGGACATAGATCGCTCCATTAGCTTTTATAGAAATAATTTTGGCTGTGATAAATATTTTGAACACACTGCCGGTTCAGGTTTTCGTATCGCCTATTTGAGAGTGGGTGATACTGTTTTGGAATTAGTGAATTCACCAGAAGACCGAATGAGCGGGTTTCATTTTTGTTTCGAGACCTGTGACCTCGATGCTGCGATTAAGAAATTGAAGGCTTGCGGGGTCAAATGCGTGACCGAACCATACGAGACTGTAGCCAGATCCCCGAGGGAAAAGGGGTGGCGACGGACTGTCTTTGAAGGGCCAGATGGAGAGCAGATTGAGCTAAGGGGCTGATCTTAATCCGATTATTTTGCGACAAAGTCTTATATAGCTTTGGCGGCTAGATTACTCTACCAAAGTTTTTAATACCATTTCCAGAGAGCCAGGCTACATTTCGCCTCTTGACTGTCAAACTGAGCCCTTGTGTCACTAGGGCTGCCTTATCTTAGTGACCAATTAGGGCCTATCGTAATGGAAAACTGACTGCTTGAAATGTGATGCTGTTTCAGCATTATTCCGATTGAAGTGGTGCCCAAGAGAAGACTCGAACTTCCACGGCCTTGCGGCCACAGGTACCTGAAACCTGCGTGTCTACCAATTCCACCACCTGGGCTTTGACTACCAAATCTATCAAACCAAATACCATTATGACATACAGAACTATAACTGTGAAACCTGTTTAGAGTGATTATGGTATCCAATTGAAAATCTTTGGAATTAGTTTAGACCTGAGGACCAACCGCACAGCAAAAAAATAGCTGTCTTTTAATCTATACATCAGGGATGATTTGCTCACCTGAAACTCTGCAGTTTTTAAGCTAAAAAAATTGATCCGATTTTAGAAATCTTGTTCACCGCATCATTCACTCTTAAGTTGAGAGTTTTCCTCTATTCACGCAGGGAGAAAAAAGGGAAAACATCAATTTGTGGATTTAAGGAAATACATGTCGGAAGAAGCACGTAATTAATCCCAAAGATACTCAGGTGGCGCAATCAATTGAAACACACATTCATGCATTTGCGCCGGGAGGGTACGCCCAAAACCACGGACATATGAATACTGCGACATTCTATGTCATGCGGGGGCAGGGCTATGACATCCATGACGGTAACAGAATTGAATATGAAGCTGGCGACATGTTGCTAGTTGAAGCGGGATGTGTACATCAACATTACAATGCATCTGATGATGAGGAGATGATTGTTGTCGTAATGAAGGCAAAACCTTTGTTTCTTTTAATGCACATGGTCTTTCAGAAGACCGTTAAGCTCCCACCAAAGGACCCTGTTCCCGGTATGTCGGCTTATATACCGCCGGAAACAAGTTGGTAGGTAAATAGTCAGAAATCATAGATTTTAACTAGTGGCAGAATTACTCGAGGTTAAATCTCTGCTGCTATTGGCAGACAAAGGATAATACTGTCTCAATTACCTTGTTGCCTCTCGCCGAGACCCACCGTGGAACGGGCTTATATGTCTTGTAAAGACCGTTAGCCATAAGTCGAGGATAGGCCTTTGCCCGAAGAAGTTTGATCCTTCTTAAAGAGCAGTCAGCTTGCACTAAAGAAACCGATGAACGTCCAGCCCTAATGTAATCAGAGAGCATCTCGTAGAAGACAAAATTTTTTTCTTTTCTTATGGTGGACGTCTCAATATAAAAAGGGCCATCTTGATCTGTTCCCAAGTAGTTCCAAGCTGCCTCACTTCGAGATATTGGGGCAAGGGTAGAGGCCAAAACAATACTCAAAAAAAAGCGCTTGATGCAGCTGATTTTAGCAAATTTCATTCGTGGAAATGCCCTTTTTGCGGTACAATAAAAGAAAGACTTTTTTTACGGTTAATGCAATGGGAGTGCTGGCGAAATAAAAAAATGGCTTGGAGAAAAAGACCCATTCCTCTATCCACCAAAGATCTTTGCAAGCCTATATTATGAGGCAATAAGTAAGCTGGCCCGTTAAGGAAAAAGGTTTTAAGGACCATTGTTCACGGAGAAGTATTAGTTAATCCGTCAAGACATGTTGGCTGTGGTACGAGAGAGTATCGGTCAATCTGCCCTGCTATTTTGGTCGCTATCTCTGTTGTCTAGAAACGTCAGATAGAGGTTTTTAGATGTGCTTCCTCTTTAACGAAGAAAGCGCGCAAGTTTCCCGCATAAACCTTGCCCATAAATATGCACGTAAGGGAAAAAGTTTCGCAACTCCCATGCCTTACTATCGGGCACTCAGGTAGCGCTCTCAAAAACTAAGTGTTTCTGCAAACCAACTTCTTATCATGGAGACAAAAAAGTCTCCCTTAAATTCTTATGATTATATTATTTTTCAAAACCAAATTATAAGATGTAGTCTGTATGGAGAAATTTGTTCTAAAAATAAAAGATAAAAAAATAGAGAGAAGAAACTATGAAGACAAATTTGAGGACAATATGTTTGACCTTGTTGATTACTTTTTTTGTACAGCCCGCGGCCTCACAAGGAACAATGGTGGATCAATATCGTCAGATGGGCGGAGTTGCAGCTCTTGCGGAAATGTGTCTCAACCAAAAAAGAATAGAAAGTCAGTTGTTCAAATCCGTCGGAATGTCGGTTTATAATAATCCTGGAATGGGACGAACGCTCTTCCAACTTATGGCATTCTATTTTGAAGGTTATCAGACGGCGAAAGAAAAAAGGGTTGTTTGGAACGGAACTCAGCAAAAGTACAATAACAAGCGATTTAGTTGTAAATCACAATCAGATTTGTCGATAATAAAAAAGTTTGAGGCTCAGATGTTCGGGAAATTAGCTGCGAAATGATCACTGCCGAAGGATCAAATAGAGAGGTCGGTGTTGTTCCTCACGATGACGTAGAATGACCCAATAAAAGCGTTTATGACTTGGTATAGGAGATGCTCCCATACCTTAAAGACCTAATTCAAAGAAACGTTTTGGAGACCCGTATCGCAGATCATGGAGTGAAAGGCTATATCGCCCCGCTCACTTCATGATCATCCTAACTCATTGAAGAGGATAATCGTGACCAGGAACCCCCTATGTTAGCTTGACGGTGATATCAGAGCAATAATGGATAAAAATAATGTTGCGAATATTTTTTTAATCAGCGCCAATAATCCAAAATGAGGTGACCTGCTGAATAACACCGCCGTTGGGGGTCACAGGCACCTGAAAACTCAAAATCTGCTGGTTCTCCCACAAGGGCTCTTGTCATAAGCACTGGACTTGGCAAGCCATGTGAGCATAGCAATATTTTTTTGAAGGTATGATTGACCTGGTAAAACGTTACCGCTACTGGCAAGGCTAGAAGTTTGAACGTTCCCTTTTTTTGGAAGGACTTTTGTGATGGCAAAGAAGATTGTGACTATTTTTGGGGGGTCTGGGTTTATTGGTAGGTACTTGGTTAGAGCCCTCGCGCCAACTGGTGCGGCTATTAGGATCGCCAGCAGAAGTAAGAATCATACGTCCCTTTGTAAATCCATGGGTGAGGTGGGTCAGATTGCTATTTTTCCTTGCAATGTTCGGGACAGCCAGGGCGTTCAGGAAGCCATAAGCGGCTCAAGCGCTGTTGTGAACTTGACAGGTATTCTCTACCAAAGGGGCCGCCAAACTTTTGACGAGATCCATAGTAAAGGTCCCGCTTGTATGGCGTCCATTGCTGCGGATGCTGGTGTGGAGACGTTTGTGCATGTTTCTGCAATTGGGGCTAATCCTGAGTCTAAATCGTTGTACAGCAAGTCGAAGGGCGTGGGAGAGGCCGCGGTTCATCAGGTTTTCAAAGATGCGACGATAATTCGTCCTAGCCTTGTTTTTGGACCGGAAGATGACTTTTTTAATAGGTTCGCCGCCTATGCCCAATTTTTACCAGCACTTCCATTGATTGGTGGTGGAAATACAAAATTTCAGCCGGTTTACGTTTGCGATGTTGCTCAATCGATTATTTGGTCTTTGCAAAATAAAGAAGCGCGCGGTCAAATTTTTGAATTGGGTGGTCCCAGGGTCGCGACCTTTAGAGAGCTTATGGAATTATTGCTTGCGACCACTGCTCGCCGTCGCCTTCTAGTCCCCGTTCCGTTTTGGTTAAGCGCTCTCGGTGGTGATCTTACTGAGAGATTATTGGCTTTGCCAGCGAGGGTAATCCCAGCCTTGACTCCGGCTCCTCCCATAACCTTGGATCAGGTTCGGCTAATGCGCGAAGACAATATCGTTTCTCGGGGAAGCCTTGGGTTTGTTGATATGGGCATTTCGCCGGTCTCCATGGAGACTGTTCTCCCAAGCTATCTGAAACGGTTCCACAATCGGAAAGTGGCATCGCGATGAGTCTCACTATGTTTATCGAAAGAATATCTATCCAGCTATAAACAAGATCACGACACCTATTACCACTCTGTATAGGACAAAAGGAGTGTAGGTTTGGCGCCGGAGCCAACCCATCATCAATTTAATTGCTACAAGTGCTGTTACAAAAGATATCCCCGCGGCTAAAGCAGTTAAAAATTCGAACGAAGACTGCTCGTTCTCCCAAAGATCAAGACTAAGCAGAGTGGCCGCGCCAAGTATCGCGGGGACGGATAACAGCATCGAAAATCTGGCGGACTCGCGTCGCCCATATCCCAAAAAACGGGCCATGGTTATGGCTACGCCTGC
>CAJXEC010000126.1 GCA_913052165.1 uncultured Rhodospirillaceae bacterium
GCATGGTTGTAGCTTTAGATGCTTATGGTCCAGTTACTGATAATGCAGGCGGTATAGCCGAGATGGCTGAGCTTCCCGAAGAAGTTAGAAACTATACGGATGCCCTTGATGCGGTCGGGAACACAACAAAAGCGGTGACTAAGGGATATGCGATCGGCTCAGCAGGGTTGGCGGCTCTTGTTCTTTTCGCAGCCTACACGACTGATATGAAACACTATTTTCCCGAGCTGGCAGGGTCGGTGAAATTTGAGCTTCAAAATCCTTTTGTTGTTATTGGCTTATTTATCGGGGGTATGCTCCCCTATCTGTTTGGGGCACTTGGTATGCAGGCCGTTGGGCGTGCAGCAGGTGCTGTGGTTTTGGAGGTAAGACGGCAATTTAAGGAAATTCCCGGTATAATGGAAGGGACTGCAAAGCCGGAGTACGGACGAGCCGTGGATTTGCTGACGAAAGCGGCTATTAGGGAAATGATCATTCCCTCTTTATTGCCTGTTTTGGCTCCTGTTGTGGTTTATTACGTGATCTTTTGGGTCGCGGGTCAGGCTCAAGCTCTGACGGCACTGGGCGCTTTGTTACTGGGTACAATCGTGACGGGGCTTTTTGTGGCAATTTCAATGACGTCAGGAGGCGGGGCCTGGGATAACGCAAAAAAATACATTGAGGATGGCAATCACGGTGGTAAAGGGTCAGAAGCGCATCATGCAGCGGTAACCGGTGACACCGTTGGAGATCCTTACAAGGATACCGCGGGACCTGCAGTTAATCCGATGATTAAAATAATCAATATTGTCGCGATCCTTCTTCTGGCGATTGTTGCGTAGTCTGCCAATACAAGGACCTGCCAACCGTGACCGGTCTTTTCTTTAATTTGAATTGCTTGCGTTGTTGCCTGTCTCTATGAAACGGCCAGCATTCCCGATTAATTGTTGAATAATCGTTAATTTTTTTCCTCCGGTAGGAGTTTCACGGTCTACCGGTCTGACTTTTTGCTCATTGGTAGTATCGTAACTTTTTATCTTTTTAACAACACCTTGGTCATCAAATTGAACCTCAATAATTTTTCTGGCTAGCAAACTGGAATTCGCAATCGCCTTTTTTTTAAATTGGCTCTCTACGTAATACCAGGCCTTGGGTTTAAATCGGGCAATGGTCGATGGTGAACCCAGGATAATCTTGACATCGCCCTGATTATGCACGCCGGGTTTTATTAGGGCCAATTCATCATTAGTAGGGACCATGCCATGTTTTGAAACTCTTGTCTCGCAACCGCTCAGGGAGAGTGCAAGAAATGCTAAGAAAGTTCTTATCAGCAAAATTAAGACCTTTCATGTGAAAGATTTATGAGAATCTGAAATATTATAGTAATTTTAACTAAATTTATAGATGATAGTGAAAGTATAAATACCTGTTTTTTTGCTAAATAAGCTTTTATGTGTTGTAAAAAAAAGGGCATTAACTGAAAGTCAGAAGTAAAAAGATGTTATTCGGAATCCTAGGGAAAAAAAATAGCTCTAAAGAGGCAAAGCACCTTTATAACACCGCGTTGGATCAGAGCAGGTTGGAGGTGTTTTATTCAGAGTATGGTGTGCCAGATAGCGTCGATGGAAGATTTGAAATGATCGCTTTACACGTGTTCCTTATTCTGCATCGTTTAAAGCAGAGGGATATCAAGAACAATGATCTCTCTCAGGAGTTGTTTGATCATATGTTTAAAGATCTAGACCAAGCGCTCAGAGAAATGGGAATAGGTGATCTTTCTGTCGGGCGAAAGGTCAAATCGATGGCTAAGGCGTTTTATGGTAGAGTGGCAGCATTCGAGGCGAGCCTGCATGACGAAAAAGAGCTGAACGAAGCAATTTTTAGGAATATTTATAGAGGCCAAGAAGGCAATGCTCAAAATTCCTTGAAGTTAGCGAAATATTTAGAAAAACAGGTCGCCCATCTATCTGATCTGAAGAACGCTGAATTAACTACCACAACTAACCTTTTCAAGAATTAAGTTTTGTCGGGATTTTATTCAAACGACGCGCATGAGCCAATTTTCGAGGTCTTATTAGCCCCATTATTAACCGGAGCGAAAAACGCTGAGGAGATACAGTGGAGACTTGATGAAAGACAAAAGAATATTTTGACGAAAAGGTTTAAGGTTGTGTCTATTGATGTTTTTTGTTTTCGAGCAGAGATTGGTATTGGAGATTTCCCTCGCTTCTTCAAACTTAAAGGGAAAATTTTTGCAAAAATTGTTCAGATCTGCGTTCTGTCACTTGAAAAGATGACAAGCAGTATCGAAAAAGACATAGAATTAAATCTAATACCAGACGATATAAATTTTTCAGAGGAGTTGAATGGTCCTGATTTTGAATTCTACTCGGGGCAGAAGTGCGATATTGGAGAAATTATGGCCGTGGAGCTAGCTCTATCAATTGATCCCTATCCGCGAACGGTTGGAGCAAGTTTAAAAGAGGTGGATCCTAACCTCACTGGAATAAACCTCAGTAATATAGAGGAACACCAGGCGGACAAAGCTCGAAATATGAAGAACCCTTTTTTAGTACTAAATAACTTAAAAAAACATTGAGTGCCGAAACCGCATAGATTTGTGTTATTGACTTGCTCTTTGTTGCTATTTTGGTTAAAGATCCAGGCTGCCAGCAGGTGCTATGAAACGAAAGTTAGATAATGGCTGTACCCAAGAAAAAAACATCAAAATCAAAGCGGAATATGCGGAGAGCGCATCATGCGCTCAGTGCTGCTGGGGTTATCGAGTGCCCAAACTGTGGTGAGTTAAAACGTCCACACCATGTTTGTGATGCGTGCGGGTATTACGATGACCGATCGGTGTCAGAAGCGAAGGAAGTCTGAAAAAATTCGGCCTCTGTAAGGCTGAATTCAGGGCTTCGATCCGATGAGCAATATTATTATAGCTCTAGACGCAATGGGTGGTGATAGCGCTCCCGAAATTGTCATAAATGGCGCGGCGCTTGCTAGTAAACGATATCCTGAAGCAGCTTTTTTGATCTTTGGAGACCAAAGAAAGATAGAGCATTTGCTTGATGACCACCCCAAGCTTCTGGCTGTGTCGAGGATAGTGCATACCGAGGAATTTGTATCGGGTGATGACAAGCCATCCGTGGCCATTAGGCAAGGGCGCCAATCCAGCATGCAATTGGCAATTAATGCGGTAAGGGATGAAGAAGCGCAATGTGTCGTCTCGGCAGGTAACACTGGTGCTCTAATGGCGATGTCCAAATTGACATTGAGGACACTTCCCGGTATCGACCGCCCCGCGATTTGCGCGCTATGCCCTACTCAAAGAGGGCAGAGTGCAATGTTGGATTTGGGCGCAAATATTGAATGCAATGCCAATAATCTCCTTCAATTTGGTGTATTGGGTGCCGCTTACGTTAAGTCTCTGTTGGGAATTAAAAACCCGACTGTGGGCCTCTTGAATGTTGGTGAGGAGGATATAAAGGGCGGTGATGTGGTCAAGCAGGCTGCGGTCCTTTTTCGAGATGCGGATTTACCGCTCGACTTTCGAGGTTTTGTCGAAGGAAACGATGTTGGAATGGGAACGGTTAATGTCTTCGTAGTTGACGGCTTCACCGGAAACCTCATGTTGAAAGCCATTGAAGGCACAGTGCAACTCTACACTGAATACTTACGCCAGGCTTTCAAAAGCTCTGGGGGCTCCAAGCTGGTAGGACTTTTAGCTACGAACGCATTTAAGCGATTGAAGGCAAGAATCGATCCAAGAATCTACAATGGTGCTACGTTTCTCGGATTAAACGGCATAGTCGTAAAAAGTCATGGTTCTACTGATGACTTCGGATTTTCCAATGCTATAGGAGTCGGTGTCGACATGGTAAAAAATGGCTTAAATGAAATTATCACGGACGAATTAGATGCTTATGCTGACAGGAAGGGGCAGAAAAAAAATTGAGCCCTCAGCCTGTGTCGTTCAAATCTAAATTAGCTGGGTGTGGAGCTTATCTTCCTGAGCGTGTGATAACGAATCATGAGTTATCAGAAACCCTGGACACCTCTGATGAGTGGATCCAGCAACGGACAGGTATATCTGAACGAAGAATTGCCGCAAAAAATGAACTGACTTCAGATTTGGCAGTCAAAGCGGCAAGGGCAGCTCTGAAACATGGCGGAGTTCTAGCTTCTGAGATAGACTTAATAGTCTTGGCCACAGCAACACCTGATAAAACCTTTCCTGCAACCGCAACCAAGGTTCAGGCTGATTTAGGAATTACCAGGGGAGCGGCATTTGATATTCAGGCTGTGTGCACAGGGTTCATTTATGCCCTCAATGTAGCGGATAATTTCATTCGAGTTGGACAATCAAATAACGCCCTAGTGATAGGAGCTGAGACCATCTCAAGAATATTAGATTGGGAGGATCGGCGTACAAGTGTTCTATTCGGGGATGGAGCTGGCGCTGTTGTTCTCAGGTCTGTTCCGGAAGCAGAGTTTGGTGGGATCTTATCAACTCAAATACGCTCTGATGGTCGTTATCAAAACTTATTGCATGTTGATGGTGGCCCGTCATCGACCATGACTGTCGGGCATCTGAGAATGGAAGGTAAGGAGGTTTTCAGGCATGCTGTGACAAACATGTCGAGTGTCTTAGAGGACATCCTTAAGGAAAATGAATTAGAGCCGAATGACCTCGACTGGCTTGTGCCTCACCAAGCGAATAGACGCATTCTTGAGAGGACTGCGAAAAAAATTGGCCTCTCCACTGAAAAAGTGGTCGTAACTTTAGACAGGCACGCAAACACATCAGCGGCGTCAATTCCTTTGGCATTGACGGAGGCTGTGGGTGATGGCCGAATTAAGGCCGGAGATTTACTTGCTTTGGAGGCGATGGGTGGCGGCTTTACCTGGGGTGCATCACTAGTTCGCTGGTAAAATCCTCCGTGATCTAGGGACGAATAAAGATCAAACAGCAAAGCAAGAACCGTGACAATTCAAACGTTTTAAGAACCTTACTGCTCCCTGCTGAACAGCTTAGCGAGCTGGAGTACTAACAAATAAACCTAGAGGCATGACCCATTTCTCCTCTCAATAAGCAACAGAACTTACAAGAAAATTAGAACGCAGCTATATCGTTTTTTAACCCCTTAGTTTTTGGGCTAAATCAGTACCACCGGCGGAAATTAAATATGTGAAAGACAGAAAATGTTAAATCTTTCCTGTTGCGGATAATAATACATTTATTATAATTGCGGTTGATAATCATTCGCAAAAGGTACATGCATTAGTCGCGTTTTTGTTGACTGAAATGCGTATTTCCCTGTACCCTTTTGGAACTATGGAGGGGTGGTATGGCGAGGGAAACAATCACGAGGGCTCATTTAAGTGAAGCCGTCTACCAAGAGTTGGGTCTTTCTCGTTTAGAGTCCTCAGAATTTGTCGACGAGGTGCTTTCCGAAATTTCTGAAGCACTTGTTTCTGGAGAAGCCGTAAAGATCTCGTCCTTTGGGACCTTCGGAGTTAGACAAAAAAATGAGAGAATAGGTCGCAATCCAAAAACCGGAGAAGAGGTACCTATTACTGCTCGTAAAGTCCTAGTGTTCAGGGCGTCTAACATATTGAAGCAGAGAATGAACAGCGGTAAAGGGTTATGACTTCTGAAATGGCTATCGCAGAAATTGAAGACGGAACTAGCTCACGCAAATCAGCCTTTGCCTTTCGAACTATCAGCGAGGTTTCAAAAGAACTTCAAGTTCCAACCCATGTTTTGAGATTTTGGGAGTCCAAATTTAGTTCGATCAAGCCGCTTAAACGCGGGGGCGGGCGGCGTTATTATAGACCTGAAGACCTTGATTTGCTGAGGCAGATCAAGAGTTTATTATACGATGATGGATACACGATAAAAGGGGTCCAGAAGCTTTTAAGGGATCAGAGTAAGGAAGTCTCGGAACGCATCAAGACCTTGTCACCTGCTGAAATCCTCCGAGATCCATTAAACAAAGAAGATCTTACGGTTTCCAAAAAACATCAGATCGAGGAAATAGTGGATGAACTGGAGGAATTGCGAGATTACCTACGGAGTTCCTGAAGGCGCCGTTTTTAAGAAAGTTTGGCGTTGCGTAGCTCTGGCAGTAGCTTTATTTGTAACTAAACTCGGAGCGTAGCGCAGTCTGGTAGCGCACCACACTGGGGGTGTGGGGGTCGTGGGTTCG
>CAJXEC010000127.1 GCA_913052165.1 uncultured Rhodospirillaceae bacterium
CAAGTAGCTCAGTATTAATCCAACTTATAAATAAATTTAGTTATTTTTTTATAAATAATAATAATACACACGATTTATATCGCCCCATTTATCGACCCCATGCTATATTTGATCAGTTCAAAATCAAAGACCGCATCGTAACACCCTTTAAACAAGACCACGGGACATGCGAGTCCTTGGGCTACCGGATAGAAAATTTTGCTTATTCAACTGATGTCGTGCAGCTCACGGATGAGTCATTGGAGACGCTCCAGGGACTAGATTGTTGGGTTGTAGACTGTTTACGTAAACATCCTGCACATCCTACACATGCTCATTGGGACGTGGCCAAAAAATGGATAGACCGGATCGAACCAAAGAGAGTTATCCTGACCCACATGAATTTTGAAACAGACTACAATGAATTTTTGAACTTTCTGCCAGATGGCGTAGAGCCGGCATATGATGGGCTTGTTATTAATCTTTAATTTATCATAATATACATTATGCGACAATTTATACCGACTAGCATTTATGACCTCCTCTGCCTCGACCAAAACTGACAACACCCCTATCCAACGCCTCATAGATATTGTGGAGCGTCTTAGAGACAAAGACCACGGTTGCCCTTGGGACATTCAACAAACCTATGCAACCATTGCTCCATTTACCATAGAAGAAGCGTACGAAGTTCTAGACTCTATACAGAAAAATGATTTCCCAGGTTTGAAAGAAGAACTTGGCGATCTCCTTTTCCAAGTAGTCTTCCTCTCTCAAATCGCGTCCGAAGATGGAACATTTGATTTCGACCAAGTAGTCAATCACGTAACGGAAAAAATGATTAGCCGACATCCGCATGTTTTCTCGAAGAGACGATACCTCTCGGAAAGTGACCAAAATAACAATTGGGAGGACATAAAAGAGACCGAAAGAAAAGTTGATGGAAACTCCTCAGGCTCCCTATCAGGAGTCGCCCTAGCCCTACCCGCTCTCATGAGAGCTCAAAAACTCCAAAAACGTGCCTCCCGACAGGGGTTTGATTGGGTTAAGATAAACCAAGTCTTTGATAAGTTGGAAGAAGAAATAGATGAGTTACAAGTTGCTTTACACTCCAAAATTGCGAACAACATCAAGGAAGAAATTGGCGATTTACTTTTTACGTGTGTAAATATTGCCAGGCACGCCGGCGTTGATGCAGAGGAAGCCCTGAGAGAAGGTAACAATAAATTTATTTCAAGGTTCTGTCAGGTTGAACACACTGCCGAAGCTAAGGGTCTAAAGATCCAAGACCTATCTTCAACAGAACTAGAGAAAATCTGGAGCCTTGTTAAAACAACAGAAAAAAGCAAATGAGCTATGACAGCCTTGCTTTTAAAAAATTTCCTACTTTTGAAAACACTTCGCCTGACGAAGCAACTAAAATACCCTCTTTAGCAGATTGCCAAGGTTTATAATTACTCCCCGCAATTAATTCGCCGATAAAACCACCGGCTTCGAGTACAACTATATTACCAGCGCAATGATCCCATGGTTTGGTTCGCGGATAGTGCGCAAAATCTAGTTTGCCTAGGGCAATATCAACGTACTCTGCTCCACAACACCTATAATTTTTAATACTTTCGAAGCTATCATCTAAGTCTGGGATTTTCCTCATGCGAGCTCCTAACGATCCCGACAGCGACAGTAAATCTGCGCCTTTTGACTTTTTTGTTTTTAGCTTTTTTCCCCGCGACCAGGCGCCCTCCCCCTTTATTCCCCAAATATATAAATCAAAAGCCGGCATACCCAACCAACCAGCTACAATTTCTCCCTTCAGGCATAAACTTATCAGAATTGCAAATTTGCTATCACCCCTAGAATAATTGGAAGTCCCATCCAGCGGATCGATAACCCAAACTGCATGTTCCCTCTGAAAATGATCCAAAATCTCTGGATTGCCCTCCGCTTCTTCCTCCCCGATGGTCAATGAACCTGGCAAAATCTCTGTTAAACGCCTGATCAAAAATTTTTCACTATCCAAATCGGCCTGGGTGACAAGAGATTTATTATCCTTCCGCCAAATTTGGTTTTTGGTTAATTTTCCGAAGCTTGGAAGCAATATTTTTTTTGAGCACTCCTCCATAAGTGCCACTATTGTGTCAGGATCGGGAATGATCATTATTCAACTTACATTGGGAGTAATGTGAAATAAATTGCAATAACCGGTCTGGCGCCAAACCAACTTCTACAATGGTTGAGCTATCCAAACCTTTAAGACTAATGACATTTCCATGTCGATGAAGCCAGGCCAATGCCGCTCCTGCCGAATGAGGTATATCCACCTCATAAATTTTGTGATTTTTATTCAATCGCCTCAACAGCTCATGCTCAAGAGCAGAAATCCCCTCACCTGTTTTAGCAGATAGCCAAAGCAAATCACTTTCTTCTTCCCAATCATTCCTTCGCGAACCCAACAAATCCGCTTTATTTCGGACCTCAATTATTTCACACAGACGTTCCTCGGTAATGCCAAGATCTCTGAGAACTTCAATAACATCTTCCTTTTGCGCATTGCTTTCCGGATGAGAAATATCTCTAACGTGCACTATGAGATCGGCTTCTAAAACTTCCTCTAATGTTGCCCTGAAAGCGGCAATTAGGAGAGTTGGAAGTGAAGATACGAATCCAACTGTGTCAGATAAAATTATTTTTTGATTGGAGTCTGTCAGCTCTATAGCTCTCATTGTCGGATCGAGAGTCGCAAACAGCTGATCCATCGAAAAAACTTGGGCTCCAGACAAGCGATTAAACAAAGTTGACTTGCCGGCATTAGTATATCCAACTAGAGCCACTACCGGGTAAGGAACCCTTTTCCGAGCTTTTCGATGCAAATTCCGCGTTCTTTTTACCCTTTCGAGATCTTTCTGGATGCGCCCTATACGTGTATTAATTTGTCTTCTATCTGACTCTATCTGAGTTTCACCGGGGCCACCCAAGAATCCCACCCCGCCCCTCTGGCGCTCCAGATGGGTCCAACTTCGGACTAATCGACTTCGCTGATAAGTCAAGTGCGCCAGCTCTACTTGAAGGCTTCCTTCCCTAGTCCTCGCCCTATTCCCAAAAATTTCTAAGATCAAACCCGTTCGGTCGATCACTTTACAATTCCAACGCCTCTCCAGGTTTCTTTGTTGAATCGGGGTTAATGCTGCATCAATAATAACTATCGTTATATTTTTATCGCAAATCTGGGCAGCGAAACCACCGATGCCGCCAGTACCGAGCAATGTTGACGCTCTTGTCCGGTTCAGCTTTATAATTTCCGCCCCGCAAACTCTTAGATTTATTGATTCTGCGAGCCCCACAGCTTCTTCTAGACGAGCGTGCGGGTTCCGATTGAAGGATTCAGTGGCTTTAACTGGGTGAAGAACTAAAGCTCTTTCTCCAATCGCAGACGATCCCGAGCCCTCCAAAATCAACTACTCTGCTAATTCCTCGCTATCCAGCTGGCCGACGCCATAATCTTGTAGTTGAATTGGACCTGTAGGCATAAGTGTTGAAATTGCGTGTTTGTAAACAAGCTGAGAATGGCCATCGCGCCTCAAAAGTAAGCAGAAGTTGTCAAACCATGTAATAACGCCTTGAAGCTTAACCCCATTAACTAAAAAAACGGTCACAGAAACCTTATCTTTCCTCACCGCATTTAAAAATATATCTTGTAAGTTCTGGCCTTTTTGCATTTCTCCGCTGCCTTTTGGTCAATTATATGGAATGAGAAAATGATCCTGGATGACAATACTGCACACATTACTACTTAATATTAATATGGTTCATAGTCGACGTGAGACAAGAGCCATAAACCCTTCTAAGTTAGTAAAGGTCATTTCGGGCCTAGAATCTTTGGGTCCTCTCTCCTCAGAGGAGAGCTCAGAGATTAAAATGGGAACACAACCCGAAGTATGCGCGCACTGAATATCCACATCTGTATCTCCAACAAACCAGACCTCACGACCGGCATTTACCTCACTTGAGCGAAGCGCTAAATCCACCGGATCCCTGGCGGGCTTGTCTCGTGCCGCATCTGAGGCACCTACAAGACTTCTAAAATACCTGCTCCAGCCCAAATAGTTCACCTCACTTCTAAGGCTACAACCACTTTTATTGCTTACTACGCCGAGAAAAATTTGTTTTTTTACTAAAAATTCTAGCAAATCAAATGCACCCGTTTTTATCTCTAGTCTTTCCAAGTGGATCGCGTGAAAACGTTTATAAAAAACATCACGAGCTTCTTCCCACCTATCGCCGAATAAATCGGGAAATGCTTCGCGTAGAGCTTTACGAACGTTTTTCTTCGTCTCCTCTATTGTCCATTGATCTCGACCCATGTATCTAAGGGTTACATTCATGGACTCATGGATTACGCCCCAAGTATCGACAAGAGTATTATCCCAATCGAATAAAATTGCTCTCGGTACAGGACTCAGATCCCACCTCATCTCCGGAGATCGTCCAAAAACTTTGAGTACAATGCGCATAACTTTGAGGTAACTTTTCCTGGTGAGCCATCAGCGATTTGGTGGTCATCAATTTTTATTACAGGCATTACCCCAGCTGTGGTGCTAGTTAAGAAAGCCTCGGACGCAGAATAAGCCTCTTCAACAGTAAATCCTCGCTCAAAAATATTTAAACCGTTACTTACCGCGAGTTCCATAACGCGCTTACGGGTAACACCCGCTAGAATATGTTTCCCCAATCCTCTAGTAATTAAATTTCCGTTCGCATCAACTATCCATGCATTAGTGGACGCTCCCTCGGTTATTCTGCCGTTAGATTCGACAAACCAGGCCTCGTTAAAATCATCCATCACGGCCTTTTGTTTTGCTAGGACATTAGGTAACAAGCTTATGCTCTTGATATCAGCCCTACCCCATCGGATATCCGGAACAGTAAGCACACTTATTCCGCTCATAGACTTCTCGCACTCGTAGGAAATACGATTTGCCATGACTACCAGGCTAGGCTTGGGTAAACTAAGAGGGAATTGATGACTTCTTCGAGCATTTCCACGACTGATCTGAAGATAGACGTTACCGTACTCAATTCTATTACGACGCAGCACCTCACCAATAATCACCTGAAGCACTGCTTGGTTCCAAGGGACTTTAAGCGAAAGTTCTTTCAACGACCTAAACAGCCTCTTAAAATGAGCCTCCTCATCAACAAGCCTTCCATTTTGCAGCGAAAAAACCTCATACACGCCATCTGAAAATTGATAACCGCGATCCTCGACACCGACAGATGCAACAGACCTATCCAGGTAAGAGCCATTTACATAAACAATACTCAGTTATAAATCTCCTCCACCCTGACTAGAAGAATTCGAGACGGACGGCAAACAAACGCTCTACAGCTTTGACGGCGTCGGTGGGAGCGAATAATACGATCTTATCTTTTACTTGGGTTACCGTATCACCTCTGGGCAATATAACATTTTCCCCTCGGACCACAGCACCAATGATAATCCCTGCAGGCAACTCTGCTTCACGAATTTTTTTTCCTGCCAAAGGAGATGTTTCCAGAACCTCGCCTTCTATAACCTCACCAAAATCCGCCCCCAGAGAATGAACCGCTTTGATCCGTCCTCTCCGCACGTGTTGCAATATGGTAGAGGCCGTTATCGCACGCGGACTGACCATGACATCAATCCCAAGGCTTGAGGTTAAAGGTGAGTAGGTTTGGTTATTAACCAACGCGATTGAGCTTTTTGTTCCATGCCTCTTAGCAAGCAGCGACGCCAGGATATTTGTCTCATCATCATCTGTAACAGAAATAATTGCTTCTGCTCCTGATACACCTGCCTCTTTCAGAATTGCAGTATCTAGTGCATCACCGTATAAAATAGTATTTTGATTAGAAAGTTTTGATGAAACTGATTTAGTTTTCTCAA
>CAJXEC010000128.1 GCA_913052165.1 uncultured Rhodospirillaceae bacterium
TCCATTAGATTTTTTTGGAAGTTTATTTTTATCTAATAAAACTTCTTTTACTTCTACTGGTTCAAGTTCATAAAAATCATATTCTCTTGAATCCATTATTCTATGAATATCAGAATGAATTCTTTGAACTTGTGAATTACCAAAACTTGTTATGTTTGATGATTTGGTTTCTAAGGGGGTTTCGGAACCCTACCGAATGTTTACTTCTCGGGCGGAGTATCGGTTGCTTTTGCGCGCGGATAATGCGGATCAAAGACTCACCCCGTTGGGACGAAGGGTGGGCTGTGTATCCGGGGAGCGAAGCGCTGCATTTGAGGCCAAACTTAAAGATATAGAAAAAGCTCGCTCTTTACTTGGTGTCTTTGCTATGAGCCCATCGGCGCTCAAAAAAAACGGGATGTCAGTGGCACAAGATGGCATCACCAGAAGCGCGAAAAGACTATTGTCGTATCCTGAAGTCACTTTCAAGAGACTAGAAAAATTATGGCCGGAGTTATCCGTCTTTAGTTTGGAGGTTCAGGAACAGATGGAAATTGAGGGGCGCTATGATGCTTACCTTAATCGTCAAGCGGCCGATATTGAAGCTTTTCGGAGGGATGAAGAACTCAAAATTCCTGCAGATACTGACTTTTCCCAGATTGGGGGTTTGTCGAACGAGATAAAGGAAAAATTATCTAAGAGAAGGCCGCCAACTTTAGGTGCGGCATCTCGGATGTCGGGAGTAACACCCGCAGCGTTAACGGCTTTACTCAGACATGTCCGACGACCTGCGGGATTTTCTGGATGACATTTGAACATCAGCATCCGTTGACCCGAGTCGAATTCCAAAGAATGTCAGGTGTTTCACGTGAAACATTGGAAAAACTCGATTTTTTGGTGGCTTTTCTCAAAGAACGACAGAGAGTTCTGAATTTGGTAGGCCGGTCTACCCTTTCTGATGTATGGCGACGCCACATTTTAGACTCTGCCCAGATTCTCGATTTGTTGCCGAGGGATTGCTCTACGGTGACCGACTTGGGGAGTGGGGCGGGTTTTCCTGGTCTTGTTCTGGCTATAATGGGTGATTTACAGGTCCATTTAGTTGAGTCGATTGGGAAAAAGGCTCAGTTTTTACGAGAAGTCTCTTCAGAATTGAAATTGGACACGCATATCCACCAGGAGAGAATCGAGGAATTGGAACCTTGGGTGACCCAAGTAATCACCGCTAGAGCGTTAGCTCCGCTTGATTTACTATTGAACTATGCATCAAGATTTTCTGCGCGGCAGGGGTGTAAACGCCCGGTCTGCCTATTTCTCAAAGGCAGGCAACATGGGAAAGAATTGGAGCATGCGGCGTCATCTTGGGACTTTGATTTTAATATTCAGAGAAGCCTGTCTGACCCTGAGGGGGTAATCTTGTTGATAAAGAAGTTTTTTAAAAATGGAAAATAATAACGGTGGCCGCCAAACCGGGCACGCTCGCGCGAAGCGACCAAGGATTCTGGCCATAGCCAACCAAAAGGGTGGTGTCGGAAAAACTACGACAGCTGTTAATCTTTCCACTGCTTTAGCGGCGGTTGGCAGAAATGTATTGATGGTGGATTTAGATCCTCAAGGTAACGGGTCAATCTGTTTTGGCTTTGATAGAGCCCAGGTACAACTAGGTAGTTACGAAGTTTTAATCGGACAGGTGCTCATCGGTGCTGCTACAAAAGACACTGATATTCCTGGTCTGCTTTTGGTCCCCGCATCTGAGGATTTGTCCGGTGCCGAAATAGAATTGGTTGATACGTCTCGGAGAGAATATCGCCTGAAGGATGCATTTTCATCTCTTGGTGAGAGCCTCGATTATGTCATCATTGATTGTCCGCCGACGCTTGGTCTTTTAACACTGAACGCATTAACTGCAGCAGACGGTATTCTGGTACCTCTTCAATGCGAATATTTAGCTCTAGAAGGTCTGAGTCAACTAGTTCAAACTATTGAAAGGGTGAAAAATACGTTTAACTCCTCTCTTGCTTTGCAAGGAATAGTCCTGACTATGTTTGATTCGCGGAATAATCTTAGTAGTTTAGTGTCGAATGATGTCCGAGAATTTTTTGGTGAGACTGTCTACAAAACTGTTATCCCCAGAAACGTTAAGGTTTCAGAGGCTCCATCCCATGGGAAGCCAATTCTGCTCTACGACTTAAACTGCCCGGGTGCGCAGGCCTACGCACATCTTGCGGGGGAGGTTTTGCGCCGAGAGGAAGGTCTAAAAAATGAGTGAAGGCGACTTTAAACCTAAAAAATTGGGACGCGGCTTATCCGCCCTGTTGGGCGAGAAACCCCCTCAAAAGGTCGGATTGGAAAAAAATGTCGAAACATCGAGCAGCGTCCCCATTGAATTTCTAGAACCCGGGGAATTTCAGCCCCGTACAAGATTTGATGAACAAGAAATCAAAGCGCTGGCAGCCTCAATAAGCGAAAGGGGTATTTTGCAACCCATCTTGGTCCGCCCAAAGGGAGAGAGGTCATACGAAATTATTGCTGGTGAGCGCCGATGGAGGGCAGCTCAAATAGCCAGGCTTCGTGAGGTACCCATCCTCGTGAAAGACCTCTCAAATGAAGTTGTTTTGGAGGCTGCTCTTGTCGAAAATATTCAGAGGTCCGATCTTGGGCCTTTGGAGGAGGCAGCAGGTTACAAGCGTTTGTTGGATGAATTTGGCTACACGCAGGACAAATTGGCGAAAGTAATCGGAAAAAGCAGACCTCACATTGCCAATACTCTGCGTTTGGTTTCGCTACCAGCGCCTGTAAAAATACTTTTGGAGGAGGGTAAAATAACCCCTGGCCATGCACGACCTTTAATAGGATTAACAAACGCTGCTGAACTTGCCCGGGAAATTGCTAACAAGGGTCTATCGGTGCGTCAAGCAGAGGCATTGGCTTCTAAAAATAGCCCAACCAAACCTCTCGGCGCTGTGTCCAGAGGGAAGCGAGTTTTCAAGGACTCTAACACAGTTGCCCTGGAGCAATCCCTCACTAATCTGCTGGGTTTGAAGGTTTCGATAGCAACCAATGGAGAGCGGGGAAAGATATCTGTTTCTTTCAATTCTCTAGAGCAATTGAACTCTGTCCTGGAGCGTCTTAACAGAGCCCCTTAAATCTACCGGTGGAGGCTGCCTCCTAGAGCGCAAATTCTGAACACGGCTTGCCTGCAAATTAAATCGGTGGGCTGGCCACTTGATTTACATTCGATTTCTGTATCAGTTAAAAGGCTGATGGCACGATCGATTTTACTAAAAGTCCAGGCCTGCAACTGTCTTTGAAAATTTTCTGCTTGTTTGAAAAATATCGGCGGTCTTAACATTCTTGGTGCCTGAATGGGAGTCGCGCCTTCAGAAATAAGCCCCTTGGCTTGATGTAACCGGATAAAATGTCTGATCAGCGCACGAATAATCCCGATTTCATGTGTTCCCTCGAGTAGGGCCCGATCTAAAAGTTTACCCGTTTGACCAGGGTGTCCGCTTGCTGCTGCAAAGACCAAATCATCTAATGTGGCTTCAGACGAGTCACCGATACATAAACGGGCCTCTTCAAACGAAATTTCTCCCTGTTCTCCTTTAAATACAGCAAGTTTTTCCAATTCAGAGCGGGTTATGAGGCGATCGCTTCCAAGTTGTGTTTTAAGGTAACGAAGAGCGTCTCTCGAAACGCTTATTTTCCTAGCACTCAATGTTTCTAAGATGACTTTTTCAAGCGTCTGATTGTCATCGAGATAACAGGGAACTGCCGCCCCATTGTCTGATTTCTCAAAAGCAAGACGTAATTTTGAACGAGGTCCAAGGCTTCCCGCTTCTATAGCAATTAACGTATCCCCCGGTGCTAGATCCAAGATAGGAAGAATTGATGGTGCATTAGCGTCTGTGGCGACTCGAACATAGATACCCCTCTTACCACCAAAAAAAGAGAAGGACGAACTCTCATCTATCAGCCTTGCGGAGTCATCTTTGAGGTCTGTTGACGAGATTTCGATGTTATTGAATGGATTATCTAATGATCCCACAAAATTCTTAATCAAACTTTGGGCCCGCTCTCGGACCAGACCGCTGTCCGGCCCGTAAAATAAAACATTTCGGACTTCGGGATCTGAGGACCTGACGAATCGGTCGGCACGTGCGCTTGTGATTTTCAATTTTTTACTGATTGTTCAAAAATGTCTGGGTGCCGTATCGCGAGCATGATTCGATTCCTCAGATCATTTGCAATGACGCTTAATGACCGATCTCGCGCATTATTTTCCCCTACCAGGTTTGCATATTCAGATGCTAACTCATTAAAGCTACTCATTGACAAGCTCTGCCCTTTAAGTAGGCGGCTAGATTGTTTACCCAGTTCTCGGAGTGTAAATTTTGCTGTTACGCCAAGTTCTCTCCTGGTTGCTGTGGAGTCAGGCTTAACTCCCAGTTGTCTCTTCGTTTCAGATAACCTGATAGTGAGCAACCACCGTGGGTTCTCCGGAGGCCAGCGTTGGCCGAACTTTTGTTTTAAAATGGTTCTAAGCTTTTGCCCCTCGCGGTCATCAATTCTATTAATTTTTACCAGTTTGAGAAGTCGTACGTCCCCCGCCGAAGACTCCCCGTAGAGAGGTACGAATTTACAGCTAGCAAACATAGACAACATAGTTGCTTGCAATAAAATCAAGTAGATTGCCCGGTACCGCCGTGTTTTTTTATGAGTGAACAACATTTAATATTTTGTTTGGAACGTATATTACGCGTTGGATAGATTTTCCCTCGACGGCCGCCATAATCACTGGGTCCCTGAAAGCGACATCTTCGGCCTCGCTCTGATCAGCATCACGTCTGATTGTGATTGTCCCTCTAAGTTTGCCTCTCACTTGGACTGCCAGCGTAACCATGTGGTCGACTAGTAACTCGGGATCGGCCTCGGGCCATGGTTGCAGAGCCACTAGTCCTTCTTTCCCAATGCGTTGCCACATTTCCTCGGCTAAATGGGGCGTCATGGGGCTAATCATCAAGATAATGGCCTCAACTGCTTCTCGAATTCCACAAAAATTTTGAGGATCCTGTTCATCAAGCTCCGCTAATTGGTTAACAAGCTGATAAATACGGGCCACGCATCGATTAAACCTGAAATTCTCTAGGTCTTCCGTGATGCTTGCGATGGTTCTGTGCAGCACTCGACGGAAGGCCTCAGAGGCAACAGTCGGCCTTAGAATTGAGGATGAGGCTGCTTCCTCATGCGGATAGAGGGCTGTTAATCGCCAAAGCTTATTCATAAATCGCCATGCCCCAGAAATTCCCGAGTCGGTCCATTCCAGATCTCGATCCGGCGGGCTATCTGATAGCATAAACCACCGAGCAGTGTCGGCACCATAACTATTAATGATGTCTTCGGGGTCTACTACGTTCTTTTTAGATTTGCTCATTTTTTCAGATCGCCCAACAGACACCGGTCGCTTTCCTGATCTCGTTATGTATTCCCCATTCTTATCTTCTATAATCTCGTCCGGGGATAACCAATGCCCTTTTTGTGAGCGATAGGTTTCATGACAAACCATTCCTTGAGTGAAAAGACCGCTAAATGGCTCCAATATATCAAAGTTCTTGTTCTCATATGATAATGCTTGCATAAAAAATCTAGAATAAAGCAAATGTAAAATCG
>CAJXEC010000129.1 GCA_913052165.1 uncultured Rhodospirillaceae bacterium
GAAATATTTGCCCCTCTAGGAGCGAGCCCAAAAAATTGAAATAATCTGAGGGACTTATGACATCCAGAGCAGGTGGATATAAAAAAGAAGTAACGAAACTTGCAGTTGCGCTTCCCGCTTCCCCTGACCAAAGACGATCTGGACCTATTGACACATCGGTAGCAGCCATTTGCTCTGCAAACTTTATATGCGCAGCAATCAAATCATTTGTCGGCACCAGATCTTTTTTAGCCATCAACACCGCGAAAGGCGCGGCAATTTCAGAAATTCGGCTAAACCACCGTCTTAAGCTGTCTGTCCCGCTCCTCTCGTCCAGAGCTTCCATGATTCCAGAGAGTCCTGGCGCAGGGCGGGGTCCACGAAGGACTTCTAATTCAAGCCTCCGCACATTGCGACGGAAGAGCCCCGGCGCTTCGCCGCCCGCTGATAGAGGGTGCTTAAGGAGAGACAAAATTGCGATCGGAGCACAATCTTCTGCAAATGCTCCAGCCGCTAGGCGCAGAAAAACGCCTGGCGGTGTTTGCGAGAGTGGCTGACCGGCCGAGTCATCTATTTTTATGTCCCAACGATTAAGCTCAGCAGCAACCCGGCGCGCTAAAGTTCTATCGGGAGTGATGAATGCCCCAGTCTTTCCTGGCGTTTCCAGCACCTGGCGTAAGGCCAAGGCTATTACCCCTGCTTCTTGTGCCTGGTTAGAACACTCAATCATCTCAACATTTTGGAGGGCTTTCTCAGAAAGTGGAAAATGATCTGGAGGAATACCACTGACCGGAAGCATGGCCTCACTTAGCAAACTAAAGCGAGCCGAGTTCTCAGTTACGGGTATTTCGTGTTTCCAAACTGTTACCCTGTTTGGAATACAATTTACTCTCTTTAGAAATTGCGCCATCCCAAATTGAGGATGGCTTGGTTCCAAATCTCTCGTTTTCTCCAGTCCGAGAGTCGTATCAAGACCCGGTAAAATAACGCCTCCGCGCTCGAGCCTTGATACTGTGGCCAACAGGTCTCTTGTAGATGAGACACTTCCCGTAGAGCCCGCCGCAAAAACAGGATAGGCTGGAGGCTGAGCTTTCCAGGCTTTTATTAATCTATAAATGAGCTCATTACGCCGGGCGACAGGATCAATGAAACCGAGTGATTTAAGAATTTGCGGCCAACTCTCGGTAATAATCGCCAAAAAACGCAAGGTGACCTGCCAATGATCAGCATAGTCTTCAGGCACTAGCTCTGCCAATTTATCAAAGCTCAACTTTTCAGATTGAACCTGATCGATCAACCGAATTAGGTCTCGCGCCAAACGAATTGCATTGCTTGGAGAAACAAGACCCGAAAGAGGTAATTTTTCATGTTGCTCCAGAATCAATCGTGCTAGTAGGATTAACCGTTGCGTATCTGGAATAGCAGGAAGAATAGAACCCGGATCTAAGTCAGGAAGACCATTATCTATCTCGGGTAAGAACTCCTCTCCTACCTCACCGAGGGGCAACAATCTGGGTAAAAGAACCGCACATCCGCCATTCAGCCTCAGAAACGCGCGTTCCAAGCTACGACACGCACGTCGGGTTGGTAGAAAAATCAAAATATCCTCAAGATCTAATCCATCTTTCGGATAAAGAGCCATCAGACCGTCAGCAAACGCTTCCAAGAAGGGTATGCCGGGTTGAATCGTCCAAATTCGATTACCACTAGACATAGTTGGTTTGAGAACCCGCAAGATATCTCTCGGCCGCAGTAAGACCTGCAGGAGTGCCAATATGATGCCAGTCTCCAACATGAATCAGACCTTTAAGACGGTCCTTATATTGAGCCTGGTCATAGAGCTCAGTCATCGGAAACTTCTTCGGTCGTGATCCCCTGAATAAGCCGGGATGCAAGATTTGTAACCCGGTAAAGACATAGGGTGCCGTTCTTTGCGCTGAGCGCCGCGATAGCTGGCCCGCTTCGGTAATATTATAATCCCCGTTCCCATCATAGCCGGTAGCGGAGGACACTGGATGGAGCATTAGCAGCGCATCCATTGACCGATCATCCCACGCCTCCCTCAACCGATTTAGGGCGGGAACGCCTGAGTCTGTCCAAGCTATATCGGCATTAACCACAAAAAATGGATCCTCACCAAGCATAGGCAAAGCCTGCGACACGGCGCCCCCCGTATCCAGCAATTGATCCTCTTCTTTTGAGAATTCAATTTTGGGTGCCTTCCTTCTCTTCAAGTGAGCCTCAATCATTCCACCTAAATAGTGTAAGTTTACGACCGCTTTTTTGACACCTGACTCGACAAGAAGATCTAAAGCTCGATCGATCAACGGCACTCCCCCCAATTCTACAAGCGGCTTGGGTATTTTATCGGTTATCGGCCTCATTCTGAGACCCAATCCAGCGGCAAGCACCATAGCGTTCTCAACTATAATCATCTTACAGGCAATCGAGGAGCGACTCTGAGCTCAACTGGCACTCGCCTATCCAACCATTGTTTTATCGGTTCCAAAATCGGATGGAGACAGCAATTCTCCAAGAGCCTCCAAACCCTCGGTATGTGTTTAATATAATTCGGTTTACCATCTCGGCGGAATAATCGAGTAAAAATCCCAATAACTTTAGCGTGGCGCTGCGCCCCCAGCACCGCCATCGAACCCAAAAAAGTATCATCATCGAGTAAAGGAAAAGAATCCAAATAATGAATTTTCATTTCAGTTTGAATGGTCTCCGAGACATCGCGACGCGCATCTTCAAGAAGCGACACCAGGTCATATGTAATCGGGCCAATTACAGCATCTTGAAAATCCAACAAACCGCATGCAGCGAAACCCGTTCTTTCATCAAGTCGAATTAAATTATCGACGTGAAAGTCTCTTAGAACCATGGTTGAAGGCACTTTCAACGCCTCGGTTAGAACAGATTGCCAGGCAATCGTGTAGGATTGTTTTGCAGCTTCGCTCAGAGGCGCACCCAAGATTTCAGGTAAATACCAAGTGGTGAAGAGCTCAGCCTCTCGCAGCAAAAGATCTTGAGTATACTCGGGGAGCTCGCGCAGAATTACTGCCGAGCCCCGAGAATGGAGCTCTATCAGGAAATCGGTTGCTAAGAGATACAATTCATCCTCATTGGCACCTCGATCCAATAGACTAGAAAATGTATTATCTCCCAAATCTTCCAGAAGCATAAAACCCAAGTCACTATCTTCGAAAAAGATTCTAGGCGCGCTATAACCATGCTTTAAAAGATGTTGAGCGATTTTCGAAAATTCCCTGACGTCCTCTTCAGGAGGAGGAGCATTCATAAGCACCGCCCTATGCCCGCCTTTCATGACTCTTTCATAACTTCGAAATGATGCGTCAGCTGCAAGGGGTAGCCTTCTTGCCCCGCCCCAACCAGCATTCTGTAAAAATACCGCAGCTAGGGAGTCCCGATCAATTTCCATGTTTAATTGATTGTAAACGATCTAACCAATTGGATTGCCCAAGAAAACTCACTGTCCGCTCCGTGGAGCCATGCCCCTGTTCTAACTTAACATACAAGCAACCATTGGGTATGAAATTTCTCATTCTATCCGGCCACTCTATCAACGATATGCCGTGATCATACGCTTCTTCCAAACCAAGTTCACGCAAATCCTCCCCGTCCTCCAGTCGATAAAGGTCTACATGATAAATCTCAATCTCTGGAAGTTCGTAAATCTGCACGAGATTGTACGTAGGACTCGTTACCAAAAATTTATTTACTCCCCGTTCTTCTGCTAGTGCATTAATAAAGGCCCTAGCGAAGACCGTCTTGCCTGCACCCATAGGACCCGTTAGTGCGAGAATGTCACCGGGCATAGACACCAATGCAATTTGCTGTGCCCACCATTCAGTTTGCACCTGATTTCCCAAGTGGGCCGTCACTAATTTGTCTGGTAAAGTTTCTTCTTCCATTCAAATCCAACCATAGATATTGCCACACACAAACATGTCAAATTTTATTGTCGGGCTGATCGTTCTTTTACAACAGACAAATTGTATGGAAGAAAACACTCAAATGGTCTCGCTCGCAGTGGATCGCAGCAATTATTTGAACGCGTGTATCTGAAACCTGGCCGCCTTTGCGAATGACGCAAAACTCTATGTGCCAAATTTTTTAATTGGCAAAAATTAATAACGGTATTGGTCAGGTTTGTATGGCCCGTCCTTAGAGAGGCCTAAGTATTCAGACTGTTCATCCGTCAACATCGTCATTTTTACTCCGAGCCTTTCTAGGTGCAATGAAGCTACTTTTTCGTCGAGATGTTTTGGAAGTACGTAAACTTTATTCTCATATGACCCTGAGTTCCTCCATAGCTCTATTTGAGCCAAAACTTGATTGGTGAAGGACGCGCTCATGACAAAGCTGGGGTGACCCGTCGCACAACCAAGATTAACTAGGCGCCCTTCCGCCAAAACTATTAATCTTTTTCCGTCAGGAAACTCTACTTCATCGACCTGGGGTTTGACATTATGCCAATGATAATTCCTTAGGGACTCGATTTGTATTTCGCTGTCGAAATGACCAATATTACAAACTATGGCCCGATCTTTCATGTCCCGCATGTGATCCAAAGTAATAACATCAATATTTCCAGTAGTGGTTACGAAGAGATCACCAACACCAGCCATATCCTCCATGGTGTTAACTTCATAGCCCTCCATAGAGGCTTGGAGAGCGCATATCGGATCAATCTCGGTAACAACCACTCTGGCACCACTTGCTCGGAGAGATTCAGCGGAACCTTTGCCAACATCGCCATAGCCGCAGACTACAGCAATTTTGCCAGCCAACATTGTGTCAGTGGCTCTACGAATTCCATCTACAAGGCTCTCTCGACATCCATAAAGGTTATCAAATTTTGATTTAGTTACACTGTCATTGACGTTAATAGCAGGCACTTGCAATCCGCCGGATTTTTCCATGTCGTAGAGACGATGTACCCCTGTTGTCGTTTCCTCAGATAATCCCAGAACATTTGCCAGAAGATCGGGCCGTTTCTCATGCATGACGGCAGTAAGGTCGCCACCGTCATCAAGTATTAAGTTGGGTTTCCAGCCCCCAGGTCCCTCCAAGGTCTGATCAATGCACCACCAAAATTCATCATCAGTCTCCTCTTTCCACGCGAAAACAGGGGTTCCTGTTGCCGCGATGGCGGCGGCTGCCTGATCTTGTGTAGAAAAAATATTGCAAGAGCTCCAGCGAACGGATGCACCAAGGGCGGTCAGTGTTTCTATTAAAACTGCTGTCTGAATGGTCATATGGAGACAGCCCACAATACGCGCACCTGCCAGTGGCTGAGATGCTCTGTATTCATCTCGGAGTGACATAAGACCCGGCATCTCGGTTTCGGCTATATTGATTTCGCGTCGACCCCAGTCCGCAAGGTTTATATCTTTGATTTTAAAGTCATCAGCTACAGCCATTAATTCTCACCTTATAATTGGAATATCCCGGTCCGAACTCGGATCTTTTTAACTTCGAACAAATACCAGTAAACATGGATCTGATGCAAGCATAGGCTTGGTGTATTCAATGAGCCTCGCAGTCATCCTGATTTACTCCTTCGTGATCCTCCTCAAAACCAGACTCGACTAGCGCTACGAGCAGGGGAATAACTCGTTCCGCCTCGGCACCCTTACCCTCA
>CAJXEC010000130.1 GCA_913052165.1 uncultured Rhodospirillaceae bacterium
ATTTCCAGCTGGAAGGAAAGAAATTTGTGCGTTGGGATCGGAAGCAGTAAGTGGGTCAGCAGTTTCATTTCCTCTTGGTGCTAAAACATCTAAAGGATTAGTTGCACCAAAATCTGCTGTCTGACCATTTATATCAAATTTCCAACCGTGATAGAGGCAACGAAGCCCGCAGTCCTCATTCCGTCCGAACGCAAGAGACGCGCCTCTATGCCGACAGAATTCTTCGATAACTCCTAAACGACCTTGAGTATCTCTGAAACACACCAGATCTTCACCCAACAACCTTACTCGGACCGGTTTGCCATCTCTCTCTGCCACCTCTTCGGACAGACAGGCCGGCAACCAATGTGACCTCATGATCTTTCCCATCGGGGTTTCACCCTCAACTAAGGTTAGCAAGTCATTTTGTTCGGCAGTGATCATAATCGTCGACCTCTTAATCAAGTTTTGGCAAAAACTTAGAGCTCTAAGTAATTCTCTAAGGTTGACAAAAACAGTGTAAGCAGTCAACCCATTTAACAACACCGAAGCAAGAGCTAGCATAAAAGGATGAATGAAACCTCACTAAAAATAGGAGTCGTTGGCCTAGGCAGAGGGTTTAGCCTGATGGTTCCAACTTTTATTATGGACGATAGGGTTAAATTAGCGGCTGCTACCGACCCAAGACCCGAGGCAATGGCTCAATTTGAAAGAGATTTCGATGGCAAATTATACGAAACTTTTGATCAACTTTGCGAAGACGATAATCTAGATCTGATATATGTCGCGTCTCCGCATCAATTTCACGAAGAGCATGTAATTAAAGCTGCCAGATCTGGAAAACATGTTTTGGTAGAAAAGCCCATGGCATTGAGGATTGACGCCTGTACTAGAATGATAGAGACCGCAAAACAATTTGGAGTGCAGCTAATTGTAGGCCCATGTCACAGTTTCGACGCCCCGATCCTGGCCACCCGAAAAATTATTTCCAATGGTGCTTTAGGAATTCCAAGAATGATTACGGCATTTAATTTCACAGACTTTTTATACCGGCCTCGGCGACCTGAAGAGCTAAAAACCTCTGAAGGGGGCGGCGTGGTATTCTCTCAAGGCGCCCACCAGATTGATATTTTGAGACTTCTTGCTGGCGGTCTTGCGAACAGCGTTTTCTCGGTAACTGGCAACTGGGATGCCTCCCGACCCGCTGAAGGCGCTTACTCAGCTATTATAAGATTTGAGGGAGGAACGACTGCGAATCTCACTTATAATGGTTATGGATACTTTGACTCAGACCAATTCGTCGATTGGATTGATGAATTCGGTAACCCAAAGAAACAAGGTGAATACAAGTCTGGTAAAGATGCCCTGATAGAACTGAAAATCCTCAAGTCAGAAATAGCTTACAAAGCGGAACGCGCGTACGGTGGTTCAATTAGTTCTGAAAAACCTAAATCCGGAGTTCAACACGACAGACAGCATGAACACTTTGGGACATTCATTATTTCTTGCGAAAATGGCGATATCAGGCCAATGCCAGACCGCATCGAAATATATACTGATACCCATAAAACGATCCCCCTTCCCTCGCCAACTGTCCCGAGAGCAGAGGTGGTCGATGAATTGTATGCCGCTATTACAGAAAAACAGCCTCCAATTCACTCAGGCGAATGGGGCAGGGCGACACTGGAAATTTGCCAAGCTATATTGAAATCAGCGGAAACCAACAAAGAAATAAAACTCAACTATCAGGTCTCTTGCTGATGCGGTTAACTAACAAATTAAAAAAATGGCTAGATTTTAAACACGGATCGATTTTTTGGTTGTCTATAGCTTCAGTTTTATCTTTTTCCTCTATCGCTTTTCCTGCCGAGGACACGCAAACCTCAGCGTACAATTTTCATTTCCAGTCAATTAATGGCGGAAGACTGGAACTGTCATCCTTTAAAGGTAACGTAATCCTGATCGTGAACACGGCCTCTTTTTGTGGTTACACAAAACAATATTCTGGATTGCAAAAACTTTGGGAACGTTACAAGTCCAGAGGCCTCGTGGTTCTCGGAACGCCATCGAACGACTTTGGATCACAAGAGCCAGGTAATCGGCAAGAAATAAAAGAATTTTGCGAAGTCAATTTTGGAATAAATTTTCCAATGACCAACAAGGTCAAAGTCAGAAGCAGACCTCAACACCCCTTCTATAAATGGACAGCATCCAAATCCTCAAAGTTTATGAAACCTGGATGGAATTTTCATAAATATCTAATCAGCTTTGATGGTTTATTAGTGGGGTCCTTTCCATCAAATATACGCCCCCTGTCGAATAAAATGATAACTGCAATTGAGAAAGAGTTAAAGAAATCTACTCAGTCAGTTAGTTCCGGCAAATCTTAAGACTCATCAAGGAAAGATCATAGGACAACGCTACGCTGGTCTCTCAACAATGCGTATGTCAGAGAAAGTGCAGTCGTGGCCGAGGTTTTTGGATTATCGGGTGCGGGCATTCCGCAGCATTCAACAGTCATGCGCCCAAAGTCACCCTCGGCTTCAATCTGCCCCACATTATTGGGGGCGACTGCAGGATCTGCAATGAGTTGTATCTCAGTTTTATCAAAGCCTAATCCTGCTAGTGCGACAGTCGCAGCTAAGTTAGCATTTTTAGGATATAGCCTAGCCGCATCTCTAGCCGTTCCAGAAAAAAGAACTGTCCGCTCGGCAATATTTTCCAGGTCAAAGGCCTTTTCAGCCGGAGTCGCTCTCCATGCAAGAGGAGGTTTTGTTGACGTGTAACGCACTTTGTTAAGCCCGCCAATAAAGAGGCTTCCCATGCCGTCGATCCCAGCTATGGCTCCAGACGGAAGTAAAATCTGAGCTCCTGACTCCCCGGCCTTTGATATTAAGCGCTCGCGCAGGCCGTCGTCTGTAAACGCACCAGTGGATATAATCATCAAATCAATGCCTGCGGTCAGTAAAGCCTCCGCATACTCTGCCACCGCACCTTGGCCAGCGCACTCAACCACGACATCAGGTTTGCGACTTATAATTTCCTGCAAATTCGTGACAACCAGGGTCTCAGAGGACAGACTTTTCTCAGTTACGTCCCGTCGATTTTCTCTAACCAAAACTGAATCAAGAAAAATGCTTCCCTCGATGTCGTGCTCGGACAGTTTCTTGACCATTAACTTCGCTATTGCGCCGAATCCAATCAAAGCCACCTTTTTCATGAACAATCACCTATTTTTCATGACTAAAATTTTGAGATCCCCAATTTTAATTAAACAGTGATGTTAAGGATTTAAAATACCAGCATCTTTTTGGGCTTTGTCCAAAATTTCTTGGGGCGTGGAGGTCACGATTTCTGCATAGTTGGGCACAAACGGACCACTATCGACTAGCTTCACAAACTCGGGCGCCATATCAATCATCAACTCTCGTATCTGTTTATGGATTTCGATATCACGCCATTCTCCTATAAGGTAAAAATGATTTTCATCATCTACATCACGACACAAAACACCGTCTTTCACTTGCGAAGGCGACTTATGCATTGGATTGATATCCGAATAATCAAACTCATTGAACAACCTAATAAAATCCTCCCCCATGCCAGTCTTTACTCTGAAATCATAGATGTGAAAGAAGTTACCTTTGGTAGCTAAGGGTTCCATGGCCATAATCAAACTCTCTCAAATAGGTGCGATTTTTTTGTTAAATATTGATAACCTAATCTCAACGGAATTAAAGTCCAAAGATTGGCACTTTCGTTACAAGGAGTTAGTCTCCTACTAAATACGGCTGGAGTAAAAAACCATTGGATAATCTAATTTTAGATCAGGGTTCGAACCCAAACCTTGTTTGGCCCGCTGAAGGGCTCACTCATATACCCGACTGGGTGTATACATCTAATGAGAATTTCAAAAAAGAACGAGAAAGAATCTTCTTGGGTGATTGCTGGAATTTCGTTGCGCTTGAGGCTGAGTTTCCGGAACCGGGCTCCTTTAAAAGATCCTACGTCGGAGATATCCCAGTTATTGTCTCCCGAGACCAAGATGGGAAAATAAATGTTTTTGAGAATAGGTGCGCTCACAGAGGCGTAGAATTTTGTCGAGACCTAAGAGGGAAAGCTGACCAATTTATATGCCCGTACCATCAGTGGACCTATGGGCTAAATGGCGAATTAATTGCGGTCCCCTTTCGTCGGGGTGAGCGAGGAAAAGGAGGCATGCCGGCCGATTTCGAAATGGCTAAACACAACCCAAAAAGGTTTAATGTTGCTATTCGCCATGGCGTAATTTTTGCCTCCGCCTCTGAAGCAATAGAATCCATAGAGGATTACCTAGGCCCAGAAACGTGCGAACATTTCGACGCGGTATTCAAGAAAGGAAAACTTAAAATTCTTGGGTATTACCGAAACCGCTTAAATGGAAACTGGAAACTCTACCACGAAAATTTGAAAGATCCCTATCACGCCACCCTTCTTCACGTGTTTCTCGTAACTTTCAAATTGATGGTAGCAGGGCAGAAATCTGCAATGATTACGGATGCAACCGGTCGCCACGCAACCGCCGCTTCTGCCCGTGATGAAGACTTGGAGCTTGGAGAGGACATTGCCGGAGAGATGAAAGGGGCTTGGCGGGATAACATGAAGCTCGAAGATACCAAATTCATGAATTATGTAGATGAATTTGATAGCCCTTGGACTGTTACCATGCAGACTATTTGGCCCAATCTAATTGTACAAAGAGAACTTAATACCCTTGGTATTCGCCATATTGTCCCCAGAGGGCCACACGCCCTAGACATGTATTGGACAATGTTTGGATACGAGTCTGATGATCAAGAGATGCTAAACCACCGAATGCGACAGGGTAATTTAATGGGACCATCGGGTTACCTTGGGGTCGACGATAACGAGGCAATTCGCTTTCTGCAGGAGGGACTCAGACGATCTTTTTCTGATCGAGGAGTCGTCAAACTTGATCCGAATAATGAAGGGGACACAGATACATTAATCTCAGAGGCTTCAATAAGAGCAATGTATCGACATTACCGACAGACCATGGGGTTATGATGACGAACAAAGTCAATGACCTAGAGGCAAGTTTAACAACAGAGGAAAAGCGAACCCTTCGTTTTCTCATTGAGGAATTTAACACCGCTTATGCCCGTGTTTTAGATGCCCAAAAGGTTGAGGACTGGCCAGATTTCTTCGAGGAGGATGCGTCTTATACTGTCGTCGCGCGGGAAAATTTTGATGAAGACCTTCCAGTTTCGCTCGTTTGGTGTGAAGGGAAATCAATGATGCGGGATCGCGCCTCTGCGATCCGTTCAACAATGGTATTTGCTCCGCGATATTTACGGCATATTACAAGTAATGTCTTTGTTAATGGGCGGGATGAAGAAGGCTATATTTTTTCTGAGTCTAATTACTTGGTTATGGAAACCCTAATGGAAGATAGTACGCGCATTTTCCAAACTGGGGTTTATTTTGATAAATTTTGCCAAAATAAGGGACTACTCTCTTTGAAATCACGAAAATGCGTCTACGATAGCCTTTTAATCCCTAATGACATGGTTTTCCCTGTCTAACTATTAAAACCAGACAATAGCGCCCTCGGACCAAAAAAATAAAATAATCAGG
>CAJXEC010000131.1 GCA_913052165.1 uncultured Rhodospirillaceae bacterium
CCGCCATATGCTCTGTAGTAGCGCCCATTTTTTTTAGGTTGGCCTTCATTGTTGTAATAACCGGGTGTGCAGGGGTCATCATTCATAGTCGACACCTTTTGCCCGGAACTGATTACCTGGTCAACCCAAGACTGCTCCGCTTCGACAGAAGCCTCCACTCTCGCTAACTTATTCTTTCTGACATAACCCAAAATATCGGCTATCGTTTTCGCTTGCTCATCTAGGTGATGAGGGACGTTGAACGAAATGGTCGACTGCACACCATGCATGACAAAACAATTTGGGAACCCCTCAGTGTGAATTCCATGGAGGGTCCTTGGCCCGTCTCTCCACTTCTCGCTCAATCTGCGTTCGCCTTTCCCTGAAAGGTCGATGCCAACCCGCCGCTCCATAGATGATCCAACCTCAAAACCTGTTGCGAAAATAATGCAATCGACCGCATACTCTTTGCCTTTAACTATTAGTCCGTGTGGAGTAATCGAGTCCACTCCCCTCCCGTCAGTATCCAAAAGCGTAACGTTTTCTCTGTTGAAAGAATTCAAATATTCGTCATGAAAGCAGGGTCTTTTGCAAAACATATCGTAATAAGGCTTTAATGCTTCGGCAGCCTCTTTATCGATTACAGTATCTTCGACTCGGGCACGGATTTCCTCCATTTTCCTGTACTGAGCCAAACTAATTGGATCAACTCCTAAATCAACACCCCGCTTTTTTTCTCGGAACGCCTCAATCATTTTGTGCATTAAGTCTGTCCAACCATCCGCAACCAAATCCTCGTCTTCTCGAACGCCATTAGTTACGTTGGTAAAATTCTGAATTCTCCGCTCTTGCCAACCAGGCTCGAGATTCTTGTACCAGCTTGTATCGGTGGGTTCATTCCCTCTGATATCGATTGTCGAGGGAGTTCTTTGGCATACATAGAGCTGCTGAACGCTCTGGGCTAGCTTAGGAACGACTTGAACGGCTGTGGCACCGCTTCCGATGATCGCAACTCGCTTATCTCTCAAACCGCTGAGATCTCTGTTTCCACCTGATCCTGTATAACTGTAATCCCAGCGGCTTGTATGGAACATGTGTCCTTCAAATTTTTCGATGCCTGGGATCCCAGGAAGCTTCGGCTTAGTCAAGTTGCCTGTGGCTAAAACCAAAAACTTAGTATGAAGCGAATCACCTCGATCAGTCAGTACTTTCCAAGAGCTTGAGCCCTCTTTCCATTCGGCATCGACCATTCGTGTTTGAAAAAGCGCATTACCATAAAGACCGAAATGCTTTCCGATCGATCTACTGTGCTCGAAGATCTCGTCTCCGTGCGCATATTTCTCGCTTGGCATGTATCCTACTTCTTCTAAGAGCGGCATATATACATATGACTCTATGTCACATTGGGCGCCAGGGTATCTATTCCAGTACCAGGTCCCACCAAAATCTGCTCCCTCCTCTACAACCGTTATGTCTTTGTAGCCGATAGCGTTGAGCCGAGCAGCCGCCAGAAGACCACCGAAGCCTCCCCCGACAATAACAATGTCAGTTTCTCTAACAACAGATTCTCGCTCTGGAATAACTTTCGCGGAGGGGTCTTCACTGAAGTAGGAAAATTTCCCTTTGACCTCTACGAACTGGTCACTGCCGTCACTTCTGAGCCGTTTTTCTCTCTCGGCTCGATATTTCTCTCTCATCTTTTTAATTTTTTCTTGAAGGTTGTCGTTGTAACTCATTCCAAAGTTTTCCTTAACGCTGAGGGCTCTAAACACGGTGCCCAAAAAGATAAGAGCCGTCTTCTCCCGACCACAAAACGTGGCTTTGATGTTAACTAACGCGCATACTAACACGAAAAAAATGATCAAACCGCATATCTGCTTAGTATAGAGAGATAAGCTGATTCTATAACTTTATTCTATATTCAGATTTTCTCACCCAGCATTCTGGCTCGCTCCAATCGTGTTCTCTCTTCTTCTGGTAAATGACGCGAAGCCAAAAAAATCAGAACTACCGTGATTACGAATATGAGTAGTGAGGCTGCGATAGCTGTTTGAAGGGCTTCGCCAGGACTAGCTCCACTTCTGGCATACAAATCAGACAGCTGCCCCATGCAGTAGGGCCCCAGGGCGAGCCCGATCATTGTTACGACTAAAATATAATAAGCACTCACTGCAGCTCTCATTCTTGGCAAGACTAAATCAGTGACTGTCGCAGGAGCGACACTGGGCCAGCTAGCGCTGAACAGATGAGAGAGAAACCAGAGAACAAAAGCGGTAGTTAAATCATCTGTATATATCATCCAAAGAACCAATGGCACGGTGCCCAAGATTGAAAGATAACCGACCGCCAATCTGCCTGACGGATGTTTTGTTTTTGCCCAATCTGCAAGCCGGCCACCAAGTGTTACCCCGAGCAAGCCCCCAACCGCACCCCCTAGACCTAAATACATGCCAACTTCTGCTGGACTTGTTTCGTGCAGACGAAGCATCAATGCGGGTGTCCAGAACCCGATGCCATACGTCACGAAAGCGAGTGTGGGAAATGCAAAAACTGTATACTGAACTGCCTTAGATCGGAATATCATGTTAAACGTTACAGGGTCCCTAGCCTTAAGCGACTGCGCCCAGCAAAACGCCAAATAGACTCCAACACCTAGCGCAAACCACTGCGGAATGTTGTCGGTCAACACGATCAAGATCCAGGAAACGAGTGAAATTAGCAAGGCGGTAAGGAGATTTGCGCGGATTGAGACCCCCTCTTTCTTCAAGTTAATCAAGTTTACAAATGGTATCATCGCTACCAATTCTGTTTTTAATACAGAAAACGGATAGGGATGATTTTCTATTACCAATCCCTCACTGATACCTCGTTTAGGCTCTTGAAGGGCCCTCACCAGCAGAGCCATTAGAATGCCTGGGACGCCGACAATAAAAAAGGCGACCTGCCAACCCTTTAGATTAAATGGTGCGTCAGAGACTGTGGGGTAGGCTCCTTGCCATGCATCTAGCACGAATCCGCCAAGGATAAGACCAATCCCCCCTCCGATATAAACTCCGCCGGAGTATATCGCAATCACTGTCGCTCTTAACTTGGGGGAATAATAGTCCGCTAACATCGAATAGGCTGCGGGGGTAGCACTTGCCTCGCCTATTCCAACCCCAACTCTCAGGATCGCCAGAACAGAAAAAGATCGAGCAAGTCCAGACAAAGCAGTCATCAAACTCCAAAAAAAGAGACCCCCAGCGATGATGCTCCGCCTTACCCAAACATCAGCAAACCTTGCCAACGGAATCCCAAAAATTGCATAAAAAAGAGCGAACACGGTTCCGTAAAGAAATCCCATGTCTGCGTCACTTATTCCTAAATCGGCTTGGATATCTTGCGAAAGGATGGCCAAGATATTTCGATCTACAAAATTAAAGATTGAGACGACCACTAACACGATTAAAACAAAGTGCGCGTAGTTTCCTCCCACGGAGGGGGTGTTTTCCTCTTTGGCGCCATTACGCATGCTGAACTACCTGATTTTTATAAATGACCTTGCTGTATCTGAATTATAGAGCGAGATCGTGATAAAAGCAGTTTTAGGGTTGGCCATGGGTCGGAAAGTAAGTTTTTGGCCTTTTAGGACCGAGATCAAAAAATCTGCTTGTAGTACCTATCCGATTATAATCTCCAAACTCCTCTCGCGCTTTCTCGACTTCCAACAGCATTTTAGCTACAAGATCGGGTCGCTCGTTGGCGCGATCGTTTTGCTCAGAAACATCCAATTTAAGATTAAAAAGCATGGGCTTTTCCACCCTATCCATATATTTTCCTAGCCATAGCAGGTATGGAGAGTTTTTCTGTCTTGGTAGAACTAATTTCCAGTTATCTATCCTTACAGCCTGTAGGCTTGTCAAAGAATAGTAGAAGTAGCTGTGCCTTGGTCTATAATCAGGATCTTCACCTATGAGCACAGGCAGGATGCTAACGCCGTTTAGACGATAAGAATCTGGTTCATTCCCGCCAGCCAGAGCCGCTAAGGTCGGAAAGATATCCATTAAGCTAAAAATACCCTCACTGATGATTTTGGGTTCAATGATACCTGGCCAATAGAAAACAGCAGGCACTCTCACACCGCCCTCCCAATTCGAGTATTTGCCGCCTCTTAGCTCTCCCGCACTCCCAACATCATCCCCAAGCTCTGCTCTAACCTCTGGCCCGTTATCAGACAAGAAAATCACCAAAGTATCTTGCAGAAGATTTAGGTCCTTCAATACTGAAACAACTTGGCCGACCGACCAATCTATTTCTTCAATCGCGTCTCCGTAGAGTCCGCGTGATGATTGCCCTCGAAAATCATGGGACACTCCTAGGGGAACATGAGGCATGTTATGTGAAAGCAACATAAAAAAAGGTTGATCTTTATTCTTACGAATAAAGTTCACTGCTTCCTGCGTATATCTCTTAGTTAATTGATCGACGTTAGCGGGGCTCTCTACCACTTCTTCATTTCGCATAAGCTCAACAACAAAACGGCTAAGGTCGACATTTTTTGTGAAACCATTATGCATTGGTGTTCCAAAAAAGTAGCTAAACCCTTGCCCGTTAGGCATTAGATTCGCGTCAAAAGGCCCCATGCCCCCGGCTCGGCCAGGGGGCGTCGGAGGCAGCACAAAATCCCATGGCGCCTCACCATCCCCGGCCATGTGCCATTTTCCTATCAGCGCAGTTATGTAACCAGCCCTCTCAAGCATCTCAGCAATGGTTAATTCTTTCTCGTGCAATATGGTATTCGGATTTTTCTTATTCTCAGGCTCACCGACTAAAATTGGGTAGGAACCCGTAAGGAGTGCCGCCCTACTGGGGCCGCAGGAAGGTTGAGCGTAAAAATTAACTATGCGGGCCCCTCTTTGCGCCATTCGGTCAATGTAAGGAGTTCGTAAATCAGCGCTACCATAGACACCGAGATCCGCGTACCCTTGGTCATCTGTCAAAATAACAATTATGTTTGGCTTTGATCGGTTTTGTAATGTTGGTGTAGGCATCGCAAAACTACAAATATCGAACAGTAGAATTGAGATCGCTCCTAGAAACCGAATGCCGGGCGCAAATTGGTTCGCCCTTTGTGTTTTGGGCACAGTGATTCTCCTCCCCCCAGACATAAACAAATAATCAAAAATCGTCGCTTTCTAAGGCATCGAGAAAATTGGATACTCGCTTCGAAAAAAAACACACTAAAGTGTTATCTTTCTGAAAACTAATCATACTCAGATTCGGATAAATAGTCCGGTAAAATGAATTTTCATACCGATTTAAAAGGGAAACCTTATGAGCTCAACCAATAAAGAACAGGAAGAGTTATGGAACGGAAGACTTGGAAAAGGTTTCCTTTATGCTGGCGACTATATAGACAGGCTAGTTTCACCATTTACACAAAATTGATGTCTATTAGTGCAAGTAGTTCATTGTCACGCTTATCAAAAGTAACCTTGTGATATCCAATTTTTACATCACTACGATAAACATTAAA
>CAJXEC010000132.1 GCA_913052165.1 uncultured Rhodospirillaceae bacterium
TTTTGATTATCAACTCAAATCATTATATTTTTTTTACTTTGAGGTATTTTCCAATCATTGGATAACTCACGTCCGATGCATCCTGTCTTTGGGCCAAAGCGTTGCTGCGGCTTTTATTGTATTCGGTTCATAGAAAACCACCCAGCGGGACGACAAAAGTGGTATACTCGGCTAGATCCAACGATGACCAAAAACTTAACCGTTAAACAACAAGCTTTCGTTGATGCGTTCCTTATTTCTGGGAATGCATCTTCCGCATATCGTTCGGCCTATAACGCTGAAAATATGAAAGCCGCTACAGTTCATTCCCGCGCACATGAACTCTTAAAACACAGCAAGATTAGGGTGAGACTTCAGCAGCTGCGGGATGAAACTCGCCATAACAACCAAATCACAGTTGATGAAATCGCTCGTGGTCTTCGAAGAGCCATTGCAGGTGCAGAAGAGTCTGGACAATGGTCTGCTGCCGTCTCGGCATCCGTTGCATTGGCTAAACTCGGTGGTCTGATGTCGGAAAAAAGAGCCATTCAGATCAATGACAATGAGCATTTAGCCGCCGTCGTCGCCTTATCGAAGCTCTAAATTTTCTCCACTCCTGCTCCATTCTTCTCCAAATTTGCGGCTATTCCTCCTTCATGCGAGACTTTGGAGATTAGAAACCGCAGGGCTGGAGAAACGTATATAACTGGCAGAAATCCTGAACTAATTGATCGCTTTAGCTATCCAAAAAAGCTTAAGCACCCGTAGCTCAGCTGGATAGAGTGCTGCCCTCCGAAGGCAGACCTTTTTTTGGATGACAACTGGTGGAGTGCTGGTCGAACCCTGTCGAATGGCTTGTTAATTCAACTCCCGAACCTTGCGCCAGAGCCAAACTCTGAGAAAACAGGACCAAAACGAAGACCCAACAAACCGAACTTCTTAACATTCGACCCTATTCAACATAACGCCTTAATACGTAGACAATTGAACCGTAAAAGCAAGAGATAAGAGCTTACAAAGGCACTTAAAACAGTGCGGCAGCTAATATTTTACATGGCCATTGGCAAGGTCACAGACGTAGTTATGAGGCTGGAGGCTGTTAAAATTAACAAGGCAATGATAATTTCTAAGTGGATCGACCTCTGAAATCGATAGACATTGGATGCCTGTCTTGTTTCCAACGACGGCACTAGTTTAAACTTATTGAAAGCCGCCAATATCAATAAGACAACTACCAGCACAGTCTTTACAAGGAGAACATTTCCGTATTGTGTCGTAACAATGAGGGTAATATCCCCTAAAAGCAGATAGGCATAACCCAATCCCGCGATTAGAAGTAGGGCAACATAGCCCATGGCGAGAATACCAAAGCGATGCGCCACAATACTCAGATTATGAGGGTCAGGTTGCAGACACATCCAACGGAATGGCATTAGCGCACCAAGCCAGAAAGATATGCAAAGCAAGTGTATTATCAAAAGTGCTTGTGAAGCAAAACCACCTAGCTGTGAATGACCAGACATTGTGAATGAGAGCAACACAACCGCGAAGCTAACCAACAACCCAACTCTGATTGCATGGCCTCTCAGACGATGCGCCATGAAGAGGCCCATGAAGCCTATAAATGCAGTTAAAAAACCGATGCCAGATTTTGACTCTATCGCAAGCCGCAACATAAGAGGCTCAATAACAGACGCGATATCACCCCCTAGATTTCCAGCAACGGAAAAAAACATCAACAAAGATACTACTGAACCGATTGGGGCAGTTTTAAAAGCAAGATTATTGCAATAAGCCTTCTGCTCCACTGTCAGAAATTTCGTAAAGTGAAGACTGAACAGAACTGCTCCTAAACTCACAAAGCTGGCAGCATAAAAAAGAACCTTCAAGATGGGATTAATGATAATCCAGACATCCATCTCAGGTACCACTGACTTTAAAGGTCAACTCTCCCTTTATAACATGTCCGTCTTCTCCCATTGCACGCCATAAAAGTAAGTAATCTCCTCTTGCCAAGGATGGCATTGGTATAATCTGACGCTTATTCAAAGACATGAGAAAGCTCTCTCCAAGCGGAAGTGGTTCACCATCATTACCTCCAAACAGCGCACTTAAAAAACTATTTCCTTGGTTGCTCTTTATCCTCATCAACTCAACCTTAATGAGCTTGGCAGGTGATTTAAATTCCATGACAATTTCACCGGGTGGCACATTTAAAATTTCTCCATCCTTTGGAGTAGATGCAGAAAGCGAGGAATGAGCATTTGCTGCCATCGGAAGGATAACTAATATGGTTAATAAAAAGTTTTTAAACATTTTACCGATCCTTCTATTCTTGAGTTTGCGCGAATGTTAATTTGGTTTTGCTGACGCTGTATGCGATCAGAGTCAGTACCTTCAATCCAAGAGAGTGCGGCTAGAATTTCTTCATCAGAGGCCATCTATTCATAAGCTGTGATATCATTCAGATATAGTTTCCTTATCATACCTTCAATGCCTTATTTGGTCGTTAGAATGAACTACGAGTCAGGGCGGTGCCAAGTGCGTCCTAATTCATCACGTGGTGGCGCAGGCAGATAACCATTTGCATCTCTTTGTCGCCGTTTAGCCTGCTCCTCTGGTTCAACCCCATGCCATGGTGCGCAGTTTTCAATATATTGAAGTGGAGCAACTACGTCTGAGCCCTTTTTGCATAAAGAAACCAGAATTCCATATCAAACTTCTTATAAGGTTACTTTTAACTGGGAAATTTTTTGGCCAACGTAGCCCTTGGTCATCGGCCCGTGAGTCAGGGATCTCTATATCTGGAAATGTGGGGCAATCTGAAATGCCGGGTCCAAGGACCGCGGCCCGGGCTACTTGGTCGCTCTCAATAAAAATCTTATGCCGCTGGGTTCCGACAAGGGTGCCATCATTAAACCCTCTCAACATGGTTTCTAGGAAAAATCTGATACCATGTATAGAAGAAAAAGTCTGAAATTTTGGAGAGATCGCGCTATCTTTTTACTCTAGTGGGTTTTTCAATCGCCACAATAGTTTATGGTCGGTTAATCCATGAAACTTGGATCTTGGCGTATTTCGCGCCTAAAAGCCGCAAGAAATTCAGTTTCTCCAATGGGCTGACTGTTAGAGCGTTTCGCCATTTGTGATTTAGTCCACTGACAAAGCTCAGCCGAAAGAGGTTTTGGTGTGGCATTCATCGATAAAATTCGGCACTGCTTGTCACAAGTGTCTATAAGACTTTGCATATACGCAATGGCCTCGGGCACTGTCCGTCCAATTGTAAGTAATCCATGATTATACATAATCATAGCGTAATTTTCGCCAAGGTCTGATAGTATCCTTGGTGCTTCGTCCTCCTCCTCGGCAATACCTTCAAATTCATGATAAGATACGCTATCGTAAAGACTGCATGATCCTTGATCAAAAAACATCAACCCTTCTTGAATTGCAGAAATAACTACCCCTGCTATTGGATGGAGATGCAAAGAGCAATTAATTTTCGGCATTTCGCGCTGGATCGCAGAGTGAAAATTTAGACCGGCTGGACGGGGGCGGCGCTCGGTGTTCCCTACAACTTTACCGTTAAGGTCAAGCTTCAGGAGGTTAGAGGCAGTGACCTCAGCCCAGCTGCAGTCTGATGCATTCATTAAAAAATAATCAGGTTGATCAGGCACTCTCGCTGTCATGTGATTTGCGGTCGTTTCATTCCAACCACGAGAAACACATATTCGGAAGGCTCCTGCTAGTTCAACCCGTGCACTCCACTCCGTTTTTGATACTTCATTTTTTAGAGATTTTTCTTTGTTGGTAATAATTGAGACGTTTTTCATTTATTTGGGCTCCGATAGATATATTCATGGCGATGATCTGACCTGACATATAAAGCGCGAAATTCGTAAATTTAATAGGTCCATTCCCAGAAAACTGGGTGCAACCGCTAGAAATTAAACTCTGGTCGGAAAACTCAACTGCCAGTGAAAATTTTGCCACGAAGTATTATATATCTCTCTTAAGCAATATCCAAAAGCTTCGAGCTGTGTTATAGACATTGCGTTGGTTAGTACTGTCAGGAGTAACATTATGAACTTTTTAAAAAAGGCTCTAGGAGCTTTTGTCGCGGTTGCGGCATTCATTACAGCAACACCGGGTTTCGCAGGCGGACACGGTAACGTCGCTGCTCATTATAAGGACAAAACAATTACAATTTTAATACCTTACGGGCCAGGCGGAACTTACGATAAATATGGGCAAACGTTTTCACGTCATATTGGTCAATTTATTCCGGGAAATCCGAATGTAATTGTTCAGCACATGCCGGGTGCGGGCGGTTCCAAGGCTATGAATTGGTCGTACAACGTTATGCCAAAAAAGGGCTACTACACAATCGTTCCTCTCGATAACCTCGTGATCAATCAGTTATTGAGACCAGAAAAGATGAGATACAAAGCTCCTGAGTATAGCTTCCTAGGCTCCAGCAACCAGACCAATGTGATTCTGGTCGTATCACTTAAGAAGGGTATATCCTCACTTGAGGATTGGAAAAAATCCTCGACTGGGCTAGTCGGTTCATCTAGCGGCGCTTCCTCAACAAGCACATTAATTCCCAAGTATTTGATGAGCGCGCTAGGGCTCAAAGGCAGAGTTGTCAAAGGCTACAAAGGTTCCTCAAGGTCAATAATGGCTATTGAGCAGGGGGAGGCTGATATGTCCGCTTTCAACTGGTTGGCATGGAGCTCAAAGGTACCTCAGTGGTTTAAGGGAGATAAGCCGTTTGCTAAGCCAATCTTGCAAGTTGGCATTTTTCAGGACCCCGATTTACCGGGCGTTCCAATGATGGAGGATGTAGTACCTGATGAATATAAAGCTGGTGCTAAATTTTTGGCTTCTCTCGGACCTCTAGGCAGGGGACTGGCTTTCCCTCCCGGTGTAAAAAAATCGTATGTCAACACCCTGAGGGCAGCCTATGACAAGATGAATGCCGATGCTGGATTTGCCGCTGAGTTAAAAAAACGGAAACTAAGGTTGATTCCATCTAAAGGAGTTGATTTGCAAAAGGTAGTGAAAGAGGCGATGACGGCCACCACACCAGAAGTTGTTTCTTTTGTTAGAAAAGCAATTTTTAAGTAGTAAGAAAACTCGACCGGGTGATCTTGGTCTATAATTACCCGCCAAACTTGGAAATTTTGGGAACTACAGTACCTTGTAGTTCCCTATTTTTTTGGGCGGACAGAGACGACACTCACAAGATCTATACCAGGCAGACTGCAGTAAGATGTCGAGGGCTCAGGCTATAAAAAACTATTCCACATCTTCGAAATTGTTATTCAGTGCGGTTTTTAAAACCACAAAAGTGATCGTGAACTGAACAGACATAAACAAGTGAAAATAATTACCGTTTGGGATTGCTATTCCCTTGATGGCGATCCAAGTATTCAAGGGCAAAGCAAATAAAATTATTGACAAAAGTAAAATAACCATAGTGAAGCATGCCTGCTTGCGTATTT
>CAJXEC010000133.1 GCA_913052165.1 uncultured Rhodospirillaceae bacterium
CGATCTTTTTTGACACAGCCCACAGCCCAAAAACTTTATGGGACGATTAACTACGAATACCCGGTCAACCCGAAAGTTGAATATTCGACGCGGATAAAAAATTGGGGCGCCTTTAAGGAAGACAAACTACCTATCGAAAAGATTGCAGAAATCTCCCCTTCAGCTCAAAAAATTATCGACAGGGTTGGTTGGTGATAGCGAGGATACGCGCTTGCAAAGAACGATAGAGAATAAAAATCCGCTCTGGGCACACGTGATCTACCCGATAAGCCTTGCTAACCAATAATTTATCAGATAGCTTTCCATAATTGATAATGATTTTTAATTTCAAAAACAAATCTCGGTTTGTTCGTTAGTTCGGTATAAATCTCGTCAGCAAAAAGCTCATGTTAGTCGTAGAGAATATTTCCCTAAGTAAGGGCGACAGACAGATCGTCCATAGTGCGAATTTTAATGTTTCTGGGAACGAAATAGTTTGTCTGCTCGGACCCTCTGGTTGCGGGAAGACCACGCTTCTGCGACTAATTTCTGGCCTGGAGGATCCTGACGGGGGACTTATTAATATTGATGGCGTTACGGTATCTTCATCGGAGCGAACTTTATCTCCTCATAAGAGAGAAGTAGGTTTCCTTTTTCAAGATTTTGCGCTCTTCCCGCATCTCACCGTGGCTGAGAATATTTCGTTTGGACTAAGGGGAAAAACAAAAAAAGAAATAGGGGCCTGCGTCAAGTCTTTCCTTGAACAAATTCAAATGTCAGATCAAGCGGGTAAATATCCACACCAGCTCTCAGGAGGTGAACAACAAAGGGTGGCTTTGGCGCGTGCGCGCGCGCCTGAACCTAAGCTTCTCCTTCTTGATGAACCATTTTCCGGGCTTGACTCAGGATTGAGAAAAAAACTTCGGGAGGAAACAAGAGAAGTCCTTCGTGCTGCGGGCACATCGGCAATCATCGTAACGCATGACCCAGAAGAGGCAATGGCGCTAGCAGACCGAATAATCCTTATGAAGGACGGCAAGATTATACAAAATGGCACTCCAAGTGAAATTTACCATCAACCAGCTAATTCCTTTGTTGCTCAGTTCCTGCATGATATAAACAGCATTAAAGGACAGGTAGTGGGCGGACGAATAAAAACTGGGGTGGGAGAATTTGAAGGGTCACAGTTTGCAGATGGTAGCGAGGTCGAGGTTCTGGTTCGCCCAGAATCTATAAAAATTCACCCATCCAAAAAAACTCAATACCCGCTTCATGTCTGCGATGTCCGAGATACCGGCAATTCACGCCTATACCGGCTTGGGATTGGTAATTCTGAAAAACCGCACTCTCACATTGACGTGCGACACAGAGGGTTAGGATCGTTTGACGCGGGTGACGTAATTAGCGTGGAAATTGACCAAAAAGAGGTGCTCGTTTTTGAGAAGTAATGGTCGTACTAAAATCAGATTAAAATTTCTTTTGAAAACCAACCCGAGTGAGTTGCTCCCCAAAGGACTGTTTCAAACATCAGCTCTCCCAAGTATCATTTCTCTAAAGTCGCGATGATTTCAGGAAGATAAACAGACCTATTACCACGAATTTAAAAAAACCTAATGCTGTATATTGATCAAAACTTGCTATTGACGGAACATCTACACTGATGCGAGAAGGAACTCCTCTTAACCAAAGCAAAATGGTTGTATGGTCTTCAATCCTCTGAAAACAACAATAGAAGAAATAGAGACCTCTCCAAAAGTCTCAGACGAGATCAAGTCCACAACATGCTATATGTGCGCTTGTAGGTGCGGCATTAACGTACACCTTAAAGACGGCGAGATTAGGTATATAGAGGGAAATCGGAAACATCCGGTGAACAAGGGGGTATTATGCGCGAAGGGCTCAGCCGGCATAATGCAGCATTACTCCCCAGCGAGGCTAAAAAAACCTCTTAAAAGGGTAGGACCTAGGGGTTCCGGCGAATTTAAAGAGATCGAATGGGAGGAGGCCCTAAATACTGCAGTTACATGGCTGAGAGACATTCGCGACTCAGATCCAAAAAAACTTGCTTTTTTTACAGGCAGAGACCAGAGCCAAGCACTTACAAGTTTTTGGGCAAGTCAGTTTGGCACACCTAATCACGCGGCGCATGGCGGGTTTTGTTCGGTAAACATGGCAGCTGCTGGTCTGTACACAATCGGGGGATCATTCTGGGAGTTTGGAGAGCCTGATTGGGATTATACAAAGTATTTCCTAATGTTTGGCGTGGCCGAAGATCATGACTCAAACCCAATTAAAATGGGTCTGGGAAAACTTAAAAAACGGGGAGCAAAATTCGTATCAGTTAATCCAATAAGAACAGGTTATTCGGCGATCGCGGATGAATGGCTAGGTATCCGTCCGGGAACAGACGGTTTGCTGGTAATGGCAATTATAAGAGAATTATTGATCGCAGATAAAATCGATTTGGAATACCTTATTAGGTACACAAACGCACCCTGGCTAGTCATACAGGAGGCAGGATCACCTGACCACGGGCTCTTCGCCAGAAACGACGACGGCGCCCCCCTTGCCTATGATAAATCCACGAATACTCTCGTACGAGCAACTGCTGCCGAGATTTCTCCGGCGATCATGGGTTGCTACGAACTTGAGGGCGGTCGCAAGGCTGTTCCTGCTTTCGAGCTAATGGTTAGGCGATATTTGTCCTCTGAGTACACGCCAGAGAACGTTGCCGCTAAATGTGGAATACCTGCAGAAACCATAAAACGGATTGCAAGCGAAATCGCGGCTGTTGCATTCGACCAAACTATCGAAATAGACGCTGAGTGGACTGACTGGGCTGGTAGAAAACACGACAAATTTATTGGTAGACCCGTCTCGATGCATGCTATGCGCGGGATATCTGCTCATTCAAATGGTTTCCAAACATGTCGAGCGATCCATATCTTGCAGATGCTGATCGGCAGCATCGATGTGCCAGGTGGATTCCGCTATAAACCACCATTCCCAAAACCAGCTCCACCACCCCTTAAGCCGGCTGGAAAAGTTGACGAAATCAATGCCAATACGCCAATGCCAGGACCACCACTTGGCTTTACGCAAGGACCTGACGATCTATTGGTAAATCAAGATGGCGAGCCAATAAGAATTGATAAAGCATACTCTTGGGAAGCTCCTATGGCAGCACATGGCCTGCTGCACATGGTGATTAACAATGCCTATCACTCCGACCCCTACCCGGTTGATTTACTTTTTCTTTACATGGCTAATATGAGTTGGAATTCTTCAATGAATGTTCCTGACACTATCAAGATGCTCACAGAGCAGGATGAGAAAACAGGAAACTATAAAATTCCAAAAATTATTTACTCCGACGCGTATTTTTCTGAGATGGTACCTTACGCGGATCTTATATTGCCGGACACGACTTACTTGGAGCGTTGGGATTGTATATCTCTTCTAGATCGTCCAATAAGCGACTCCGATGGTGCGGCCGACGCAATCCGACAACCGATCTTGAAACCGGACCGGGACGTGCGTCCATTCCAAGACGTCTTGATCGATTTAGCGGCAAAGCTCGAATTTCCTGCGTTCATCAACGATCGTGGCAGCCCAAAATATCCTGACGGATATCCTGACTACATCGTAAATCATGAACGCACCGAGGGTATCGGACCCCTGGCAGGATTTCGAGGCGAAAATGGGGACAGAGAAGGGAAAGGCGCTGTCAACCCATCACAAATAGACAGATATATCGAAAATGATTGCTTTTGGCGTCATGAGTTCAAACTTTCTGAGAAATATTTTAAACACTCAAATCAAGAATATTTGGAAAAGGCTGTAGCACTTGGTTTTATCGGCAAAAACGAACAGATTATCCTTCAAATCTACTCGGAACCATTGCAAAAATTTCGCCTCGCGGCGGAAGGTCATGGTAATGTAGCCGTACCGGAGTCTCATCGAAAACGGGTGGCCAAATATTTCGACCCCTTACCGTTTTGGTATCCTCCTTTGGAAGAGGACGTCATTTCTTCAGAAGAGTACCCAATGCACGCGTTGACCCAGAGACCAATGGCCATGTATCATTCTTGGGGGTCACAAAATGCATGGTTGAGACAAATTTATGGCTATAATCGGTTATATCTCAGCCGAAAAAAGGCAGAAAAACTGCAAATATGTGATGATGATTGGGTTTTTGTTACTTCGCATCATGGCCAAATAAAAGTCCAGGTCCGGCTCATGGATGGAGTGAATGAGGATACTGTCTGGACTTGGAATGCAATTGGTAAGCGCAAAGGGGCGTGGAACCTCTCAGAACACGCACCTGAGTCTAATCGGGGTTTTCTCCTAAACCACCTAATTTCTCAACTTCTTCCCCCAAAAGGCGGTGAATACAATCACGGCAACTCAGATCCTATAACTGGCCAAGCTGCATGGTTTGATCTGCGCGTCCGCATAGAGAAAGCACACGATGACCGACCAGGGACGGTCTCTGAACCCGAATTTCCATCCATACCAAATGCGGCTTACCTTAATAAACCGGAAGCTATTCTTCGCTTCGGAAAAAAATAAAATTGTTATGACAAGTCTTCCCAAAAAAAATGACAATCCCAAATTAGGCCTAGTAATCGACCTCGACGTGTGTGTTGGTTGTCATGCTTGTGCGGTAAATTGCAAAGAATGGAATGCGGGAGGGCATTCTGGCCCTCTTACAGATTGGAATACATACTCAGGATCAGAGAAACATAATGGTCAAGATGATGGAGCCTGGGGAGTTTGGTTCAATCGAATACATAGTTATGAGGTAACCGAGAACCAGGATAGCCGCACCGTGCATTTTCCACGATCTTGCTTGCATTGCGAAGAACCCGCATGCGTCACTGTCTGTCCTACCGGTGCTTCCTACAAGCGCGAAGAGGACGGGATAGTGCTCGTAAATGCAGACACGTGCATTGGCTGCAAACTCTGCTCTTGGGCCTGTCCCTATGGAGCCCGCGAATACGATCACACGGACGGAGTGATGAAAAAATGCACTCTTTGCATCGATAGAATTTATAATGAAAACTTGGAAGAAATTGATCGGGTTCCTGCCTGCGTATCTACTTGTCCGACCAACGCGAGGCATTTCGGTGATTTAAACGATCCAAATTCAGCTGTGTCAAAGCTGGTAGAGGATAGAGGGGGTTATGATTTGATGCCTGAGATGGGCTACTCACCAACCAATAAATATCTCCCCCCGCGCGCCCGGGAAAATTCTTACAACCCGGATAGGAAATTTAATTCAGAGGGATCGGACTTTGGAGAAAGGTCAAACAAAACCTCAGAATCAAACAAAAACCTAGACATAAAAAATCGTCTTCTTCGCTGGGTAGATATAGCGCTCTCCAGGTAAGGGTAACAAAACATGCATCCGGC
>CAJXEC010000134.1 GCA_913052165.1 uncultured Rhodospirillaceae bacterium
CGTTGGACGACCATTGAGATGCCCTTTTAATACGGGGCCGGGCAATCAGGTAAAGTTAAGAAAAAGCTGGCTGGTCTCGCTAACTAGTATTTCTAGGCCGTAAGTTCACAGGCTTAAGCGTTGAATTTGGCTACTCAGGTTGGAAACCGCGCAAAGAATTGCAGAGTGTATTCGAACGGGTGTGTGTGCTTAGGTCGCATCAAGTTGGCCAAATTAGTTAGGCAATACAAATCGAGTGGCTTTTGCGATGAGAGTCCTATAAACGCGGGTTTGGAACTAGAAGCTCACGCCCAGCTAACTAGCCTTATTTGAATGCGAAGTACCTGTGCTGCTTAAGGTTTCCACTTTTCACCATAACCCCAATCGTCAGTCACCAAACATTCTATTTCTGGTGGTCCGACAAGTAACCGCTCAAAGTCTGCGCCGCTTCTCTCTACTCTCTTTTCAAAATATTGATTGAATAGCTCCTCATTTTCCCAAATCTCGATAAATTTAAACGTATTAGCCTCTTTAGATGAGCTCGTTTGAATTGATATGCATCCCTCTGATCCTCGGGTGAAGGCGAGCTCTTCCCGCGCTAGGTTATAGAACTCATCGAAACACTCATCTTTAGTTTTCAAGGTGCAATGCATTGTAACTGACATTATAACCGCTCCAATTTTGTAATGAATTTCACTAATGCTTATGCTCATTAGGTCTATCCTCAGCACAATATCAAGGAATGACGAAACAAGAAATGAAGGATTAAGGTGGCCTACACAAAACCAATCGTGATTAGGACTATGAGTGTTTTGACTGATAACAATTCTGTATCTGCGCACCCCCTCACACACTTTTTCAAGCATGGCACTAAGCCTCGCTCTAGCTCCTAGGTTGCGTTCCGAAATTTTTTTTTATAAGAGATCTGTGAATTTTGAATAAATAAAAATTGCGGGAGAGAATATGCAAAGTTTAAAGTTTCTTTTGGCAGGAGCAACGCAGCTGCTTGTTGCTACCATACTCATCCTCCCCTTTACCACAGGATTATCTGGATCTGTTTCCGCAGAAGAGACATTTTACTGGAAATATTCTTACGGCCGAGGTGTGGGATATACCGTAAAAGATTACCGATGCCCAAGAGGAAAACAAAAAATAAGTTCTCTCTGCTACACCCCTTGTCGATCAGGTTACGACGGAGGTGCTACGATTTGTAGTTCGCATAAATATGACCGAGGGGTTGGCGTTCTACAAAAATCACATTGGGAAAAGGTCGCTAAGGGGAGATATAGAAAATGCCATCTCCACAACTTTAAGAATTACTGTCGGTGGGCAACCCGTTATGAAACCGTTCTTAGGAGTCATTGCCCGAGCTCCCATCCGGATTTTGATGGTACACTTTGTTACAAGGGGTGCCGCAGCGGATACCGTGGGGCCGGGGTCCAATGTATTCATCACGGACGCGAGTCATACGATCGAGGTGCTGGAACGCCCATGATACCTGTCTGCCGGAGAGGAGACGAGCTAGGCAAGGGAATTTTTGGATTGCAGTGTTACAAAAAGTGTCGTGCCAATACGACAGGAATTGGTCCTGTATGTTGGGGAAATGAGCCAAGAGGGTGGAAAAAATGTGGGGCCGGTATCGCTCGTGGTTTCACAATTGATTTTGGCAGAGGAAAAAGAGTATCTGTATCATCTCAAGTTAATTGCTCCCAAATCATTGCTTTCCAAGTAGCGGCCGCGGCCAGCCTTGCAGCCGCACTCTGCGAGTTGAATCCAGAAGTCGGAGCAGCATGCTCAGTTTATAATATGTTTGCCAAAGCCGAAAAGATCAAAACATTCAAATCGGTAGAAGGTGAAGTCTTAAAAGCCGGAACAGAAATTTGGGAGCACCTTGAACCCTTAGCTGCAACTGTTTCGCGCGCGGTATCTAAGGGAGAGGGGATGGCCTCTGTTTCAAAAGCGTTCTCAGAGTTTGCCAAGACGGAACAATTCGAGAAGGTGCTAGTTACTCTGAGGGAAGTAAGGCCCGCTCTGACAGGAGCAGTAAAGGCCTCTCAAAAAGCCGGAAAAGCGGAGAGAAGTATATCTTTTCTACAAGGAGCGAGTTTCGTTTACTCTGCTTATAAATTAAGCCGCAGTGGAACAGAGATGAGTACTGAGACCTTCCTCGGAATAATACGGGACCTAGCAACTATTGTCTCTATATATATAGCGATCTACGGGGAGACCCCGCAGGAGAATCTAATAGGCGCAATGGCCGACGTTGTGGCCGCCTATGCTTATCCTGTCCAGGGAGCCTCGTAATATTAAACCCCAAGAGTTATGATCAACATAGTTGATAAATCGGAAGTTTGAAAAAAGGCAAAAGTTAACAAGAATTTGTTGGAACAATCTAGCTCGATTTTGCGGCGCGGAAGTAATCAGATGTGTCAAAAACCGATTTGATAACGCCCATAATCGAAAGGCTCAAGATCCCGTGGTGGGTGTCGAGGTTGAACATGTTGGCAACTGAAAATAACGCTTCCGCGGCTTCATCAATACCCGATAACAGTGCCAAACCTGAAAGCCCTAAATTTATAAAATTTTTTACCATTATATTTCTCCATTAACACTCATATTCGTTACTCATTGGTTAAAATACCAACAGCGCGGCGTTACAAGAGTTTTTAAGAAATATAACTTCAATCCCCAGATCAATTTTAATCTATCACATAGTTGAAAAGGATCGCTTTTTAGATTTGTTCAATGGCCGAGAGGGATGCTTTCTTCGATAATTAACAGCAACGCAATCCGAAGCCTTTCAGACTCTTGCGGTGGATAAATCGTGAAAAAGTCATCGATTACTTTTTTATACTGGCATGACAAACTTACCAGCTGCGGATCCGCACAGGTCGCTCTTAATATACAAGCTACCCGGAAAAATTTATCTTATTCGCTTTAATCTATGCTTTGATAACTATCAGGGAACACTCATGATGTGCGCCTAAAATTTTAAAAATGTCTCTAAAGTCGTTGACCCGAATTCTAGAGACTCTTGTTTTAAGCAGAGAAACCCTTACCCACAGAAGCTCGGGGCTTATGAACTCCAGGCGGTGGTTCACGGAGCAAGAACGAACCTAAATCTTCCTCCATTTAGGTAATTTAAAGGGTGGTAGTCTTGCTTCGTAACTTACTTTAAATCCAGATAGCCTTTTCCAATAACGTTCTAATGCGCATCCCTAAAACCGGATTTGGCTTCTCGGAAGTCATCCAAGGCTTCTGAGACGACGCGGATTATTCCCAGAAATGATAAGCTGATCACACCATGATAAGAGTCCATGTAGAACAGATCGACGATTTGGAAAATTGCTTCTAACGCTTCGTCTATTCCGGCGAGAAGTGCGATACCGGAAAATACAAGATTAAAACCGAGTTTCAATGTCATTCCTCTCTCCTTTTTATATATTTGGGTATCCTATCAGATAAACAAATTAACCTAACCCCGACTTGGTTGGCGTATTTCTTCTCGGATAAATGACAGTGATCGCGAGTGCAATTAATGAGTTTGGTGGCGTTCAACTAAAATTGAAGGTAAAAAGGATCGAGTTTAGATCGGTATTTATTGGTTGTCGGAGGCAGGGATGATTAAACAAACTTACGTCGGACTCATTTTTGCGCTGGTTGGGTTAATACTGAGTGGTTGCTCAACTCCTTTCGCGCCCGGTGCGTCGTTCACAGCCCTCACTAAAACCGGAATTATTCATTCCAATCCAAGCCTAAGTGAGTCTATATCTAAGAAGAAAACCAGTGATAGTGCGATCTGCCTCGGCAGAGGCGCCGATACTGCGTTTGAAACAGATGACAGTTCAAATGTGAGTATCGCTCTTGTGAATTCAGGTGAAACCGAGAAAGATGCCGGCGGTTTGAACGCGTTTGCGGGTGAGGAAGAAATGTCGGGGAGAACGCCATCCGTTCTTATTACCCGTGAGTTGATGTATCGTGCTTGCGAATTAGCAACCAATTTCAATCTAACCAAGCAAGAAGCCACGGCGGTTTATCTAAAAACACTCAATGTGGTGTCACAGGGTTGGCAAAAAGAGACTGAGCGTACGACAATTACTTTCAGCGACACTTTGAGTAACAGCAATGTAAATTCTGTCACGGAAAGTTCAACTACCTCTGGTTCGGCAGCCGCCCTTTCTAGCGGAACTAAGGGGTCAACCGTTGGCGCCACGGCACCGGTTGATCAAGGCGCTATTCAAGGATACCAAGCGGCACCCCTTGGGGTTCCAGACCCTAATCAAGTCGGAGGAGTTCCTTCTGCAGGTTATCCCACTCAGCCTGGTCAATAATTCGCTTCTATAAACATGCTTCAATAAAGTCTTTTTTAGGCGGTAATGCCCGAATTCTCAAATGAACTCTGGAGCAAGCGACATTCGTATCATCCAATGTTTTTTTTGCCTCTTTGGGACGTCACTATTCCATCAAAATCCTAAAAATGCGGGACTTGATATAGGGCAGGTAATTTCGTCCTATCATAGTGTCTTTTTCTGACCTTTAGTGCGACCAGAGGATTTATAGCGCATTGGAGGATCCGCCATCCCGTCACCATCGTACCAGTAGTATTATTGTCTCTGGGGATTCTTATGGAGTGGCGTACGATATTCATACCGGCTTTGCTGAGTATTTGGGTTGTACTAGTTTCAGTGAGTGTATAGATGGCGCATATCAAACCAATCGTAATTAATAAAATGAGCGAGTTGTCAGAGAATAATATGTACATCTCGGTTTATTGTGAATCCTGTGAAGTCTGGAGGGATATTGATCCCGAAATGTTGATTGAAGATGGGCTACCGGATGTGGACTACGTTCAAGCAGTATTTAAATGCGAGGATTGCAGAGCGATAGGGCAAAATCAGACCCGATCTCACGTTGCAGAGCGTCAAAGCCTATTTATGCCCCATTAAAGGGTGCGAACCCTTATAAAAAGGGTAGCCAATCCATTAAATA
>CAJXEC010000135.1 GCA_913052165.1 uncultured Rhodospirillaceae bacterium
ATTGGGAGCTGAACAGAGACCCAAAATTCGATTTTGATCCTTTGGCGATGGAGGAACTAGCCCGTGTTCAGCAGGCATACCGAAACCCAGAGGCTACTATTTTAGCGCAGGATGCGGTTTAATGGAGTGAGAGGTAAAAAGCTCTCAGGTCGTTTTAAGTCCGTTTAAATGGGGATTGGGTCACGTTAAGATTATGTTCCTTGTTTTTCGCCTTCGTTTTCTCTCCGATATTTTTGGTTGAGGCAGAAATCGAAGCGAAAGAATTTCGAGATGTGACGCGATGTGACACGGTCGCTTCCTCAGTATACGACTACGAACGAGTTGCTGATGCGGTCCTTGAGATAGAAAACTTAAGCCTAGCAAAATCTATTTGTATGAATGCGTTGGATCAAGATCCTGAGAATCCACGGCTTTTGTTTCTGGTTGGACGTATTTTAGACCTGGAAGAGCGTTCCTATTGGGAGGTATCTCCCGGCGAGACATATTTTAGTCGGGCAGCGGAAAAAGGATATATCGCAGCCGATTTTATTTTGGGAAAAATTAACAATAATGTTTGGGGAAGGACCCGTTTCCGCCGAGCGTTTTTCAGTATGCTAAAGGCAGCGAGAGCGGGTCACCTGGAGGCAATGGCCCGCATCAGCCTGTTTTTAGGCAGAAGAAGTGCGCAAAATTTTAGGCAAGAAATACTGGAATTAGCAAAGAAAGCCATAGCTTTGGGGCATGCTGACGCAATGGCTTATCTTGCCAGAGGGTATATTTTTATTTTATCTGACACTGATCGGCATGAGGAAGCCATAAATATGCTTTATGAGGCAGAGAGGCTTGGTTCTCTTGAAGCAAGCGTCGCTTTAGGGCAGCTTCAGACCTACGAGGCAGTTCCCGCAGGTATACGCACATTTATTCGAGAGAATACCTTTGGAGGACTGGGGCGCCTACTAAAAGCGGCCGAAAAAGGAAACAAAAGAGGTGCCTTTGTTCTCGGTGTGTTATACTCGGGTATAACGTTTTCAATCCCAAAAAACAGGGAAAAAATGATCCACTGGCTTTGCCAGTCTGGTCGTCGAGGTCAGTATATGTTGGCTGAGCTTCTAGAAGAAGATGTAACAACATATAGGTGTCCCCGAATTCCCTCGCGCATAGAGTGACTCAGCGACAATTTATATGGTCTCCGGAGCAACGAGACCAGAGCAACTTTCAGCTAACGCGGAGGCCAGCGCTTAGCAAATGACCCAGCCGGACCGGAAGGCGTTGGGTAGTTTCTTGGCCTGAGGCATGCGAATATAATCACGAAAATAACAGTTGAGGCGATTTTCTCAGCCAGGTGGCTATTCCGCGGCAACTGCGACGCCTGTCTCGTTGCCCAAATGCCGTAATTTAGGCATAACTTCTTTTGAGAAGAGTTCCAGGTTCTTTTTTGTTAGGTCATGCGGCAAAGTGCCGAATTGAAGCATCGTAACCAGATTTCCAAACCCCATTTTGCTTTGATACTCCTCCAATTGAGAGGCTACGGTTTGGGGGCTGCCGCACATGAACATACCATTCTCGATCAGCGACCCAATGGAGAGGTATGATCCACGAGCTTTAAATTTACTTTCAACCACAATTTTGTAGGAATTCAATGAGCTATAGCCAGGGGGTAGTTTGTACTGCATCGGCGAAATTAGAAATTTATTAAAGAAATTTTCGATATGCTGACCAGCTTCTTTTTTGGCAATTTCATCGGTCTCAGCAACATAACACGGGAAAGCCCAGCCGAGTTGGGAGGGGGTGCACTGATAACCATACTTCTCGCATTGTTGGGAATAAGTATTAAGATGTTTGGTTACAGACTCTGTTGGGCTAAATGTGAGTAGATAAGTATATTTTCTATCTGGATGTGAAGCCCATAGCATTGTCTCCGCCGATCCTTGCGAAGGTATCCAGACCGGAGGGTGTGGCTCTTGGTAAGGTCGGGGCCAGGTATTTACATACTGCAATCGGTAGTGTTTCCCATCGAAGGGAAACGGTCCTTCCTTTGTCCAGGCTTCAATAATGAGGTCATGTGCCTCATGAAACCGCGACAGGGACTCCCCAGGATTGACCATCATCGCGTGATATTCGCAACCTATACCTCTCACAAACCCAGCAATTAGCCTGCCGCCCGTTATATTGTCGATCATCGCGTACTCTTCGGCGATGGTGAGGGGATTGGAGGTTAACGGAAGAGCCCTCCCTAACACGCAAATTTTTGCATTTTCAGTGCGACGAGAAAGTGCACCCGCCAAAACGCTGGGTTGAGGCATCATCCCGTAAGCGGTTTGATGGTGTTCATTGACACACACCCCATCGAAACCTAACTGGTCGGCATACTCTAATTCGTCAAGGTAGCGATTATAGAGCTTATGCCCTTCCTTGGGATCATAATGTTTATTTGGAAAAACAATCCACGTATTGTCGGTGATAGCATCTAGGTCAACAGCGCTGTAGGGCATAAGATGGAAAAAGAAAAATTTCATCGTTCTGATCCTTCCGTGATCGAATAAATACCGGCGATAAAATCGTCTAATTTTTCACTTTGTGGCGAATGTGCGCAATTAGGAAATAGCCGCAATTCGGATCCTTTGATGGCTGTATGCCATGCATTTGGATATTCTGGTGCCGGAAACACTGGATCATGTTCCCCCCACATGATCATTGTTGGAATTCTTATACGATGTAGGCGCTTTTCCAATGCTGGATTGTGAAATCTGGGGCTCCAACAGAGCTTTGAGGACGTGAAGGTATTTTTGAGAGCGATGTCCGCTTCTTCCGGAGAGAGCTTCTCATTTGCCCGACGTTCACCCTCAGCTTTATCGAATACCATCTTGCGGGCTCTCTCTTCTGCGGACCACATAAATATATCGCCCATAGGAACGCCCACTACTCGGAGGCCTGCAGCTGATACAACTGTTAAGGTTTGGAAACGACCAGTGCCCATTACTGCCAATTCGGCAGAGAGCCAACCGCCCATCGAGTGACCTATGAGATGAATATCTGTTAATCCCAATTGTTCCAGAAAGTCGCAGTAAAAAAAGGCAAGATCTGACAGGTGATCAAGCCATTCCGGGGTATCCGAGCGGCCGAAACCGGGATGGCTTGGAGCGATGACGTCGAATTTAGTTGAGAGCTTCTCGAGAAATGGGGCCCACCCTTGCAGGCCTCCAGCACCATGTAGAAACAGCAGGGGGACACCTGAACCTTGTCTTAAAACTTCAACCTCGCAGCCATTCACATTGATCTTTTTTGGCGCTGGTCCCGCCATGTTCTGTCTGCTCCTGTGATTTTCGACGATATAATATAGGGTTTAGTCTCAATTACCAATGACCTTTAAACTGATCTCTCTTGTATGTTTAGTAACCTTTTCATATGTTATCTGAGGTCTCGTCACTGCCAAAGATGAGTAAAAGGATCATATCAAGTTAAGAGGATGTAATTATGGAAGCGGTTGCAGAAGAAGTAAGATCACAAGTCGATGACAGACCATTTCTATCTGACCCCTATCTTGATTGGGCGGAAGCGCAAAATATTCCTATCGTAGAAGATTTTGGCATTCATTTACCTGACTTGCCGGTTAGTCCTTGGGAGCATTTCGAATGCAATGGCGGCTTGGCACATTTAAAGGGCAGGGGAGATTGGCTATCAGTCTTTGTATTAGAGTTGCCTCCTGGCGGTAATACGCGCCCTCGTAACCATATGTTTGAGGAGGTGTATTACGTCCTTTCGGGTACAGGGAGCACTCAGGTAGAGCTCTCTGACGGTTCAAAGCATAGCTTTGAATGGGGGCAGGGCAGCATGTTTGCCATACCTTTGAACGCAAAATACCAGCATTTTAATGGCTCTGGACAGGAACCAGCGAGACTTTCCTCTACCAATAATTCACCCATGATTATGAATGTCTACCACGATCACGAGTTTGTATTTGCGAATACCTTTCATTTTAAAGGTAGAGAAGGGTCGGATAATTACTATACCGGGGACGGAACCTTCTTGCCAAAAAGACCTGGTCGTCACATGTGGGAAACTAATTTTGTTCCAGACCTCAGAAGTTTTGAGCTGCATACCTGGGCAGCCCGTGGAGCCGGTGGTTCAAATATGATGTTCTGCCTTGCCGACGGTGCCATGCATGCTCACATGTCCGAGATGCCTGTGGGAACCTACAAGAAGGGGCATAGGCATGGTGCGGATTTTCATGTCATGTGCGTCACGGGGTATGGCTACTCGCTCCTATGGTATCAAGGTCAGGAGGATTTCACTCGGGTTGATTGGTCTCATGGGACAGTATTTGCTCCGCCAGACATGATGTTTCATCAGCATTTCAACGCGGCCCCCGACCCCTCTAGATATTTAGCAATAGCCTGCGGCGGTTTAAGATATCCCCTGATGGAAGAAAAACGCCGTATCTTTTTAGGGATGGATGTGGATGTGAATAAGGGGGGCGCCCAAATTGAATATGAGAACCAGGATCCCCGTGTTCATCAAATTTTTCTTGAAGCGATGAAAAAGGCCGGTGCTGGATCGAAAATGGGTCAGTTTATCGATGAATCCAAGTTTGATGTGTGAGGTTGGTGCGAAAGGCGGTCGATAATTAACTGTCTCTCTCAGCGCTCATAACCAAACTAATTCCCCAGAGGGTACACAAAACCAAGCCCCATGAAGCCTGAGGTCTCTCTTTTTTATCGCCGTTGTTATAAAGGGAAAACTCTCCAAATTTTGTAATGACATTCTGACGCCAGCTCTCTCCAGAGCGGTTTGTTTGTCTGCTTCAGGTGGCAAAGTGTCGATTGCGGGGTTAAGCAACTTTACCCACTGAGCGATATAGTCGCCAATAGGTTGGCCTTGTGCTAAGCTTAGAGCAGCAGCCACCCCTCCGCAGCCAGAATGGCCCAGGACGACAAT
>CAJXEC010000136.1 GCA_913052165.1 uncultured Rhodospirillaceae bacterium
TTTAACAGATGGAGCAGGATCTAGGGTCCTTGATAACAACCTTAAGCCTATTGTATTGCCGGCCTACTCGGAAATAGCGATTACCGAACTTGGAGAAATCTATGTCGAGCTTCCGGATGCCGTAAATGGAGAGAGGACCAAAGTAGCGGCACTCGGAACGATCGGAGATCCAAAGATGCCACTTCAAAAGGGTCTCTCTGGAGGTATCGAGGCTGTTGGCGGTAAGAGTCTTCCATTGCCAGATCAAGGTGCAAAGATTGGGCAAGGTTTTCTTGAGGGCTCTAACGTCTCATCTGTTCATGAATTGGTTTACACCATGGACAATCAACGCCGCACGGAAATGGTCACTAAATTTTTAAAAACAGCAAGAGAAATAGATGAGAGTAGCTCCAAATTAATGCGTCCGGCCGATTAATAAATTAAACAAGTAAAATTTTTAGCCGTTGAACACGGTGAAAGTGATCGAAAATGTCCGGCAGTGAAATTCTCTCCTCAATCAATAAAACCAGTGGATCTGGGATAGACATAGCGTCCCTTGTAGAGAACCTGGTCGCGGTTGAAACACAGGTCTCGCAGTCAAATATTACCAAAGACAAAGAATCAATTGAGACGAAAATATCAGAACTAGGGAGGCTAAGCTCTCAGCTCTCCAAACTTAAGGGAAACATGGATGGCTATACTTCAGAGACCCCATTTTCTATCGAGAATTCTCATCCAAATAATTTTCAGGTAACAGTGAGTAATCCACAAGCTATTGAGGAGAGCGATTACAATATTAACGTGAGTAAGTTAGCCAAAAACCAAATTATTCACTTAGACTTTGCGGCCGATGTTACCTCCTCCACCAACCTGGGCACTGGAACAATAGAGATATCATTTGGCTCCTGGTCCGAGGGCGCCACTAAAACATTCACCTCCAATGGAAGAACAGAGAATTTAAATATAGTTCAGGGTGCCAATACAATTGAAGGTCTTCGCGCAGCTTTTAACAAAATAGATGGGATAGACGCCGCCGTCGTGTCAAACGGGCACATAAACTCCCTGATTTTAAGATCTGAAACGGGCGCGGCATCGGGGTTCAAGATAACAAATAATGTCAGCGATGCCTCGAGCCCTCTGGCAAATGTGGGCTTTGATATCACCGGCCAAAACAGTTCCGATGTATCCAAACTGACCCAAGCTAGTCAGGATGCAGAAATCAACATTGATGGGGTAAGCGTAATAAGCCCAACAAACAAATTAAAAAATACGATTTATGGGGCTGAACTCTCCCTGCAGGCAACGATGAGTACCGGTGAGATAGGAAAAATCTCTATCTCCCGTGATGAGGCCGCATTTCGAACAGACCTTGAAAATCTTATTGGTGATCTAAACACTGTTAAAACAAGCATCAAAGAACTTACCAGTAGAGGCTTAAACGGCTCTCAGGGTGGGCCGCTTGCGGGAGATACTAGGGCAACACAAATCGCGCTGAGATTAGAAAAGATTACGACCACCGCCATCGAGGGATTTGGCCAGCCATTGTACCTCTCACAACTCGGGGTGCGCACGGAGCTGGACGGAACTCTCTCTTTCGATGAAGCAACTTTTCAACGTTCCATGCAAAACACTACCATTAAGCAAAACTTTAGAGAGATTATTTTCGGTATCGGCGTGAACACTGATGCTACGGGACTGAGCGTAAAATCTGATCGAAACAAAATACCTTCCATCGGCACACACAGTTATCAAATTGAGGCAATCGAAAATAACCAATATCAAATAAGCATTGGTGATCAAACGTTCACATCCAGCCCTAATGCAGACGGAAATATCGTTTCCCGGCATATAGAAGGTAACTTTAAAGGACTTACATTCACTTTTGGAAACGACCTATTGACTTCAGAAAGTACAGGCACCTTTCAAGTTGGAGTGGGATTTGTGCCGAATTTCAGAAGTTATATTGAAGGCTTACTGGGCCCCAGTGGGGGCATCGCTAAGCATACAGAAACTTACGAGGATAATTTGAAGACGCTCCAGGCTGAGGAACAAAGCCTTGAGGAAAGACAAGAAAGCCTCACGGATCGCTACAATCTTGAATTCGGAAGAATGGAAACAGCGATATCTAACCTAAAACGGCAAGGGGAATATATTACGTCGCTGATGGATATGTGGACGAACTACAATAAATAATCTCTCCGATCGGGATCTTTGGGCATATGTTTTTCTTTGTAATCAAGTGCTTCAGGGCTGGGGTACATGAAATCAAGTTCAACACGATCTTTCAACAGGGCCAGTTGCAGATATTCCTCAGAGTACCCCGCTAGTCTCATATAAGGTCTGTAACCCATTCTCAAAAGAAACATATCTACGAACTTCTTTTGCTCACGCCATACAGAATATGAAAAAGCGCAGTAAACCAATACGAACAACCAAAAGTTAATCACAGCACAAACCACATAGACCATAATACAGCCTACCATGCCCTCAACATAACGCTGGCTTAACATCCAAAATGGGGGAAACACCAGGGCTAAAAGAGATGGCGTATTATCCCTTATTTCACATTTATTTTCACGATTGATGTAGACCGAGTAGGGCCTACAGCCGCTTTTCCCTATCAACCCTTCCCTATCAATAATCTCTCTACACTCTTCAATCGCATCAGGTGTAGCAACCTCCGCATCAAGGCCCAAATAACCAGTAACAAAGACTGAGAACAAGACCCCGTTTCTGATATATGTCACAAGAGTCTCTTGATCTTTACGAACCCTAATTCCTGTGAGGAGGTCGCTCAAGTTATGTCGATTGACCCGACCATCAATCGCTACGATTACATCTCCACGTTTCAGTCCATTTAGATAGGCAGAACCTGTGCCACTAAGCGTGGTAATCTTGAAGAATTGAACGGAGTCCTCATCAGCGGAGGATGCGGCAACGCCTCCCTCGGTGGCTAGTTCAACATCTTCTGCCATATTCGCTCGGGACAATCAGAAAAATTCTATCTGGAAAATTTAATCTGGTTTCCAGCGTCGTCATTTTTTGATTTTTGCAGTTTCTTCATTGATGCCATTTCTCTTCTGAACTCTGAGTTAAAGGACCTTAATCTTTTTTGGATTTTAGCAACCTGAGCATTTACTCTATTTACCTTGGATGAGAGTAATTTCTTATTATTCGCCGACAAAGTTTCCAACGCCCGCTCCAAATTGGCAATTTTTGCTAAGGTCATCTCTGTCATTTTACCATTCGCTGCTTTCAAAGAGTCCTGAGATTCGCCCAACGCTTCTTTTAACCCATTCAGCTCGGTATTTAAATTACCTACCTCGGTTAACGCTTGCTCCATACTACCTGTAATTGAAGAAATTGTTGAGGTAACTTCGCTCATTGTCTTTTTAATGCCATCAGTCTGAGCAGAAATCTTTTCAAACTGATTAGCCTTCTGGAACTCGGTAATTTTCTCAGTGAACACCTTTAGCAGCTTCAAGTTACTCTGTGTCACAACATTCAGATCAGCTGTCGTCCGCCAAAATAAGCCCGCCACAATCAATAATGCTATTAATGAGACACTCACAGATGCGATAAGCCCGTACAAACTTAGTTTGTGAATTTTTTCCGTCTTCGCCGCCGCTACTTTAAATTTTTCCTGCACTTCTGAAAACTCAGTCGTTATATCCATTGCAGCCTCCGCAGCATCTAAGCTTAACTTGATACTCTCCGCCAAGTGATCTTGCTTACTAGGCACCTTTGAATTCATTTCTTTGCCTCAATTAAACTATTCAACCTTTAGTTCCCGTGCTTTCACGTTTCGAAAGAAAAAACTGACAATCCTTTTGGGACTCACGCCTAACTATGAGAGAGGGCATAAATGATCCCTTAAACCCAAATTTTTCACAAATCCACGGTAGTTTAGCTTGATGCGACACCTTTAAGAATCTGCAGTCATAACAAATATTCTTTCTACCCATTTTTTATTTTATCTTTTATCGTCTTGAATCATCCGGAAGAAAGCCGCGATTTGGAATCTAAAACTACCTAAAAAGCATAAAAGCGAGCAAAAAAATAAAACAGCTGCTTTAATTTTCTCGTCATTCTCAAAATATTCCATCCCGTACAAAAACCAGACCAAGGCTACACCAGCGAAGCAAGCTGTGCTTATCATCTCACCAAGACTCTGTTTCCTCTTTGACATCCGTTTTTTATCTAAATATTTCTGCCTGCCTCATCAAAAATCATTTCAGAAGGGATATCAATTTCAGGAAAAGAGACCTCTTCATTTCGTTCTAGACGATAGACGAATGCAAGAACGGCCGCTATCGCAATATACAATTCACTTGCAATTTCTTTGCCAATTTGCCCCGAAAAGAAGAGTGCTCTTGCTAAAAATGCATGCTCGATAATCTGAATTTCTTGTTTTGCCCCGATCTTTAGGATTTCTTGGGCAAGATGCCCCCTGCCCATAGCCAAAATTACCGGTGTCGGCGTGGTTTCATCATATTTCAGCGCCACTGCAAAATGAACAGGATTTTTGATGATCACGCGAGCCTCGGGAACATCCTTTATTGCCGCTCGTGCCTCGCGTCCAGCCTCCGCGGTTGAACGTTGCATAGACCTGATTCTAGACCTTACCTCCGGAGAACCCTCTGTTTGCTTGAGTTCATCGCGAACCTCTTGGTTTGTCATTTTCAGTTGCTCTAGCCACTGATGTCGCTGCCAAATAAAGTCAACAATTGCAATGATCGCCAAAACAATAGACAGGAAACCCACTAACTTCAGCGCTATAAAAGTAGAGATTTTTAAAGAACTCAATAACGACACAAACGGTATTAATTTTATATTTTCAAAAGAAAAATAAATAATAAAACCGGCCAGCGAGAGTAATAAGACTACCT
>CAJXEC010000137.1 GCA_913052165.1 uncultured Rhodospirillaceae bacterium
CCGAATCGGATTGTACCGTTCGCCAGTGATCTAAAGCCTTACCCACCTCTTGATTTGTTCCACCTAAAATAGCAGCCGCCAAAAGCGCTGCATTAACTGCCCCCGCGTCCCCAATCGCCAAAGTCCCCACCGGAATTCCGGCAGGCATTTGTGCAATAGAGAGGAGGCTGTCCATACCATTCAGGGCTTTGCTCTGAATTGGAACACCTAAAACCGGCAGAGGCGTCATCGAAGATAGCATACCCGGTAGGTGAGCTGCTCCCCCAGCTCCAGCGATGATCACCCTAAGTCCTCTTTTACGAGCCGTTTTGCTATAATCAAAAAGACGGTCTGGGGTTCTGTGAGCCGAAACAATTTTTATTTCGTAAGGTATGCTCAGTTCCTCTAGGGTGTTCGTAGAATGCACCATTGTGCTCCAGTCAGATTGACTGCCCATGACAACTCCCACGAGGGGAATGGGCTGTTTTTCTGACTCTACTTCCATGGTCTAACTCCGAAATGTTTTATAGCATTATAGGGCTATGGTTGGGCGCAGAAAAGCCATAGTTACCATACTGATATATTATAAATCTTGAAAGTTCAGGCTATATCGTCGGTTATGAAGTTTGAATTAAGAGCTGCAATTTGATCTTTAAATTGTAATCTACTTTTTTGAGTCGCCGAAGATGAGGTAGATCATGGATCCCCAGCTGAGTAAGTCGAATGATTGTCTCGCCTAGTTTTCTGCGCTCTTTTTTGGTTTGCGCGATTCAATTTCTTATTTGAACCTCGTCCTGCGTTTTCCATTAACTGCCTGGCGCTTGAGGAAACTCGTAAATTTAGAGGAACCACCTGAAAAAAAGGAAAATGTTTAAGAAACTATTTTGAGAGTCGCGCCGGAGAGACTAAGCTTAGCATGACGTTAATTAGTTGAGGTGCAAATGACTTCTGTCGCTGATATTGAACTTCTGAAGAAAAAACACGCACAGCTAGAAAAAAAAATAAAAAAAGAGTCAAGTTATCCTTATCAAAATATGGGGTTAATAGCCGAGTTGAAAAAATTAAAGCTCAGTATAAAAGATAGTATAGCGGCTGGAAATTGAGCTGAGAGCCAGTACAGCCCTACCTGTGCCATTGGTTTTACACTGTCTTTTATAAATTGAGTCATTTGTTCACTTGGAGCAGTGAGCCGAATTTTCTCTCTTTAGCACTGATACCTATTTTTTCGTTATCGGATTTCCAAAGGACACTTTATCGGCTTAAAAGTTAGACGCTAATTCAAAAAGTGTTATTTAGGTCTAGTTCGAATCATAGAATTACGCATAGAAAAACATGAAAACCAGTCTGAAAGTCTGGTTGAGCTCTCTCTCCAGTCATACTACTCGCCTCCCAACCTGTGCTTGTACCAACTTAGCGTGCAGGTGAGAGCTCTTAAGTCCATTCTGAGGGAATTCTCGGCTAAGTCCTACCTCTTTTCAAACCAAGTGATAGTTCTACAGATTTTTGCTTTTTGCCTTTTAATCCAACTCTCCGCTCTGATTTCGATCAGCCGCGCTAATTCTCTCTGTGTCGCTATCCTAGCCTCACATAATCCAAAGGCTAACGCCTCCCCATGAAGTACCCCCCGTGTTCTTTTGATGCTTCGGGGTATTAGCTTGGGATCGTCCTGCGTGGTCTCTATAAATGGGCATGTAACGAAAGATCCATTTTTTAGCCCATTTCCGTCTCCCATGATTTAGGTCGGAACTCGACCGAGTGGATTATCCTTCGAAAGTCGACTTTCGGGATCATCATAATCGGTCTCGATAGTTTTAATCGTATCGCACAGGCCAACCTCTGTCGCGAAGACTTTTACCTTTCTCGAAAATGGCGAAGCCCCGTTCGTCATCAGTTTCATAGCTAGTATGCCAAAATTCAGTTCAAAAATTATCCTTGCGAAGCCGTACTTCCGCAAAGACGGTTACAGGATCATTGGCGTCTAACGCAACTGCTTTGGCAATGCTTTCCGTGTCGCACCGAAGAAAAGGGTTTGTCTCTTTCTCATCCCCAAGAAGTGAGGGCACAGTCCGTTTGTTTTCCGCACGCAACTTATTGATGTTTTCAGCTCTCTTTAAAAGTTTTTCATTTTTTGGATCAACGCTAACCGCGAATTTGGCATTGGCCTGCGTGTATTCATGGGCGCAGAAAACCTTTGTTTCATCTGGCAGGTTACGAAGTTTTTTTAGGCTTTCCCACATTTGCTGTGGCGTGCCCTCGAAAGTGCGTCCGCATCCCAAGGCAAACAGAGTGTCACCACAAAAAAGTGCGCCGCTTTCTGGAAACCAAAAAGCAATATGCCCTCGCGTGTGTCCGGGTGTATCAAAAACCATTGCTTCTGAGCCTCCAAGAAAATAACGGTCCCCATCACCAACATCTGAGTCAATGCCTGCTATTCTATCGTGATCGGCCTTTGGCCCGGTTATAGAACAATTGTATATGTCTTTAAGCTCAAGATTACCGCCAGTGTGGTCGTTGTGATGATGGGTGTTGATAATATCAGTCAAGACCCAATCGAGGTTATTGAGTGCCCCAATAACTGGATCGGCATCCGATGGGTCCACAGCTGCAACCCGGTTACTTGAAATATCGCGAATTAAGTAGACATAATTGTCATTTCGCGTGGCTATTTGCTCGATCTCGAGTATCGACATCACTACAATCCTTTGCTTGGTTGGATCAATGTTCCAAGAAACTACCAAACGGACTGTGTATCGCCAATATGTGGAATGATATTAGTAATCTGAGAGCTGGCTATGATAATCCATAAGGGCAGGTGGTACAGAGGATATTGGCAAACCAGATTCAGAGGCTTTGGCCCGATCTCGGTCGCCTATCGCTGTTGGGGCTGAGATTTGCTTTGCCCCAACTAAGTTGCTTGAAAGGAAACTAAACAGAGATTGGTTCGGGGATGCTCTCGTTCTAAGGAGTTTTGCCTCGATCTGATAACGATCTCCGCAGGATTTAGCAAACGACCGAGACGTCTTTGGCCACCGGTTAGACGGGGGCTTTATCGTCCATGGTTTGGAGTGTAGTGAGAATTTCTGTCAAATGATGCGCGAGGTTTGGCGGGTTTGGAGGATACCGGTCGCGTGATCATCATAGTTCTCAATCGCAGAGGTCTCTGGTTACGAATTGATAATTTTCTGTTCGGGAACGGGCTACCTTATACCCCAACGCAACTTGATCAATTGCGGCGAGACCCCGTTTTTATGCCGCTCAAAATGACATAAGCCCTTTTTACCCCGTCGAGCAGATCTCCCGCGGTTTTGCGTCCTCATCAACCTAGGAAAATATTGACCCTCGTATTTTTTATACGTTTTCTGGTGTGTTAATCGTATAAGCGAGAAAGCGGCTCTGTGCTGGAACCCATTTGTTGCCTGGCAAGCGAGCCAGGAAATTCTCCAGACCACAATTAGCTAGATAGGCCTAGTGGGTCATGTGATCAGTTTCTTCTAAGTAAAAAGATTGCTTGTTCTCCAAGCAAATTTGCGGACCTGCCATTCGAGGCAATTGTTTGTTTTTTTCCCTGGTCATCCACGGAAATGGCTACTTCTATCTCCAGATCGAGATTTTTGCATAAAGTTACGAAGTCAAGGATTGTGCATGGGTGTATGTCTGGTGAGGAGTACCAAGAAAATGCTGAGCCATTAACTGGCATTGTACCTCTAAATAAAAGGCTAATGCGTTTTTTCCAGTGCCCGAAATTTACAAATGAGACAACGGCATGTTTGCCTATTCTCACTAAATTGGAGATCACAACCTCTGGTTGCCTAGTAGCTTGAAGAGTTCGGCTTAGGACTACGTAGTCAAATGCATGTTCTGGATAGTTGGAAAGGTCCATATCCGCATCGCCTTGAATTACAGAGAGTCCCTTAGAAACGCATGCGTTGACCCCATTTTGGCTTAATTCAATACCTCTTGCGTCGCCGGCTTTTTCCTTAGCGAGATAGGCCAATAGGGCGCCATCCCCACAGCCAACGTCCAGTATCCGACTGTTGTGTGGTATTAGACCCGCTATAAGCCTGAGGTCATGTCTCAGACCGCTCATTGTCATCGGCTGTGCGGTTCCGGGCATCAATATAGACCAATTTGGCCAGCGCAACCGTTGATAAAGCCCGCTAAAGTGCGATGCATCTCGGGTTCATCCAATAAAAACGCATCATGCCCTTTGTCTGTTTCAATTTCGATAAAGCTTACGTTTGCAGCGACCGCATTTAGCGCTTGGACGATCGTTCTACTTTCTGACGTGGGGTAAAGCCAATCACTTGAAAAAGACATAACACAAAATTTAATTTCATTGTTTTTGAAAGCGTTTGCCAAAATACCTTCATGTTCTGCACTGAGATCAAAATAATCCATTGCACGTGTAATGTATAAGTATGAATTTGGATCAAATCGATCAACAAAGGTACTACCCTGATGACGAAGGTATGACTCGACTTGAAAATCTGCGTCAAAACCAAATGTTAGCGCGTCTCTACCATGAAGCCTGCGACCAAATTTTCTGTGCAGGGCTGGCTCAGATAAATAAGTGATATGTGCCTCCATCCGGGCAACCGCGAGTCCCCTGACAGGACGTTTGTTCTCCCTGAGGTAACTGCCCTGACACCAGTCAGGG
>CAJXEC010000138.1 GCA_913052165.1 uncultured Rhodospirillaceae bacterium
AGTCTCCACCCTTCCCCGCCGCGTTTGCGATCCCGATACCCAGCGCTAGAACTAAAGGAACTGTGACCGGCCCAGTGGTAACTGCGCCACAATCGAAGGCTAACCCCAGCACCGTCGAAAGTTGTGAGTCTGTCGCCATAAAAATTGTTATTAACAAAACTGGCGCCAATGTAATGTATATAAGAGGCTTAAGGCTCCATCCATAAATAAAGCGAACAGTTCCAATTGCTGCCGCCAACCCTACACCTGCGCCAACAGACAAGACGAGCGTCAGGGACCATTCGTTTAACAATGCATAGAGGTAAGGAGCCTTTGCAACATCGACAAGGGAGCCCGCCTCTTGAAGAGCGCCAATCGCCGGTTCGGCAAAGGTTACCCCTATTCCTAATAAAAAAGCGATCAGTAGCACTACGACCAGGCTAGCCTTTGCTGGCAGGGACGTCCCCAGCGCCTCGCCAAAGGGCATAAGACCAACTTTCAAACCTTCCATGAATATCATAAGGCCAATTATTACAGCTACTAGACCTCCTGATATTATAAGAGCATCCGATACGGGTTCTCTAAGAATCAGAAGTTGAAAAAGACCTAAATATATGGCGAGCGGAAGAACTGCTTTTGCCTGCTCGAGGATCCGAACTGATATATATGGCCTGACCAGCCTGTATATTTCTTGCCAGCTTAGTTTAATTCGGGATGGTTTTTCGGAAGTTGATGAGCCGCGACCAGAAAGTTCATTGAAGCTAATTTGGTCTGAGCTGACATTACTCTCCTTGATATAACGACTAAATGGAATATTATTGGAAGAAGCCAAATCTGTTCTCCTATAGCGTTTTGTCTATTCTAGTCCTTATGCGAGAACATTTAAACTCACATCTAAAAAACTAAAAACCTGTGTATCTTAATTCTGATAATAGATAGGCTCTCCATACAAGAATCATCGAACGAGAACATCTAGTTGAACTTAAAAGTAGGTTATCAAAAACTGATTGATGTGGCTGAAAATGAGATAAAGAGTATAAGTATCTCAGAGGCCGCTATACTGATTGAGGACAAGACTGTTGTCTTTGTGGATGTCCGTGATATCAACGAAGTGAAAAAGCATGGGGAAATCCCGGGCTCGATGCGCGCGCCGCGTGGCATGCTCGAGTTTTTGATTGATCCTGAAAGCCCTTACCACCGAAGTTTTTTTTCTGAGAAAAAAACATTTATCTTCTACTGTACAATCGGATGGCGCTCTGTGCTCGCGGCTAAAACAGTTCATGACATGGGAATCGAAAAGGTTGCAAATTTAGCGGGAGGCTTTTCCGCGTGGAAAGCTGCTGGCGAGCAATGTGCTTACGTTAATAAACCGACGTAAACCAAGGGCGGTTTATCTATCTAAAAAGAAAAGAGAGATTTCTGGCAGGTAGGTAATCAAAGCTAAAACAATAAGCAAAACACCCATAAAAGGTAAGGTGGCGAGATATATTTCGCTTATAGGTTTCTTAAAGCGGTAGCTTGCGATGAAAAGATTCATTCCTATCGGAGGCGTAAAATATCCAATTTGCATATTAGCGAGGAAAATTATCCCAAGATGAACAGGATCAACCCCATAGCTTATTGCAAGAGGCAGAATCAAAGGCACCATGATTACTAAAGCACTGAAAATATCGAGAATCGCGCCCAAAAGAAGTAACACAACATTAAGCAGAAGCAAAAAAGCTACCTTGCTCTTTACAAATTCGTTAATCCAACTAAACAATGCTTGGGGCACCTCAGCATCTATCAGATAATTCGTAAACGCCAAGGAAACACCGAGTATCAATAGGATACCCCCTACCATCATCATGCTTTCCTTCACAATTCTCGGAACCGAGGAAAGATTTACCTCTTTTTTGACAAACACGTACACAAGAACAACGTAGGCAGAGGTTACAGCGGCCGCTTCCGAGACAGCAAAAAAACCAGAATAGATCCCTCCCAAAACAATGAACGGAAGGGGCATGTCCCATTTCAATTCCTGAAATTGTATTAACACTTCCTCCCCATCAAATTGTTCCCTGACGAGGGATAAGTCTTTTGTGACCCATACACTGTAAACACTCAAGCTGAGAATCATTAATAGAGCCGGGATCGCGCCGGCCAAAAATAAATCTCTCAAAGAAAATGGAGCTGGCAAATCCATTTGTTGAGCAATAACCCCATATAAGATCAGAGGCAAAGAGGGAGCTAGGAGCAGGCCAAGACTGCCCGAAGTGGTCACAAGCCCCAAAGAATACCTTTCCTTATATCCGCCCGCCAAAAGTGCAGGAAAAAGTAAAGCTCCAACCGCGACTATGGTTACTCCAGAAGCACCCGTAAACGCAGTGAAAAAAGCACACACAAAAAAAGAGACAACCGCCAGACCGGCCGGCATCCAACCAATTACTCTTGATGTGAATCTGACCAATCGCAACGAGAGGCCGCTCTCAGCCAAAACATATCCGGAGAAAGTAAAAAGAGGCAGCGCCAAAAGCATTGGTGTATCGATCAAGCGGTATAATTCTATGGCAATCACAGTAAGTGGTACATCTGCCAAGAAAAAACCAAACATCGCAGCAGCGAGAATGACAATGAACAACGGTAACCCAGCGAGCGCTGAAGCGGCAATAAGGAAAGTTCCAAGCCAACCGATCATTTTTTACGTGTTCCAGCCGTGCGATAAAAATCGAAGGCCCATAACGCAAAAAGCAATCGGCATGATCATTTGGCACAACCACACTGGGACCACGCAGAACGCAACGGTCGAGTCTAGGAACTCGTAGTAAACCAAATCAGCTGACCAATAAGCCGCCAGTCCACAGATAATTGCCGAAAATATGCTACTCATTTTTCGGCAAAGTAGAAGGGCCAAAGGAGGCAAAAATCTCTCTAATAAATCTATTTTTATATGCTGATTCTCTCGAGTAGCAACCATGGCCCCCAACAGAGCGATCCACAGTACAAGAATCTTTAAAACAGACTCTGCCCACATAAAACCGAAGCCAAAGACATTTCTAAGAAATATCTGCAAAAGCGCGAGAGATACAACAACTAAGAGCGAAAAGACTAAAGAAAAGTCCTCCATTTTTTCTATGAAAACTAGTGTTTTGTTGACCAATTTAGGTTCACCAAATTCGTATTTTTTTTAACTTTGATTCAGAATGGTTAGTTGCTTTCAATTGAACGGAAATTTTTAAGGTGCTCGAGATAAGTGTTGACTACTGCCCCGCTGATTTCACCGGATCTCATTAATTTCTGAACAGATAGATCAGCAGCTGCTTGCCATTCCGCCTTGTTAGTTGGCTCTATGAAGGTAATTCCTATTTTCTTTAAAGCTTGGAGGGCTCTCTCATTATCAGATCTAGTTTCACGACCTACTAATTCAAAAACCTCATCCAAGATCTTCACCACAGTGTCTTGATCTGTCGAAGATGCTTTTGAGTAAACCTTCATGTCCATTGCCAACATTGAGTAAATATACACTAACGGTAAATTCATCAAATGAGTCAGGTGATTATGCCATTGAAGCGCCAATATCACCGAGGGGGGTCCCACTACAGCGTTTATCATTCCCGTCTGAAGCGCTGGCAGGACGTCAGTTATGTTCAAGGGTATTGGACTCACGTCAAACGACTTAATTAGCTCCGCAGCAATAGGATCGTTATCTGGAATCCACGCCTTTAACCTTCGCAAGTCCGCCAGTGATGAAACTGGTTCATTAGCTAAAAGATAGGCGAATCCAGTTTCAGTAAATGCGAAGGTTTTTATCCCAGCTTTTCGCAGTCCATCTGATATATAAGAATCCATTCGAGCTCGAACGAAATCAACTTCTTCGTAAGAGCGGAACTGCAGCGGCAGGTTGTATACCTGCAAATCCGGGAAAAACCTCGTCAGAGACCCCGCCGCAAATACTCCTCCGTTTAGTTGCCGGATTCGCATTTTCCGGAGGACTGTTGCGTCGTCTCCCTGAACACCGCCAGGGTATATTTTAAAAGTTACTCTCTTGTTCGTTTCAGCCTCGATTCTTTCAAGGCCAACTCTAAACTTCGACATCCAGCCCAACCCATCAGGTGATATCGTCGCAATTTTAAAAACTTCTCCCGAAGCGAATAATGGCAGAAAGCAAAAAACAAGAAGGAGACAGACAATTTTTGATTTCATATTCTCTCTAGAAATAATCTTTTGAACTCTCAAGAAGCACTGTCGCTCTTTTTCTGGCGATCTGGTTCGTTAAAGTAAACCTTCCTGCAACTGGATCAGCCGATAGCACTTCTTCAAGCAAACGGTCATGCAACTTCTGATCAAAAACAAGCCTAGCATATTGCTCCGCATAGATAACCTTTGAAAGAAGAAAACGTTCTTCAATCTCGATCGCGCGCTCAAAATGCGCTTTACCTTTCGCTGGTCTTCCGCCCATCAACTTTGGCAAAAGGGTTTCTATTCCACCCAAGTATAGATGAGCCCTCCCATCCTGATAGGTCTCATCAAGCTCTACTACTCTTTCCATTAACAATTTAGCTCTATTTAACTCTGAAATTACAGCCCAATCATCGCTGTTTGCTTGCAATCGTCCGACCCAAGAGGTACCAAGCGAGTAG
>CAJXEC010000139.1 GCA_913052165.1 uncultured Rhodospirillaceae bacterium
TTTCCAAGTCATAAGTGTTATTGGGGTGGTTCATCTCTTAAGCCACGCCTATCAATTTACTCTAGCGCCACTTTTTCCGGTAATGGCTCTAGAGCCCAATATGGGCGGTTTGGGGGTAAGCTATTCGGAATTGGGTCTTCTAGCTTCGTTGTTTTTTGCGAGCTCTGGTCTTTGTCAAACGCCCGCAGGGTTTGTGGTCGATAAAATAGGACCCCGACCGGTTTTGATAGCCGGCTTAGGCCTATTATCTGCAGCAGTGTTTTTGTATAGCGTTGTGCCAAGCTATGGGAGCTTGATTGCTTTATCGATACTTGCGGGCATCGGTAACAGTGTTTTTCATCCCGCAGATTATAGTTTGATCAATGGCGCGGTTTCAGAGAACCGCCTGGGGAGCGCGTATGGTTTTCATAGCATAGGTGGTTATATTGGATTTGCACTAGCGCCGGCCATGCTCCCGCTCACAGAGAATTTGATTGGTTGGCGAGGAGCCGTGGCTGTCGCAGGTCTTATCGGGATTATCGTCACTATTTTCTTATTCTTCTGGAAGCCAGACCTTCGGTTAGGAGAAACCTCAGCTTCCACATTCAAAAAGGAAGATGATCAATCTATTCGTTCTGGTATTGCCGTTTTACTGCAACCAACAATTCTTCTTGGTTTCCTTTTTTTCTTTATTTTAGCAATGGGGCTGATTGGTTTTAAAACTATGGGACCAACCGCCTTACATGAAGGTTGGCAGCTTTCCATAGCATTTTCTGGAAATGCAATCGCATCGTTCAGTGTAGCAGCAGTAATCGGAATTGCTATTGGAGGGGTGTGGGCGGACTATTCCGACAATCACCATCGCAATGCAACCTGGACCTTTGTAATTTCCGGTTCTCTCATAGTTATGATCCCTTGGGTCCCAGCCAATCCAACGATGTTAATCGGAATATTAATTGTCTCAGGCTGCAGTTTCGGGATTGCGCTCCCAAACCGAGACCTTTTTATCAGGTCTCTGACACCAAAAGGAGCTAGCGGCAGGGTCTTTGGTTTTGTCTATTGTGGTTTAGATGTCGGGGCCTCCCTGACCCCGTTTTTCTTTGGGGTCCTGATGGATTTAGGAAAGCCTGAGTTGGTTATAATTGTTGCTGGTTGTTTGATGTTTTTAGCAGCTGGCATAATATCCCTAACAGAGCCGATTGCCCGGCGTATTCTAGGTAAGTCCTGATGAATTATGTTTTCTTTTTCCTAGTTTTTTCAGCGTTCGGGTTTACCGCTTGGAGGCAAATTTATTGGGATAAGGGATCGCATGAGCAATCCCCGATGCACCTTCTTGGTCTCGGAATGGTTGAAACCGCAGGGAGTGCGGTCACCCTGGCAATTGGTCTTATCGGGGTTATGGCTCTCTTCTTGGGATTAATGAAAATTGCCGAAAAGGCGGGACTCTTGGGGGTTTTTGCAAAACTCCTTCGTCCACTGATGGTTCGGTTATTTCCAGAAATTCCTCAAAATCATCCGGCTATGGGGGCAATGATAATGAACCTCTCTGCCAATGCATTGGGTCTCGGAAATGCGGCTACCCCGTTTGGGATCAGAGCAATGCAAGAACTTAATAAGCTCAATCCCCTGAAGGGAACGGCGACCGACCCCATGATTTTATTTTTAGCAATCAACACCTCTAGTGTAACTCTATTGCCAACAGGTATTATTGCCCTTCGGGCCGCCGCTGGCTCAAATGATCCAGCAGGTATTTTGCCAACGACACTTTTTGCGACATTGCTCTCTACAACAGTCGCGATAGTGAGCGCCAAAATGCTCGCTAAATGGAATAGGCCGAAACTTAGATATGCTGAACGTCCCGAGGGCTTACCAGAGAATTCAGGAGAGCCAGAAAAAGCAGAGGATTTGAGTGGGGACGGATATCCGGCTTGGGTCTCGGCCTTGGCTCTTATATCCTTAATCGCTCTCATACCTATGACAGTGATTTTTGGCACTAGCATTGCTCCTTGGATCATTCCAAGTCTGATGCTCGGCTTTCTCAGTTATGGGATGATTAAAAAGGTCCCCATCTATGAGAGTTTTGTAGAAGGAGCGGAGGAAGGTTTTAAAGTAGCCGTTCGAATTATTCCCTATCTGATTGCAATACTTGTTGCGGTTGGAATGCTTAGAAGCAGCGGCGCTCTTGATATATTCGTTGACTGGGTGGGTTATTATACAAACTCTTTGGGTCTGCCTGGAGATGCTTTGCCAATGGCTCTCCTTCGTCCGTTATCTGGATCGGGAGCATATGGAATTGTGGCCGCAACAATAAACGATCCCAATATTGGTCCAGATAGTTACACAGGCTATCTGGTTAGCACTCTTCAGGGCTCAACAGAGACGACTTTTTATGTCCTTGCTGTATATTTTGGCGCAGTACAGATAAAGCGACTACGCTACGCGCTCGTCGTTGCACTGACCGCAGATGCAGCGGGCATTGCGGGCGCGATCATCGCTTGTTCGTATATATTTGGTTAGAGAGACAAATCCCTCAAAAAAACTTTTTACAGCCAAATTTTGGATGACTGATTTTATAAATCGAAAAGTGCTTGAGGCAGCTGCTGTCTTCTATTCGATAGATCTCATTGATGGGGGTACTGATTTTAGCTTTGAATGTATTGGAAGTGTTAGCCTGACGCGTCAGGCCGTGGAATGCTGCCACCGTGGTTGGGGAGTGAGCGTGAATATTTAGGTCACTAGACTAAGAGAGGAAATTATTAAATCCGCTTTTTAGCTTGTGACCCGAGGGGTTGGAATGGCACTGTTTTTGGCGGAACGAAAAGCAGTAACCATACTTCTAAAATTGTTGATTAGTATGCGGACGGAGAAATTTACACGGATGGTCTGATAACTTCTAAACTCCCATTTACGCTATAAACGGGGGTTTCGATCTAATGCACGCGAGAAAATCTATCCGAAGCGTTATTGTTTTTTCAAGTCTCTCTGGCCTCTCGTTTTGTTCATAGAATGCCCAGTCCACTGCAAAAAGATGTAAAAATATCTTGAACAAGCTGAACATCACGAAATGCAGGGAATGCGAGGCCAGCCGCCAAAAGCATTACTCCCAATATAATATACTCTGCTTTGAGCATTTCTCTCTCTGTATTGGTAATCGGCAAAGTAACCCTGGAGGTTATTAATCTCAAGAAAATTACTTCCGGATATTTTGCGTAAAATATACCAGGCCCACCTCGGAATTAAGCTCTCCCCTCCAGGCAAGCCTGATTGCACAGCAAACTCTGCTTTTTCGAAGTTCTCTTGAAGGGTCGGTCCACGCATGTTTAATTCAAATTTGAAATACGAGAAGAAATCGCATGGATTTGGAAACAGGGCTTGTTATTGGCGCGTTGGTGTGGGGCGCCTGGGTTCTTTTAAAAATTCACCGGAGACGCCAAGCGCTTGGAGATCCCTCGGCATCGATCGTTGGGGTTCAAGAAAAATCTAAAAATAGAGAAATGCCTCGCATCGGAGAACCTGGTTCCGTTACCTTTAATCAAATACAAGCTCTACAAAGAAATAATTTTGAACCAGATAAAAACTGGAGCGAAGAAGAAGCAGCTCTTATTCTGGATGGCGTAAAATATTTAAGATGCGTTTGTAGAGATGTGGCCGAGGCAGATCTTGATGATGGCCCCCCTCCCCTGGAAGTTCAAAATGAGCTGTTAAGGTTTATTTTAACTGAACAAGATATCCGGGATCATGTTCGAAAATGGGGAGAAGAACGTCGGGCATCCGGTCTTTCGGAATTCGATGACGACGAACCTGAATTAGATCAAAACCGCCAATATGAGAGGGTTAAAAAGGTCGCTAAAGATTTTTTTGTGGCCAATGGAAAATAATCAATGCTTCAACAAAATAATTTAAAGACTCTCACAAAAGGAATTGGAGCAGAAATAACAGAAATAGATCTATCAAAGCCACTAGACGACACAGACTTTTCGTTCATATCAGAGGCATTTGAGGCTCATCGCTTGCTTCTTTTCAGAAATCAAACTTTGAGCGCTGCGGCGCAAGTCCGTTTTAGTGAGCGCTTTGGCCCTCTGGAGGACTTTCCCGACCCAAAAGATCGAGCAGATAGTTTTAAAACTGTTTTACGGGTTACTAATATTGATAAAAAAACAGGTGCCTTAAAGCCATTAGATGACCCCGGTCATAGATCTTTTACCTTAGGAACGTCATCGTGGCACATTGATAGTTCATTCAGACAATTTCCCTCTCTGGCGTCCGCTTTGTACGCAATAGAGATCCCCAGCGAGGGAGGAGAAACTATGTTTGCAGATACAGTCCTCGCATTCAAAAAATTAAGTAATGATTTCAAAAAGAAAATTGTTGATCTTAAAGTAATTCATGACTTTGAGGAGACGCGTCGGAGACATGGATTGCCATCTC
>CAJXEC010000140.1 GCA_913052165.1 uncultured Rhodospirillaceae bacterium
TACCTCATCCCTCCGATCTTGACAAAAATCAATGTCAAAATCTGGCATCGACACTCTCTCCGGATTTAAGAATCGTTCAAAAAGAAGACCAAATCTGAGCGGATCTAGATCAGTTATTGTCAGAGCCCAAGCCACGACTGATCCCGCACCAGACCCGCGCCCGGGCCCGACGGGAATATCCTGCGATTTGGCCCATTGAATGAAGTCAGCAACGATCAAAAAATAGCCAGGAAATCCCATTTGATTGATCACCGATAATTCAAAATTTAGTCGGTCCCGATATTTCTTTTGATTATCTGCAGCAATAACGTTTTCTTCCATCCGTATCACAAGACCCGCCTCAGCCTTAAGTTTAAGGGCCTCCGCCTCATCATTTGAGTCTTCAATAGGAAAAGCTGGAAGTATTGGAGGCCTCTCATCCGGCATAAAATTGCACCTTTGGGCGACGACTAAGGTGTTATCCAAAGCTTCAGGAAGATCGATAAAGACATCTCTCATCTCCTCCGCACTCCTGAAGCAATGCGTAGGAGTAAGCCGACGTCTTTCGGGATTATCTAAAATAGTTCCCTGTGCGATACACAAAAGCGCATCATGAGCCTCATACATTGCTCGTTCCGAAAAATAACAATTATTAGTGGCGACAAGAGGTAGATCTTGAGCGTAGGCAAGATCAATTAAATGCGTTTCTATTTTTTTTTCTTCCGCAAGCTCATGGCGTGACAGCTCTATGTAAAACCGATCTCCAAAAAGATGGGCGAGATGATCTGCTGCTTGATAGGCCAAATCCAAGTGGCCAGCGGCAAGTAAACGCCCTACCGAACCAAGATGTCCTCCACTTAGAGCGATTAGGCCGTCAGTAAATCCTTTTAAGTCCTCCATTTGAATTTTAGGATGCTCTCCTGGTGGAGTTTCTAGATAGGACTTACTTCCCAGCTTCATCAAATTTAGGTAGCCGGTTTCGTTTTGTGCAAGAAGAACCAGTAAATCATGGCCGAGTGCAGCTGGGTTGATTTTCTTTAAGCCTCCCAACCCATTATCAGCTGTCCTAGCCACCGATATCTCACATCCAATTATTGGCTGGACTCCGACCTTTCTAGCCGCAAGAGAGAACTCCAAAGCGCCAAAAAGGTTTCCACTGTCCGTAATAGCGACTGCTGGCATCTGGTTATCTGAAGCCAAACCGACAAGGTCTGGAATTTTAAGAGCACCTTCTGCAAGGGAGTACGCGGAATGGTTTCTTAGATGAACAAAGTTCGCATAGCTCATAGCCATTCACGATCTCATATGAAAAGTTAAGTGTCACTAAGAACAAAAAATGAACATACTACATGAGCGCAAATTAAAATCGATACACCACCACATTTTGGGATTACAACAATGCTGCATGAAAAATTTTAGTCGGATTTTATCCGAGAACGAATCATCAACATTAGTGCAAATCAATCCTCTGATTTACGAGTTTTACGGGGATATAAGTGTAAATCCGGCTACGGATCATTTAACCCAGGCGGCCCTCATTAAGGGTCAAAACCCGATCCATTTTCTTCACCAATTCTGGATTATGGGTCGCAATCAAAAGACTGGCTCCGAACAAAGAGGTTATCTCTTGGAGGAGGTCGAATATGCTAAAAGCGGTTTTTTCATCGAGATTACCGGTTGGTTCATCCGCCAAAATTACTGCCGGTTGGTTCGCTAGAGCCCTCACAATTGAAACTCGCTGTTGTTCACCACCCGACAATTCGCCGGGTAAATGCCCCATTCTATTTTCCAAACCGACTTTAGTAAGTAGCGCCTTCCCCCTGGCCGCTGCGCTTTTTTTTGGGACCCCAAAAGCCATTTGAGGTAGCATAACATTTTCCAAAGCCGTGAATTCAGCAAGCAGATGATGGAATTGGTATACGAATCCGAGCTGTGCCTGGCGTAATTTGGTTCGGGAATTATCATCCCCGCTCCAGCATGAAACACCATTCAGATAAATATTTCCGCTATCAGGGCATTCGAGCAACCCCGTAATTTGAAGCAGAGTGGATTTGCCTGACCCCGATGGCCCAGCAAGGCCTACAATTTCGCCTCTGGACAAAGAAAAATTTACGCCTCGAAGAACATGGATTATCTCATTACCTTGCTGAAAAGAACGATGGAGCCCCTCAACTACAAGACAATCGGGTTCTTCACTCATACCTCAGAGCCTCGACCGGGTTCAAGCGGGCGGCCCTCCACGCCGGATAAAAACTCGCAATAAAACTTATACCTAAAGTAACAGTTGCAACTAAGACGACTTCAGTGGGATTTACTTCTGCAGGCAATTTAGACAGAAAGTAAATTTCAGCAGAAAAAAGTTCTGTTCCTGATAAACCTTCGATCCATTTTCGGATAGTCTCGATATTAAGAGAAAAGGCTAATCCCAAAACCAGACCTGATAATGTTCCGAGCACTCCGACAGACATCCCTGAGAGAAGAAAAATACGTCCAATGCTCCCTCTAGAAACCCCCATCGTCCTCAAGATCGCAATATCACGTCCCTTATCTTTCACAAGCATAATAAGGCCAGATATAATGTTGAAAGAAGCGACTAGAATAATCAAGGTCAAAATTAGAAACATCACATTTCTCTCAACTTTAAGAGCATTAAAAAAACTGGCATTGGCAACTTGCCAATCTAGGATCCGCAAAGGGGTTTTCGTTAAAGACTGTATCTCTTTTTGAAGAACACTGATGCGCTCTGGTTCGTTTAACATTACTTCCAGTGAAGAAATCTCTCCCGGTTTGTAATTAAATAATTCACGAGATGTTCTCAAAGGAATGTATATAAAACTGGAATCATACTCATACATCCCGATTTCGAATATCGCCCGCACACGAAATCTTTTAGTTCTCGGAACGGTTCCAAAAACAGTAGACCGCCCACCGGGTGCAACTAAGGAAAATTGATCACCTGGTTCAAGACCATAAAGCGAGGCAAACCTTGCTCCAACCAGTGCATCCCGTCCGCCACGAAACATCGTGAGGGAACCTTTTTTAATATTTTCTGCGAGTATATTGTGCTGCATTAGGTCTCGAGGTTCTATACCCCTTACGACTGCGCCTCGGGCTTCGCCCCTAACACTCGCCATTGCCTGACCTTCAACCAACGGAGTCACCTTAACAACGCCACCCAATTCAGAAATTTTATCGCCAAACGAAATATAATTTGCGACTCCCTTATCAAAAGCTGAAGAAACATTGATGTGGCCATTCAATCCTAAAATACGTCCTAACAATTCTGCCCTGAAACCGTTCATTACAGACATAACAATAATCAGCGTCGCCACACCAAGCGCGATTCCCGTCAGAGAGAAACCAGCAATGACAGAGACAAAACCTTCTTTGCGGCGAGAACGCAAATAACGTATCGCCACCAACCACTCAAAAGCCGAAAAAATCACTCGCTAATCATCCGATCTAAAGCTGCTTCGATAGGGAGCTCTTCTCTAATACCGGTATTTCTGCGTTTAACCTCTATTAGTCCATTTTTTAGACCTCTGGGACCTACAATCAGCTGCCAAGGTATTCCAATCAGATCCATATCAGCGAATTTTGTCCCCGCCCTGTCCGATCTATCATCGTAGAGAATTTCAACGCCATTTTGTCTACATTTCGAGTAAATCTCTTCGCACGCATTATCACAAACAGGATCGCCAGTTCTGAGGTTGATCATGCCGATTTGGAAGGGAGAAACAGAGCCTGGCCAAATTATGCCTTTATCATCATGGGAGGCCTCTATGATTGCCCCGACTAACCTTGAAACTCCGATGCCATAGGATCCCATTTCAAGAGTAATTTGAGATCCATCAGCACCAGTCACTTCTGCCCCCATTGCTTTAGAATACTTTGTTCCAAAATAAAATATGTGTCCGACCTCAATACCCCGTGCCGAAATCAGGTCATCTCTCAGCTCTTTCTCTTTTTCAGGATCATGCATTTCGTCTGTGGCAGCATACAAAGAAGTCCATTTCGAAACTTGGTTTTCCAGTTGAGCGGCCTCCACCCGTTCTAGTTCCCCCTCGCCAAACTCCAAGAAACCTCTGTGACAATAGACCTGGCTTTCCCCAGTGTCCGCTAAAATGATGAACTCATGACTTAG
>CAJXEC010000141.1 GCA_913052165.1 uncultured Rhodospirillaceae bacterium
CTAATAAAACATTGGCCTTGGCTAGACCCAATCTATCGGCCCGCAAGCGAACTTGATCTGTCGACTCCTCGCCAGTCACGTACAAGCAATGGGTCTTCTTCGAGAGTTTTCCTAAAACTTGAAGCAGTAATGTTGATTTACCTATTCCAGGATCTCCGCCGATTAAAATTGCGGAGCCTGGAACCAGTCCTCCACCGCAGCTGCGATCAAATTCCGATAGCCCTGATTTCCAACGAGGTATTTCAATGACTTCTTCGTCCAGGGACTGGAATTCAATCCGGTTTCCTTTTCTCCAGTCTAACCCGTTTGGGACACCTTGAGGTGACGAATAGGCTGTTACCGAATTCCACTCGCCACACTTGTCGCAATGCCCTACCCATTTCCTATGAGTAGCTTCACAATTCTGGCAAACAAAAATTGGCGTGTCCTTTGCCACCTATCGAACCCTCTAAGCTGGAGCAAGGACCCAGCGAATAAATATTAAATTTGACGAAATTCCATCTTTATTGGGCCGTTAGCCCGTCCATTTATAAACTGTTCAACGTAGTCATTTCCAGTATTTCTGATATCTTTGGTTTCTCCCACCCAAATAATTTTCCCTTGATAAAGCATCGCAATTCGATCAGCTATTTTAAAGGCGCTAGCCATATCGTGGGTGATAGAGAGAGCCGTCGCGCCCAATGTTTTCACACAAGACACAATTAAATCATTAATTATGTCTCCCATGATCGGATCCAAACCTGTGGTTGGTTCGTCAAAAAATAGAACTTCGGGTTCAGTAACTATGGCCCGAGCTAAGCCAACCCTTTTCTTCATCCCGCCGGAAATTTCGACAGGGTACAGCTCTGCAACCTCCTCAGAAAGGCCAACAGCTTTTAATTTTTCAAAAGCGGCGATCTTTGCCATCTCTTTGGAAGCTTTTTTGCCCTGAATTAGAGGAAATGCGACGTTTTCCCATACCGAAAGGCTATCAAATAATGCAGCATTCTGAAACAGCATGCCAATTTTGGAGAGTGTTTTCTCTTTTTCTTTGCTATTTATCCCGACAATCTCCGATCCATCTATTTTAATGCTGCCACTGTCCGGTTCAAGTAAGCCGAGAATATTTTTAAGCAGTACGGATTTACCTGTGCCGGACCCACCTATGACGACTAATGACTCGCCTGAAAATAGGTCAAGGTTTAAACCGTTTAATACTATTTTTGAGCCAAAAGTTTTTTTGACATTTTTGATCGAAATTTTATTTTTTTTCTGCGTCATTGTATGTTGGAGAAAAATATTTCGGTTATCATATAATTGGCGGCCAATATCAAAATGGATGCTCCGACTACGGCATTAGTCGTTGCTCGGCCAACTCCCTGGGCGCCGCCCTCGGAGTGGTACCCATGATAACATCCCAAAAGAGATATAATAAAACCAAAAACTGATGCCTTTACTAGTCCTGAAATTATATCTATTGGCTGAATAAACTCCCAAGTCTTTTGGAGATAGAGGGTAGGATTAAATCCGAGCTTATGGACGCTTACTAAATAACCACCCATCACGCCGATTACATCCGCTACAATTACGAGAAATGGCAGCGCAATTGTCCCAGAAATTATGCGCGGCACAACGAGGTAGTTAAATGGATTGGTGGATAGGGTAGATAAGGCATCAATTTGTTCTGTGACTCTCATTGTACCGATCTCTGCTGCCATTGCTGCACCTATCCGACCCGCAACCATTAACCCCGCCAGAACCGGGGCTAATTCACGCGTAATTGACAGCACTACGACATTTGCGATTGCGCCCTCAGCGTTAAAGCGTGCGAAGCCCGTGTAGCTTTGAAGTGCTAAAACCATGCCAGTAAATATTGCAGTAAGCCCTACAACCGGGAGAGAATAGAACCCAATTTCAACAATTTGACGAGCTATTAAGCGGGGATAGAAAGGTGGCACAAAACATCTTGTGATGGCCGTGATAGTAAATATTGATATCCTGCCAATAGTGGAGAACAAACTTAGCGAATGCTTTCCCAAAAAGATAAAGAATCTCACGAGATTGTCCCCAGGTAACCTTTGCGAAATCGATTGCCAAGCGCAGTTAAAACTTCGTATCCTATAGTCCCAGCAGAGTCTGCAAGATCATCAGGAGACTGATGTGCGCCGATAAATTCTACCCAATCCCCTTTTTTACAGAGTGTCTCGGGAACATCGGTTACGTCAAGTGTCACAAGGTCCATCGACACTCTGCCTAAAACAGGAACCGCTTGGCCTGAAATAAAACCCCTTCCAGAATTCCCTAGATGGCGGAACAAACCATCGCCATAACCCAAGGCCACTGTGGCCAACCGGCTTGGCCTGTTGATGCGTCCATCGGCTCCGTACCCTGCAGTTTCGCCGGTTGTTACAGAACGAGTTTGCAAAATTTCAGATTTTAATTCTACGACCGGAGAGAGTTTTTTACGGTCTTTGGAATTACATCCTATACCGTAAAGGGCAGCTCCTGGCCGGACCATGTCATAATGAAAACGGCTGCCAAGAAAGACTCCCGGAGAGTTGGCAAACGAATATTTGAATCGACCCCCAATTACGTTGACAAGATTTGAGAATCTATCGAGTTGATCTTCATTTTTTTTGTGAGTTGGATCATCTGCACAAGCTAGGTGCGACATGATGAAATTAACGTATCTTGGGGAAATAAGACTTGTGTTTGCTAGTACCTGCTCCGTTTCATCTCGGTCAAGGCCCAAACGGTTCATTCCCGTGTCAAAATTGACTATTGCAGGCAAACCAGAGGCCACCAGGTCTTTATAGGTGCGCCATAGTTTAATTTCTTCCAAGGAATTAAGAACTGGGGCAATTGATTCATCACAAATATCTTTAAAATCGTCATTCATTCCGCTAAGGATATAAATCGAGTGCTTGCGTCGAAGCGACTGAAGACTGTCTCGCAAATTGATTGCTTCTTGAGGCAGGGCAACAAAGAAGTTAGTGCACCCCTCCTCCGACAAGCGACGTGCTACTGGGCCTAGGCCCAAACCGTAAGCATCACATTTTACCACGGCAGCACAAATTGCTGGAGCAGACAAAGACCTTATCAGTCTGTAGTTTTTTGCTATTGCTTCCAAGTTGATGGAAAGCTGTAGTCCGTGCTTTTCTGGCAGAACAATCTCCTATCTCAAGTGGCCCGCCTCATCATATCCATGTCTCGCAAGATTACTAAACTTTGTAAGAAGAGCGTTGAAATGGACCAGCACCCGGCCGATTGGCCCATGGCGTTGCTTAGCAATTATTACCTCAGCCTTACCGTGCACCTGCTCCATTTCGACTTGCCAGTGTTCATGCTCTGGCGTGCCCTCTGAGGGTTCTTGTCTGGCTTTATAATATTCTTCTCGATAGATAAACATGACAACATCAGCATCCTGCTCAATCGATCCTGACTCACGTAAGTCCGAAAGTTGCGGTCTTTTGTCTTCACGCTGTTCCACTTGCCGGGATAGCTGAGAGAGTGCCATCACGGGAACATCTAATTCTTTTGCGAGGGTTTTAAGGCCGCGTGTGATTTCAGAGATTTCTTGGACCCTGTTGTCATTTCTGGAGGCGGAAGAGGAGATAAGTTGCAAGTAGTCAACTACAATTAAGCCAAGACCTTGTTGTCTTTTTAGCCTTCTCGCCCGGGTTCGGAGTGCTGAGACGGTGAGTGCCGGCGTGTCATCTATAAAAATTTTTGTCTTCTGAAGATTATGTGTTGCATCCACCAGCGCTTCCCATTGTTCACTGCTCATTGTTCCCCTTCGGATTGCCTCAGAGCCAATGCTGGATTTTTCTGCTAAGATTCTGGTGGCCAGTTGCTCAGCCGACATTTCCAGAGAAAAAAAGGCTACAATACCCCCATCAACAACTTGTTTTGAGCCGTGGCTATCAACCTCCTCCCGAAGGGACTCCGCTATGTGGAAAGCGATATTGGTAGCTAATGCAGTTTTCCCCATTGA